>NZ_PSRU01000002.1:0-350935 GCF_003000935.1 Escherichia sp. R1
CGCTCTGACTTTCCAGAACCATACGGACTGCCCGTTGACGGACTTCGGGGGAAAAACGAGTATTTTTAGTCATCCTGTTTACCTCTTTCTCAGGAAGTTTAGTCTCCAGGATTCCCGGGGCGGTTCACAAGACTCAAGACTCGTTTTCCGTTGATGATAATGGATCAGGTAATATTTTTGTATGTGGAGATCTTGTAAATAGCAAAGAGAATAAAGTTCAGTTCAATGGAAACAATAACAAACTTATTATAGAAGATGATGTTGAGTGTCGATGGCTTACCGTAATATTTAGGGGTGATAATAATTACGTAAGAATACATAAAAACAGTAAGATTAAAGGTGATATTGTCGCAACAAAAGGTTCAAAAGTTATTATCGGTAGAAGAACGACAATAGGTGCAGGTTTTGAAGTCGTCACTGATAAGTGCAATGTTACAATTGGCCATGACTGCATGATAGCAAGAGATGTTATTTTGCGTGCATCAGATGGGCATCCTATATTTGATATTCATAGCAAAAAAAGGATTAATTGGGCAAAAGATATCATTATATCTAGTTACGTATGGGTAGGGAGAAATGTCTCTATAATGAAAGGGGTATCTGTTGGAAGCGGATCTGTCATTGGGTATGGGAGTATTGTAACTAAAGATGTGCCATCTATGTGTGCAGCAGCCGGTAATCCAGCAAAAATAATAAAAAGAAATATAATATGGGCAAGAACGGATAAAGCGGAGCTAATTAGTGATGACAAGAGATGCTCCAGCTATCATGCGAAGCTCACGCAATAAATATAAAAAATCATGCAGACATATTACCAATATTAATATAAGGTAATAAAAATATAATTTACAAAAAAGCCCGTTGGAAGCGACGGGCATTAACCGCGGTAATGGATAAATTATTAATGTTTTTAGATTGTGAACGATATCATATTGTGCGGAAGTAGTGAAGTAACCATGTGAAATGATTGTTTCATAGCCTATGAGACACACAAGGCTTTGTGCTCTTCGATAGTTGTTAAGGCGGATCACTCTACCTTCTCATCAAGCCAATCCGCCCACCACTGCATCATTTCTCTGCGCTTATCGAGATACTGAGCATGGTTGTAAATTCCACGCACAGAACCGCCGTTGGCATGTGCTAGTTGCACTTCAATAGCATCAGCGGGCCATTCGTGCTCGTTCATAATCGTGCTGAATTCATGCCTGAATCCGTGACCGCTTTCCAGACCCTCATAGCCAATTTGTTTGATCACAAGCAATACCGCGTTCTCGCAGATTGGCTTCTTCTTATCGTTGCGCCCGGCAAAAACAAATTCTGATACTGGTTTAGTGATGGAGCTTAGCGTAGTGAGAAGTTCAACCACCTGGTCTGACATAGGAACAACATGAATCTTGCGGCCCTTCATCACACTGGCGTCGATAGTGATAATCCTGTTTTCAAAATCGACGTTCTTCCATTGCATGGAACGAAGCTCTTTCGTTCTTAGGGCTGTGTAGCGTAAAACTTTGGTCGCAATGAGCGATACGATGCTTCCTGAAAATGTTGCCAGTGCTTTGTTGAATGCAGGGATCTGGTCTGCTGGAAGAAACGGGAAGTTCTTCTTGCGGTATCCTTTCATGGCGTCTGCAAGGTCAGGTGCCGGGTTATATTTAGCCCTACCAGTAACAATAGCGTAACGGAAAACCTCGCCGCATCTTCTGCGTGCTTTGTTGGCTCGCTCCATTGCGCCGCGATCTTCAAATCTGCGGATTACTTCCAGCAGTTGCATCGGCTCAATATCCTGAATCTCAAGACCGCCGATGATGGGTAAAATGTCGTCATCAAACATTTTGGCAAGTTCAGTTGCATAGCCTACAGACCAGACTTGCTTCTTGTGCTCGTACCATTCCTTGTAAATCGCACTAAAGGAATTGTTGTTAGGCGAAGCCTTTTTCGCCTTTACAGGATCGATGCCAACCGAGATGTCTTTCCTCGCGGTCCATGCTTTATCCCTTGCCTCCTGCAAAGTCATAAGCGGATATTTTCCGACGGTCAGGATTTTCTCCTTACCGTCAATCTTGTAGCGAAGCTGCCATACCTTTTTTCCGGATACAGGGACATAAAGGTACAGACCATTACCATCGAGAAGGCGGTATGGTTTTTCTTTCGGCTTTGCTGCTTCAATCTGCTTAACGGTGAGCATGGGTAAAAATCCGGTGGGTAAAATTATTTTATCCACTTTTTACCCGTCATGGAGTGCGGCTGTCAACGATCTGACGCGAACCATTACGAACTGTGAATCTACGGAAGGCTTGATATTCAGGGGATTTTGCGGACTGGTACGGATGGGAGCGAACTGATAAATGGTGTCCCCTGCAGGAATCGAACCTGCAATTAGCCCTTAGGAGGGGCTCGTTATATCCATTTAACTAAGAGGACAATGCGGCATGAGTATACCCGCTAATGGACTACGGGGTAAGTACACAGCCGCTCGATTGCTTAAACCCTCGCCATTTATGCCGGGTTTTTATCATTTTTCTTAATGTTTTCCGCACGTTCTGCTTTTTGACGTGCTTCTACTTTGCGCTTGTTGCTCATGTCGTTACGAATCTGTGCATGACTCATTAACGCGAAGATAAAGGTGCCGCCGCAGATGTTCCCCGCTAAAGTAGGTAGTGCGAAGGGCCAGATGAAATCGCTCCAGTGCAGCGTACCGTTAAACACCAGATAGAGGATTTCTACAGAACCGACAACGATGTGGGTGGTGTCACCCAGGGCAATAAGCCAGGTCATCAATATAATCACCACAATCTTTGCCGCACCCGCTGCAGGAAACATCCATACCATAGTGGCGATCAGCCAGCCGGAAATGATCGCGTTGGCAAACATCTCGCTGGGGGTGTTCTTCATCACATCCATGCCGATTTTGACAAATGCATCGCGAGTTTCTTCATTGAAGATAGGCATATATTCAAATGCCCACGCAGCAATACCTGTCCCGATAATATTACCCAGCAGCACGATGCCCCATAACCGCATAAGTAAGCCGACGTTGCTCATTGTCGGTTTTTGCATGACGGGTAGTACCGCAGTTACGGTGTTTTCGGTAAATAATTGCTGGCGGGCCATTATGACGATAATAAAACCAAAGGTATAACCGAGATTCTCCAGCAAGACGCTGCCCGGCACGCCTTCCAGTTCGACATGAAATATCCCTTTTGCCAGTAGCGAAGCGCCCATCGACAGGCCCGCCGCAATGGCTGACCACAGTAGCGCCATTGCGTCGCGTTCCAGCTCTTTTTCACCATCCTGGCGGATATGCTCATGAATTGCCATCGCCCGGGAGGGGAGTCGGTCTTCATCTATTTCTATTTTTTTACCGCGCTCTTTTTCTTCGCTCTCAACTTCAATTTCGTCGCTGTGTTGATCAATTTTGTCGTTGTCCATGGTCTCTTCTCTTGAATTAGCACGTATAGCTAAAGCGTAGCGGCTTTTTTGCTCGCAACTGGCGGGAGTTACTCTGAAAATGTAGAAAAGGCCGCGTTTGCCTTTTTCTGTTTCTATTGAATCAAGTAGCCTACAGGGCGGCGATTACCAGGCTATGATCAAATCAGCAAATCAGGGCGTCTGGACATCAGTTGACGTGCTGTTACAATCGCCCACACCTAAACAGGCGGATACGGTATCGTTCCGTCATGGATGGCAAACTGCATAAGCCATAAAAAAACAGGGAGACATTTATGAAGCTTCGCCTGTCGGCGCTTGCTCTGGGAACTACGCTTCTGGTGGGGTGTGCGAGTTCCGGTACAGATCAGCAAGGGCGTTCTGACCCGTTAGAAGGGTTTAACCGCACTATGTACAACTTCAACTTCAATGTATTAGACCCGTATATTGTTCGACCGGTCGCTGTCGCCTGGCGTGATTATGTTCCGCAACCTGCGCGTAACGGTTTGAGCAACTTTACCGGCAACCTTGAAGAACCTGCGGTGATGGTTAACTACTTCTTGCAGGGCGACCCTTATCAGGGGATGGTCCACTTTACCCGCTTTTTCCTGAATACCATTTTGGGAATGGGCGGCTTTATTGATGTTGCAGGGATGGCGAACCCGAAACTGCAACGGACTGAACCTCACCGCTTCGGTAGTACGCTTGGTCATTATGGTGTGGGTTATGGGCCGTACGTTCAGTTACCGTTCTACGGTAGCTTCACGCTGCGTGATGACGGTGGTGATATGGCGGATAGTCTTTACCCGGTTCTTTCCTGGCTGACCTGGCCGATGTCTGTGGGTAAATGGACGCTTGAAGGGATAGAAACTCGTGCGCAGTTGTTGGATTCCGACGGTCTGCTGCGTCAGTCGTCCGATCCTTATATTATGGTGCGTGAAGCGTACTTCCAGCGTCATGATTTCATCGCTAATGGCGGTGAACTCAAACCGCAGGAAAATCCGAACGCGCAAGCGATTCAGGATGATTTAAAAGATATCGATTCTGAATAAGAAACAAACAAAAAAGGTGAGTCGCAAAACTCACCTTTTTTCTTATTAAGCTAACGCGTTATCAGAACGCGTAGTTAAAGTTAGTACCGAACAGCCAGGCTTTACCTTCAGACTCGAACTGATATGGGCCTTCGTTAATTTTCACGCTCTGACCGTGCATATAAGAAACACCAACGTCGACTGAAGCATCTTTATTAAATGCGTAAGTCGTACCTGCACTCAGCCAGAAACGGTCCTGGTCCGGAATGGAGATAGAACGATTCTGTGCCGGAACTGGGCTGTCATCAAAGGCGATACCGGTACGGAAGGTCCAGTTATCATCGTAGTAATAAGTGGTACCCAACGCGATGCGGTAAGCATCTTTAAAGCCTTCATGTTTCTGGAACAGCGTGTCGCCACTCGTTGAGGTCGCTTTCAGCTGCTGGAACTGACTCCAGCTGGTGTAAGCCAGGCTATAGTGAATTGCCCACTGCGGAGCAACACGGTTATAACCCGACACTTCCCACATTTCAGGCAGGTTCAGCGTCAGATAACCTGACTGCGTTGCGCCACCTGTCGCGGTAGGAATTGGCAAACCGTAGTTATTAAATGCACGATTAAGATCGCTGCTGTAGTTACCTTTGAAGTCAATTTTCACTTCAGAACGGTAGGTCAGTGCATAGCGGTTATTTTTATCCAGTTCATACAGGATTCCGGCGTTCCAGCCAAAACCCCACTGGTTACCGTTCAGATGAGCGATTTTGGTATTACTGTCGATACCGTTGGCGGTAGCTGCCAATGCTTGCCCTTGCTGAGTTTGTCCAGCAGGAGATTGCATAATCTGACCGGCAACCAGCTGCCCCAGATCGCCTGCGAAACGTTCAATTTTCGCGCGAGCGTAGACGGCGTTGAAACCAAGACCAAAGCTCCATGCATTATTTAAGCGATACGCACCGCTTAAGTTCAGGTTCATGGTTTCAAGGTCGGTTGTACCACCGACAGAACCGCCTGCATAAGTATCGTTAAACTCTGTTGCCAGACCATAGTTAGAGGTAATAGAAGCGCCCCAACCAAATTGGTCGTTAATCGGTGCAACAAAGTGCATGTTCGGAACCCATGCCGTAGGCGCGATGTTATCGGCTTTCAGGCTACGACCAGACGGAGACGTTCCGCTGATATTTACATCCGGATCAATATAAACCGCACCCGCAGAAAATGTCGGGCGGTCAAACATGGTAATCAATGCGGGGTTACGGCTAACGTTACCTGCATCATCGGCAATTGCACCTTCCCCTGAATAAGCCCGGCCCAGGCCAGAGGAAGAAAATTCGTTTAACTGAAAGCCTGCCGACCAGGCCTGGGTGGAGATAAGTGCCACTGCGACTGCGAGAGCAGACTTTGTAAACAGGGTTTTCTGGCTCATGACCATAACCTCAATGATTTATTTTTATACAAACTATGTTACGTGCTGTAACAGGAGCGCGAAGTGTAGGGTCTGAGGTACATCTTAGAAATCAGACCAGTGGCGAGAGTATAGGTCGGACCAGCTGGAATGTTGCAAGTATGTTTCTATCTTTTTTCAGATATGATCTAAGAAACGCGATCCAGCTGGCAAAATTGGGAGGTGGCGCACTCATGGATTCGGGTGAATTTTGTTTTAGATCATTTTTAAGTGTGATTTCGGTCACTTATCCGATTTTGCAGAATTAACAACTGGAGCAGCACTTTCCGGAAGCGTAAAATATCCACAACGTTTATCTGGCACCTTGGGTGCACATACAGAGGAAATCAACGATGAGTAAATGTAGTGCTGATGAAACCCCGGTTTGCTGCTGTATGGATGTTGGCACCATTATGGACAACTCCGACTGCACCGCGTCTTACAGCCGTGTGTTTGCAAACCGCGCAGAAGCAGAACAAACGCTGGCGGCGCTGACTGAAAAAGCCCGTAGCGTGGAATCCGAACCGTGCAAAATCACCCCGACTTTCACTGAAGAGTCTGACGGTGTGCGCCTGGATATCGATTTCACTTTTGCCTGCGAAGCTGAAATGCTGATCTTCCAGCTGGGTCTGCGTTAATTCCTCTCGGGTACATACGCCCCTGTCAGTTGCTGGCAGGGGCGTTTTCTTTTCTCTTCTTCTTTTCTCTTCTTCTTTTCTCTCTGTGTCATAACTCCCACTTTCCCTTTTCTCCACTTGGCTAAATGTAAAAAAATGGTTAAGACTATGATCAGGTCAGACTACTTTATTTATTTTTTTACAGGGGAGTGTTATGGGTCAGGTTTTACCGCTGGTTACCCGCCAGGGCGATCGTATCGCCATTGTTAGCGGTTTACGTACGCCTTTTGCCCGACAGGCGACGGCTTTTCATGGCATTCCCGCGGTTGATTTAGGGAAGATGGTGGTAGGCGAACTGCTGGCACGCACCGAGATCCCCGCTGAAGTGATTGAACAACTGGTCTTCGGTCAGGTTGTGCAAATGCCGGAAGCGCCCAACATTGCCCGTGAAATTGTTCTTGGCACTGGAATGAATGTGCATACCGATGCTTACAGCGTTAGCCGCGCTTGCGCTACCAGTTTCCAGGCGGTTGCAAACGTCGCAGAAAGCCTGATGGCGGGAACTATTCGAGCGGGGATTGCCGGTGGGGCAGATTCCTCTTCCGTATTGCCAATTGGCGTCAGTAAAAAACTGGCGCGCGTACTGGTTGATGTCAACAAAGCCCGCACAATGAGCCAGCGCCTGAAACTTTTTTCTCGCTTACGTTTGCGTGACTTAATGCCGGTGCCTCCGGCAGTGGCGGAATACTCCACTGGATTACGGATGGGGGACACCGCAGAGCAAATGGCGAAAACCTACGGCATCACCCGAGAACAGCAAGATGCACTGGCGCACCGTTCGCATCAGCGTGCCGCTCAGGCGTGGTCAGAAGGTAAACTCAAAGAAGAGGTGATGACTGCCTTTATCCCCCCTTATAAACAACCGCTTGTCGAAGACAACAATATTCGCGGTAATTCCTCTCTTGCTGATTACGCAAAGCTGCGTCCGGCGTTTGATCGTAAACACGGGACGGTAACGGCGGCGAACAGTACGCCGATGACCGATGGCGCGGCAGCGGTGATCCTGATGACTGAATCCCGGGCGAAAGAATTAGGGCTGGTACCGCTGGGGTATCTGCGCAGCTACGCATTTACTGCGATAGATGTCTGGCAGGACATGTTGCTCGGTCCAGCCTGGTCAACACCGCTGGCGCTGGAACGTGCCGGATTGACGATGAGCGATCTGACATTGATCGATATGCACGAAGCCTTTGCCGCCCAGACGCTGGCCAATATTCAGTTGCTTGGCAGCGAACGTTTTGCTCGCGACGTACTGGGGCGTGCACATGCCACTGGCGAAGTGGACGATAGCAAATTTAACGTGCTTGGCGGTTCGATTGCTTATGGACATCCCTTCGCAGCGACCGGCGCGCGGATGATTACCCAGACATTGCATGAACTTCGCCGTCGTGGCGGTGGATTTGGTTTAGTGACCGCCTGTGCTGCGGGTGGGCTTGGCGCAGCAATGGTTCTGGAGGCGGAATAATGGAAATGGCATCAGCGTTTACCCTTAATGTTCGTCTGGACAACATTGCTATCATCACCATCGACGTACCGGGTGAGAAAATGAATACCCTGAAGGTGGAATTTGCCTCGCAGGTACGCGCCATTATTAAGCAACTCCGTGAAAACAAAGAGTTGCGTGGCGTGGTGTTTGTCTCCGCGAAACCAGACAACTTCATTGCTGGCGCAGACATCAAGATGATCGGCAACTGCAAAACGGCGCAAGAAGCGGAAGTACTGGCGCGGCAGGGGCAACAGTTAATGGCGGAGATTCATGCTTTGCCCATTCCGGTTATCGCGGCTATTCATGGCGCTTGCCTGGGCGGCGGGCTGGAGTTGGCGCTGGCGTGCCACGGTCGTGTTTGTACTGACGATCCTAAAACGGTGCTCGGTTTGCCTGAAGTACAACTTGGATTGTTACCCGGTTCAGGCGGTACCCAGCGTTTACCGCGCCTGATAGGTGTCAGCACAGCATTAGAGATGATCCTCACCGGAAAACAACTTCGGGCGAAACAGGCGGTAAAGCTGGGGTTGGTGGATGACGTCGTTCCGCACTCCATATTGCTGGAAGCCGCTGTTGAGCTGGCAAAGCAGGATCGCCCATCTTCACGCCCTCTACCTGTACGCGAGCGTATTCTGGCGGGGCCGTTAGGTCGTGCGCTGCTGTTCAAAATGGTCGGTAAGAAAACAGAACACAAAACGCAAGGTAACTATCCGACGACAGAACGCATCCTGGAGGTTGTCGAAACGGGATTAGCGCAGGGCACCAGCAGCGGCTATGACGCTGAAGCACGGGCGTTTGGCGAACTGGCGATGACGCCGCAATCGCAGGCGCTGCGCAATATCTTTTTTGCCAGTACGGAAGTGAAAAAAGATCCCGGCAGTGATGCGCCGCCTGCGCCATTAAACAGCGTGGGGATTCTAGGTGGTGGCTTGATGGGCGGCGGTATTGCTTATGTCACTGCTTGTAAAGCGGGGCTTCCGGTCAGAATTAAAGATATCAACCCGCAGGGCATAAATCATGCGCTGAAGTACAGTTGGGATCAGCTTGAGGGCAAAGTTCGCCGTCGTCATCTCAAAGCCAGCGAACGTGACAAACAGCTGGCATTAATCTCCGGAACGACGGACTATTGCGGCTTTGCCCATCGCGATCTGATTATTGAAGCGGTGTTTGAAAATCTCGAATTAAAACAACAGATGGTGGCGGAAGTGGAGCAAAATTGCGCTACTCATACCATCTTTGCTTCGAACACGTCATCTTTACCGATTGGCGATATCGCCGCTCACGCCGCGCGACCTGAGCAAGTTATTGGCCTGCATTTCTTCAGTCCGGTGGAAAAAATGCCGCTGGTGGAGATTATTCCTCATGCGAGTACATCGGCGCAAACCATCGCCACCACGGTAAAACTGGCGAAAAAACAGGGCAAAACGCCAATTGTCGTGCGTGACAAAGCGGGGTTTTACGTCAATCGCATCTTAGCGCCTTACATCAATGAAGCTATCCGCATGTTGACCGAAGGCGAGCGTATTGAGCATATCGATGCCGCGCTGGTGAAATTTGGTTTTCCGGTAGGCCCAATCCAACTTTTGGATGAGGTAGGAATCGACACCGGGACTAAAATTATGCCTGTACTGGAAGCCGCTTATGGAGAACGTTTTAGCGCGCCTGCAAATGTTGTTTCTTCAATTTTGAACGACGATCGCAAAGGCAGAAAAAATGGCCGGGGTTTCTATCTTTATGGTCAGAAAGGGCGTAAAAGCAAAAAACAGGTCGATCCCGCCATTTACCCGCTCATTGGCGCACAAGGGCAGGGGCGACTCTCCGCACCGCAGGTTGCTGAACGGTGTGTGATGTTGATGCTGAATGAAGCAGTACGTTGTCTGGACGAGCAGGTTATCCGTAGCGTGCGTGACGGGGATATTGGCGCGGTATTTGGCATTGGTTTTCCGCCATTTCTCGGTGGACCGTTCCGCTATATCGATTCTCTCGGCGCAGGCGAAGTGGTTGCAATAATGCAACGACTGGCCACGCAGTATGGTTCCCGTTTTACCCCTTGCAATCGTTTAGTTGAGATGAGCGAGCGTGGGGAAAGTTTTTGGAAAACAACTGCAACTGACCTGCAATAAGAAGGTCAAAGTTATATGAATCCGCGCTGAATGGCGGAGTGTTGCTCAAAATGTAAACGCATATTGACTATACTTACGCCATTGAGGTAAAAAACAGCGTTTCATTCGGTGAATGGATAAGGCACAATGCCGGCCACCGTTTTCTTTCTCTGGTTTCAGATGAAAGAAAACGGGCGAATCTGGTTAACAAAAGCGGTGCAATATGCAAGTTTTTATCATGCGTCACGGCGACGCAGCCCTCGATGCCGCCAGTGATTCGGTTCGTCCTCTGACTACTAACGGTTGTGACGAATCTCGCCTGATGGCGAACTGGCTGAAAGGTCAAAAAGTGGAAATCGAACGCGTTCTGGTGAGCCCGTTCCTGCGAGCCGAGCAAACACTGGAAGAAGTAGGGGATTGTCTGAACCTGCCTTCCAGTGCAGAAGTTCTGCCGGAGTTAACGCCCTGCGGCGATGTTGGTCTGGTCGGCGCCTATTTGCAGGCGTTGACCAATGAAGGTGTTGCTTCGGTACTGGTGATCTCCCACTTACCGTTAGTCGGGTATCTGGTTGCCGAGTTATGTCCGGGCGAAACGCCGCCTATGTTTACCACTTCAGCGATTGCCAGCGTAACGCTTGATGAAAGCGGAAAAGGCCAATTCAACTGGCAAATGAGCCCTTGTAATTTGAAGATGGCAAAAGCAATTTAAGCAATCAATGCCCGGTTACGTGCGCGTACACCGGGCAGTTTCTCCGTCATACAATCATTCTTTTTCTTGTCTAAATGTTGTTAATATTTAACAACTCTCGATAGTTATTATATTTTCCCATTATTGAATCCCGTAATAAAATAAAGAAGATAATGGTTTTGTGTCTTGAATATATATTTATTGATTTAATTAATATTAAATTTTAGCAATAAATAACGGCAAGGTCATTATAATTTTTTTAGTGTGCTTTATAATCAATTCATTTCCGTTGATTATAATGGTTTGTTTTTTGTTGATAATTCGCATATTTTTTTGTTGGAAATTGGTTAAAGTATTTTGATGATGTATTAATTAATAAAATCTACATGAGAGTTTAAGTATTACTAAATTGAGTTTTTTATAGATAAGACCAAGATACAGACACACCAGAGAATACTTGTTTACATTCTATGATTATATTGGAGTGTATATGTTCAATGGCTAACTATAAGTATTGGACATGACATATATTAATTTTATGTCAGGTGCTTATATTATAACTCTTAATGATTTAAGGACAAATAATGAGTAAGTTTGCCAAAACAGCCATTGCTGCGGCGATGGTCATGGGCGCAGTTGTTTCCAGTTCTGCTTTTGCAGCAGGCAACAACGGTACCGCGCGCTTCTACGGCACCATTGAAGACTCCCCGTGCTCTATCGTTCCAGACGATCACAAACTGGAAGTCGATATGGGTGACATCGGTGCGGCTAAACTGACCGGCGGTGGCACTACCACACCGAAAGATTTCCAGATCCGTTTACAGGATTGCGTGTTTACCACTGAAACAAACATGGAGACCACGTTCACCGGCACTAACTACGCGGGGCCAGCCAACGCAGATAACTATGCGTTATTCAATGTTGACAGCGGTGTTGCCATGAACCACGTGAGCCTGGTAATCGGCGATACCCATGGCAAAGGTTATAAAGTGGGCGAAAAGATTGTTCAGCCAATCGTGATGGATACTTCAACCAGCAAGGGTAAAGACAAGCAAACGCTGAACTTTAAAGCCTGGCTGGTGGGTGAAACCGATGCGCCGGATCTCGGCCAGTTCGAAACCCTGACCACATTCCAGATTACCTATCTCTGATGTGACAACCCCACAGCGTTCTGCTGTGGGGTTATTCAACACGCAACAGATTTACGACTGTTTCACAAACGGATATGTGTATGCCTAATCACTCAAATTTTCGGCTGCGGGGAATCGCCTGCTATATTGCGCTGGCAATCTCTGGTGGGTCAGTCAATGCATGGGCTGATGATTCAATTCAATTTGACCCCCGTTTCCTTGAGTTAAAGGGCGATACGAAAATTGATCTCGGTAAGTTTTCAAAAAAAGGGTATGTCGACGCGGGTAAATATAATTTACGTGTATTTATAAATAAACAACCCCTTTCTGATGAATACGACATTAACTGGTACGTCTCTGAAAACGATCCAACAAAAAACTATGCCTGCCTGACACCTGAGTTAGTGGCGGCGCTGGGGCTGAAAGAAGGGATAGCAAAAAGCCTGCAGTGGACGCACAACGATGAATGCCTTAAACCAGGCCAATTAGACGGGATGGAAGTCGAGAATGATTTAAGCCAGTCGGCGTTGCTGCTGACAGTGCCACAGGCTTACCTCGAATATACCAGCAGCGACTGGGACCCTCCCTCACGCTGGGACGACGGTATTCCTGGCCTGATTGCCGACTACAGCCTCAATGCGCAAACTCGCCACCAGGAGCAGGGGGGCGAGGACTCACATGATATCAGCGGCAACGGTACCGTTGGGGCGAACCTGGGGGCATGGCGTTTCCGTGCAGACTGGCAAAGTGATTATCAGCACACCCGCAGCAACGATGACGACGATGACAGCAGTAACAGCACAACGAGTAAACACTGGGACTGGAGTCGTTATTATGCCTGGCGAGCCTTGCCCTCTTTAAAAGCGAAGCTGTCGCTGGGGGAAGATTATCTCAATTCCGATATTTTCGACGGCTTTAACTATATCGGCAGCAGCGTCAGCACCGATGACCAAATGCTGCCGCCCAACCTGCGCGGCTATGCACCGGATGTTTCCGGCGTGGCGCACAGCAGTGCAAAAGTCACCATTAGCCAGATGGGCCGGGTACTTTACGAAACCCAGGTTCCAGCCGGGCCATTCCGCATTCAGGATATCGGCGACTCCGTCTCCGGCACACTGCACGTCCGCGTTGAAGAACAGAATGGTCAGGTGCAGGAATATGACGTTACGACCGCATCTATGCCATTCCTCACGCGCCAGGGGCAGGTGCGTTACAAAGTGATGATGGGGCGTCCGGAAGACTGGAACCACAAGACCGAAGGCGGCTTTTTCTCCGGCGGAGAAGCGTCATGGGGGGTGGCAGATGGCTGGTCGCTCTACGGTGGTGCGCTGGCAGATAAACACTATCAGTCGGCGGCGATGGGGGTGGGGCGCGACCTCGCACAGTTTGGCGCGCTGGCGTTCGATGTGACTCACTCGCACGTCAACCTGGATCATGACAGCGCATACGGCAAAGGAAAACTGGACGGCAACTCCTTTCGCGTGAGCTATGCCAAAGACTTTGACGAACTCAACAGCCGCGTCACCTTTGCAGGCTACCGTTTTTCTGAAAAGAACTTCATGACCATGAGCGAGTATCTGGACGCGAACCAGTCGGACATGGCGCGGACCGGTAACGACAAAGAGATGTATACGATCACCTATAACCAGAACTTTGCCGCTGCGGGTGTCTCGATCTATCTCAACTACTCCCATCGTACTTACTGGGATCGCCCGGAACAGACAAACTATAACTTGATGTTTTCCCACTATTTTAATATGGGGAGCATTCGCAACATGAGCATCTCGGTGACCGGCTATCGCTACGAATATGACGATAATGCGGATAAGGGGATGTACCTCAGTATGAGCATTCCCTGGAGCGACAGCAGCACCGTGACCTACAACGGTTCCTACGGCAGCGGGTCGGACAGCAGCCAGGTCGGTTACTTTAAGCGCGTCGATGACGCAACGCACTACCAGGTTAACGTTGGCACCAGCGAGCAGCACGGCAGCGTGGATGGTTATCTGAGCCACGACGGTTCGCTGGCGAAGGTTGATCTCAGCGCCAACTACCATGAAGGGGAATACCGTTCGGCGGGGATCGCCTTACAGGGCGGGGCAACGCTGACCGCGCATGGTGGGGCGCTGCACCGTACCCAGAACATGGGCGGCACGCGCCTGCTGATTGACGCCGACGGGATTGCCAACGTGCCGGTCGAAAGCAACGGCGCGCCGGTGTACACCAATATGTTTGGCAAGGCGGTGGTCGCCGATATTAACAACTACTATCGCAATCAGGCGTATATCGATTTAAACAACTTGCCGGAAGATGCGGAAGCCACCCAGTCGGTGGTGCAGGCGACTCTGACGGAAGGCGCAATCGGCTATCGTAAATTCAAAGTGATCAGCGGGCAAAAAGCGATGGCGGTACTGCGGTTGCGTGACGGTAGCTACCCGCCGTTTGGCGCGGAAGTGAAAAACGACGAGCAGCAGCAGGTTGGCATTGTGGATGATGAAGGCAATGTCTATCTGGCGGGGGTCAATGCGGGCGAGCATATGATGGTGTTCTGGGAAGGCAGCGCACAATGCGAGATCGTATTGCCGAAGCCGCTACCTGCCGATTTGTTCAGCGGCCTGTTGTTGCCGTGTGAACAAAAGGGAACGGCAGCCCCTGATTCTTCAGCGCCAGAAATTAAGCCTGTTATTCAGGACCAGACGCGGCAAGTCACACCAACGGAAGCGCCGACGTCAATTTCAGCAACTCAATAATCTGATTAAGGAACGATCAATGTCTTATAAATTATCCTGTCCAATGCTCGTCAGCACAGCGCTGATGGCACTGCTTACCACCGCCAGCCTGACGGCGCATGCATCGGTCACCCCGGATCGCACCCGTCTGGTGTTTAACGAAAGCGATAAATCGATCAGCGTGACGTTGCGTAACAACAACGAAAAGCTGCCTTACCTGGCGCAAAGCTGGCTGGAAGACGAGAAGGGCAACAAAATCACCTCGCCGCTGGCGGTACTGCCGCCGGTGCAGCGTATTGACGCCATGATGAACGGCCAGGTGAAGATTCAGGCGCTGCCGGACATTCACTCGCTGCCGTCGGACCGCGAAAGCCTGTTCTACTATAACGTGCGTGAGATCCCGCCAAAGACCGGGAAAGCCAACACCCTGCAAATTGCGCTGCAAACGCGCATCAAGCTGTTCTGGCGACCAAAGGCGCTGGAGAAGATTGACATGAGAAAACCGTGGCAGTTTAAGGTCACACTCACGCGCAGCGGCCAGGACTATACCGTCAATAACCCGACGCCGTACCACGTCATCATCAGCGATGCCAGCACACAGAAGAAAGGGCTGACCGCCGCCGGGTTTAAACCGCTGGTGATGCCACCGAAAACGTCACAACCGTTAAAGGCAAAAATGGCGAGCGCCCCGGTGCTGACCTATATCAACGACTACGGCGCGCGCATGCCGCTGATCTTCCGTTGTGAAGGGAACACCTGCAAGGTGGATGAAGATCAAAGCAGCAAAGGTTGATAACGGGAGAAGCAACATGAAAGCGTTCTTTCTGACCGGATCTGCCGCGCTATTGCTGGCCTGTGGCGTGACCGTTTTCCCGGCAATGGCGGGCGGCAAAATCGTCAATTTGACGTTGCGCGTGCTGGTGGATGGACCGCCGCCCTGTTCGGTAAAGGGAAGCGTGGTGGAGTGCGGCAATGTGATTATTAAAAGCATTGATGGTGCCAACTACCGTCAGCCAGTGGGCTACACCCTGAACTGCTCAAACAGTGTCAGCGACGACCTGCAAATGCAGCTTCAGGCCACCACCACGACCATCAACGGCGAAACGGTGCTGAGTACTGGAATCAGCGGTTTTGGCATTCGTATTCAGAATGCTGTCGATCATTCGCTGGTGGCAGTAGGTAACAGTAGCTGGCTGCCGTTCAACATCAATACTCAGCCAGACTTCGAAGCCGTTCCGGTGAAGCAGAGCGGTGTGGAACTGATGGCATCGGAGTTTAACGCGACCATGACCATGGTGGTGGACTACCAATGAAACGACTCGCATGGTGCTTAATTTACGGTTTTGCTGGCCTGGTGCAGGCCGCGATTAACGACGTTACTTTTCACGGCACGCTGGTTTCGCCGCCCGCCTGTACTATCAGCGATGGTAAGACGATCGAAGTTGAGTTTCGCAACGTCATTATCGACAACATTAACGGCGATAATTTCCGTCAGGATGTGCCTTACACCATCACATGTGACCCCGATGTGCGCGACGACGCCTGGGAGATGAGCCTGACCTGGACGGGCAGCCAAACCCCTTATGATGATTCCGCCATTGAAACGGACGTTAGCGGCCTGGGGATTGAGCTACAGCAAAACGGCCAGCCGTTTAAGCTGGGAACACCGTTGAAAATTGACCCGTCAACGCCGCCAACGCTGCAAGCTGTGCCGGTGAAAGCCAATGATGCGGCGCTCAGCGACGGAACCTTTTCTGCCTACGCAACATTACAGGTGGATTACCAATGAACCTAAAACGGATATCTCACTGCGCGGCTGCACTGGCGACGGTGCTGCTGACGCCCCATGTTCAGGCGGCTGACAACCTGCATTTCTACGGCAATTTACTCAGCAAGTCCTGCACGTTAGTCGTTCAGGGCGAGTCGCTGGCGGACGTGCATTTCCCCACCGTTAGCCGCAAAGACCTGATGGTGACCGGGCAGTCGGCGCGGGTGCCGGTAGTGTTTCAGTTGAAAGATTGTAAAGGGCCAGCCCAGTATGAGGTTCGGGTGACGCTGACCGGTACAGAAGACAGTGAACAGCCCGGCTTTCTGGCGCTGGATGCGTCCTCAGGGGCGCAGGGCGTGGGGATTGGCATGGAAAAAACCGATGGAACACCGGTGCCGATTAACAATACCAGCGGCGCGACCTTTGTGCTGAGTAACGGCAATAACAATCTGAATTTTAATGCCTGGCTCCAGGCGAAAAGCGGCCGGGAAGTGACGATGGGTGAATTTACCGCTTCTTTAACCGCAACGTTTGAGTACATTTAAGATGAAAATAACTAACTTGCTGTTTCGTCTTTTGATCCTGATGGTTTTTATGCTCGGTAGTCGGGCCGGGATGGGGCAGACATTTCGTAATGTGTATATCTACTATGCTACGTTTGGCTGGAATAGTCAGGTCGAACTGTATCTTGATGTTGCTGAGGTTTCGAGTGTTTACTACGGTACCTATTATCAAAGTAATTATGTTATGACGCTTGGCAACTTACCCAATCGCACATGGACAGGAACGGGCAGTTCTCCTGCGCCGACGATTACGGTAAAAGATGGGACAACTGTAAATAATTCATTTTGTCCGGGCATGGAGGCACTGGAAGCCAAAGACAGCCGCTGGGAATGTCTCAAGCTGCCTCTGGATATTACCGTCGATGGTGATGTGGGAGGCTGCCCGTGGTTAGTGAGTATCAGAGCCACCAGCCAGGTTGTGGTCGGTTCTGTTGATAAAGATATCTATTATGGACCAAATGCAACCGTGTCCGTGTGCCCAACCGTGTCAGTTACGCCGTATGATGTTTCATGGGATGAAAACTATATCAATAAAACGAAAACACTGTCTTTGCAATCGACGGGCGGAGTAATTGAAAAAACGCTTTCAACCTATCTGATGAAAGACGGCAAACTATGTGATGGCTCGCAAATGAATGAAGAGGGCGCTTACTGTCGCTGGGTCGCGCAAATGATCACGTTTTCATCGTCAGGCTGCGATAATGCTAATGTTACGGTGACGCCAAACAGACATCCCATTACTGACAAACAACTGCACGACATGGTGGTGCATGTTGATACCAGCAGCCGCCAGCCCATTGATTCCACCTGCCGCTTCCAGTACACGCTCAACGAGCTGTAGCGTATACACCACACAACGGGGCCATCAGGCCCCGTTGTCCGTTATGTCATGCGGTCATCCAGTTTTTTAGAATATTCGCCATCACGGGAGCGAAAGGTGCCAGATAACCGTCGACGAGGGTGAGTAATTCGTCGATAAGCGCTTGCAGCAGGTCGTCATCCTCAAGCCCCTCTGAAGGGGCAATGCCATTAGCCCACAGAAGGCTGTCGGAAAGCTGCTTACGTTTTTCAATTAATGCCCGATTATTACGTTCATTATCGCCAGGGTTGAGACGCCAGTATTCAAGGCTAAATGGACAGACTCGTCCACCTTTAAATATTCAGGGCAATTCCGGCGGCAGCCACTCATCTACTTCTATCAACACCAGCAATGCCGCATCACCACCATACTCTTTTGGTGCCTGGTGAAATGCCATTACATGGGGATGTTGCGCCAGCCACAGTGGCGTTTGCTGCTTTAAAATATGCTTACCATGACCATGCATCACACAGGCGCAAAACACATGTTCACGGCGGCAGGCGGCAATCAACGCCCCCAGTTCCTGTTTGGCTTGTAGCTGCGTCAGACCGTGCAAATCAAGAAACAACTCCGGGGAATAATCACCGCGCCGCAGTTTCTTCGCTTCAAAATGGCTGACATCCGGGCGAACATATTTCACCGGACCTTCAGTATTTAATAATGGTTGAAACTCGTCAGAGAAATAATGGCTGGCATCGGCCTGCTCCTGAATCAACCGCTTGACCGGTACTTCGCTGATTTTCTTGCGTTGTGGTCGATGGACAATCGTGTCCTGCTTAATCTTGCGAGTCCCCGCCATCAACTGGCGAAACAGCGCCTGGTCCTCCTCGCTAAGTGTTGTTTTCTTTTTCATTTAACTGTCTCTATTTCTAATTTTCCTACAGTTTACCCGACTCGTAGCACAATCGATCGTTTTAAACGTATTTTTCCTCACTCACCGCGCGTGAATGCTGATTTATCGTCATCTTCATGGCAAACTAGCCGCCGAAATTATTGCGATCATGCCCTGGAGGAATACGTGGATAAAATTTTCGTTGATGAAGCAGTAAATGAGCTGCAAACCATTCAGGACATGTTGCGCTGGTCGGTGAGCCGCTTCAGCGCGGCGAATATCTGGTACGGCCACGGCACCGATAACCCGTGGGATGAAGCCGTGCAACTGGTGTTGCCTTCGCTCTACCTGCCGCTGGATATTCCGGAAGACATGCGCACCGCGCGTCTGACCTCCAGCGAAAAACACCGTATTGTTGAGCGCGTGATCCGCCGCGTCAACGAGCGCATTCCGGTGGCTTACCTGACCAACAAAGCCTGGTTCTGCGGCCATGAATTTTACGTCGATGAACGCGTGCTGGTGCCGCGCTCGCCGATTGGTGAACTGATCAACAATAAATTTGCCGGACTCATCAGCAAGCAACCGCAGCATATTTTAGATATGTGTACCGGTAGCGGCTGCATCGCCATTGCCTGTGCTTATGCCTTCCCGGAAGCGGAAGTCGACGCGGTGGACATCTCTCCAGACGCGCTGGCGGTTGCTGAACAGAACATCGAAGAACACGGTTTGATCCACAACGTCATTCCGATTCGTTCCGACTTGTTCCGTGACTTGCCGAAAGTGCAGTACGACCTGATCGTCACCAACCCGCCGTACGTCGATGCAGAAGATATGTCCGACCTGCCAAACGAATACCGCCACGAGCCGGAACTGGGTCTGGCATCTGGCACCGACGGCCTGAAACTGACGCGTCGCATTCTCGGTAACGCGGCAGATTACCTCGCTGATGATGGCGTGCTGATTTGTGAAGTCGGCAACAGCATGGTACATCTTATGGAACAATATCCGGATGTTCCGTTCACCTGGCTGGAGTTTGATAACGGCGGCGATGGTGTGTTTATGCTCACCAAAGAGCAGCTGCTGGCGGTCCGTGAACATTTCGCGATTTATAAAGATTAAGTAAACACGCAAACACAACAATAACGGAGCCGTGATGGCTGGAAACACAATTGGACAACTCTTTCGCGTAACCACCTTCGGCGAATCGCACGGGCTGGCGCTCGGCTGCATCGTCGATGGTGTTCCGCCAGGCATTCCGCTGACGGAAGCGGACCTGCAACATGACCTTGATCGTCGTCGCCCTGGGACATCGCGCTATACCACCCAACGCCGCGAGTCGGATCAGGTCAAAATTCTCTCCGGTGTTTTTGAAGGTGTTACTACTGGCACCAGCATTGGCTTGTTGATCGAAAATACCGACCAGCGTTCTCAGGATTATAGTGCGATTAAGGACGTTTTCCGTCCAGGTCATGCCGATTACACCTATGAACAAAAATACGGCCTGCGCGATTATCGCGGCGGTGGACGTTCTTCCGCCCGTGAAACCGCTATGCGCGTGGCGGCAGGGGCGATTGCCAAAAAATATCTCGCCGAGAAATTTGGCATTGAGATTCGCGGTTGCCTGACCCAGATGGGCGACATTCCACTGGAAATCAAAGACTGGTCTCAGGTCGAGCAAAATCCGTTTTTCTGCCCGGACCCGGACAAAATCGACGCCTTAGATGAACTGATGCGCGCGCTGAAAAAAGAGGGCGACTCCATCGGCGCGAAAGTCACCGTCGTTGCCAGTGGCGTACCCGCCGGACTTGGCGAGCCGGTCTTTGATCGCCTGGATGCCGACATCGCCCATGCGCTAATGAGCATTAACGCGGTGAAAGGTGTGGAAATTGGTGATGGTTTTGACGTGGTAGCGCTGCGTGGCAGCCAGAACCGCGACGAAATCACCAAAGACGGTTTCCAGAGCAACCATGCGGGCGGCATTCTTGGCGGTATCAGCAGCGGGCAGCAAATCATTGCCCATATGGCGCTGAAGCCAACCTCCAGCATTACCGTGCCGGGGCGCACCATTAACCGCTTTGGCGAAGAAGTTGAGATGATCACCAAAGGTCGTCACGATCCTTGTGTTGGGATCCGCGCGGTGCCGATCGCGGAAGCGATGCTGGCGATCGTTTTAATGGATCACCTGTTACGGCAACGGGCGCAAAATGCTGATGTGAAGACTGATATTCCACGCTGGTAAAAAATGAACAAAACCGCGATTGCGCTGCTGGCCCTGCTTGCCAGTAGCGCCAGCCTGGCAGCGACGCCGTGGCAAAAAATAACCCAACCTGTGCCGGGTAGCGCACAATCGATAGGCAGTTTTTCTAATGGCTGTATCGTCGGTGCTGACACGTTGCCGATACAGTCCGAACATTATCAGGTCATGCGTACCGATCAGCGTCGCTATTTCGGACATCCGGATCTGGTGATGTTTATCCAGCGTCTGAGTCGCCAGGTGAGCAATCTGGGCATGGGTACGGTGCTGATTGGCGATATGGGGATGCCTGCTGGTGGTCGTTTCAACGGCGGTCACGCCAGCCACCAGACCGGACTGGATGTCGATATCTTCCTGCAACTGCCAAAAACACGCTGGACCTCCGCGCAGCTCTTGCGCCCGCAAGCACTGGACTTAGTATCCCGCGACGGTAAACACGTTGTCCCCGCGCTGTGGAAGCCAGAAATTTTCAGCTTGATCAAACTCGCCGCCCAGGACAAAGACGTCACGCGCATTTTTGTTAATCCGGCGATTAAACAACAACTTTGCCTTGATGCGGGCACCGATCGCGACTGGTTGCGCAAAGTGCGACCCTGGTTCCAGCATCGCGCGCATATGCATGTACGATTACGTTGTCCTGCCGATAGTCTGGAGTGTGAGGATCAACCTTTACCGCCACCAGGCGATGGTTGCGGGGCAGAACTGCAAAGCTGGTTTGAACCTCCAAAACCGGGAACAACAAAGCCTGAGAAGAAGACACCGCCTCCGTTGCCGCCTTCCTGCCAGGCGCTACTGGATGAGCACGTGATCTAATGGAAACGTTTAATAGCCTGTTTATGGTTTCCCCGCTGCTGCTGGGAGTTCTCTTTTTTGTCGCCATGCTGGCGGGGTTTATCGACTCGATTGCCGGTGGCGGTGGGTTACTCACCATTCCGGCATTGATGGCGGCGGGGATGTCTCCCGCTAACGCGCTGGCAACCAATAAACTGCAAGCCTGCGGTGGCTCTATTTCCGCCACTATCTACTTTATTCGCCGTAAAGTGGTTAGTTTAAGCGATCAAAAACTCAATATCGCCATGACCTTTGTCGGCTCAATGAGCGGCGCGCTACTGGTGCAGTATGTTCAGGCCGATGTCTTACGGCAGATTTTGCCTGTCCTGGTCATTTGTATCGGTCTCTATTTCTTGCTGATGCCAAAGCTGGGGGAAGAAGATCGCCAGCGTCGGATGTATGGACTGCCATTTGCGCTGGTGGCGGGGGGCTGCGTCGGTTTTTACGATGGATTTTTTGGCCCGGCTGCCGGATCGTTTTACGCGCTGGCCTTCGTTACGCTGTGCGGATTCAACCTCGCCAAAGCCACTGCTCACGCCAAATTACTTAACGCAACGTCAAACATTGGCGGTCTGCTGCTGTTTATTCTCGGCGGCAAAGTGATTTGGGCGACGGGCTTTGTGATGCTGGTGGGGCAGTTCCTCGGCGCGCGCATGGGTTCAAGACTGGTGTTGAGCAAAGGACAAAAGCTGATCCGCCCGATGATCGTTATCGTCTCGGCGGTGATGAGTGCCAAATTACTTTACGATAGCCATGGACAGGAGATCCTCCACTGGTTGGGGATGAACTAATGAACAGTACACACCACTATGAGCAGTTGATTGAGATTTTTAATAGCTGCTTTGCCGATGAATTTAATACCCGTCTGATTAAAGGCGACGACGAACCGATCTATCTTCCTGCTGATGCGGAAGTACCGTATAACAGAATCGTCTTCGCTCATGGCTTTTATGCCAGCGCCATCCACGAGATTTCGCACTGGTGTATTGCCGGGAAAGCGCGCCGTGAGCTGGTTGATTTCGGCTACTGGTATTGCCCGGACGGACGCGATGCCCAGACACAAAGCCAGTTTGAAGATGTTGAAGTGAAGCCGCAGGCGCTGGACTGGTTGTTCTGCGTGGCAGCGGGATATCCGTTTAATGTTAGCTGCGACAATCTGGAAGGGGATTTCGAACCGGACCGCGTGGTGTTTCAACGGCGGGTACATGCGCAGGTGATGGATTATCTGGCAAACGGCATTCCCGAACGTCCGGCACGCTTCATTAAAGCACTACAAAATTATTATCACACGCCGGAACTTACGGCGGAACAGTTCCCGTGGCCGGAAGCGCTCAACTGAAGCCAGCGCCACGTTTTACAATGAGGAAAGAAGATGATCGCGGAGTTTGAATCACGCATTCTGGCATTAATCGACGGTATGGTTGACCATGCCAGTGATGATGAGTTGTTTGCCAGTGGGTATTTGCGTGGCCACCTGACATTAGCCATCGCAGAACTGGAAAGTGGTGACGACCACTCCGCTCAGGCGGTACATACAACCGTTAGCCAGAGTCTGGAAAAAGCCATTGGCGCGGGTGAATTGTCACCGCGTGACCAGGCGCTGGTAACCGATATGTGGGAACACCTGTTTCAGCAGGCCTCACAGCAGTAAGTTGTGACGTCTGGAGCACCATGCCTGATGCGACGCTTATCGCGTCTTATCAGGCCTACAGGTAACGCGTAGGTCGGATAAGGCGTTTACGCCGCATCCGACAAACAATGCCAAAGCAGATTACCCCGCCTTAACCGCTTTACCTTTCAACAACTTCCGCACCCATAACCTATTCGGATTTAACGCCGCCAGCGTACTGGCATCCATCGGAATCGGTTCTTCACTCATCTGTGCTGCCAGAATCTCGGCACACAGCGGGGCAGAACACAAACCGCGCGAGCCCAAAGCAGCAAGCATAAAGAGATCGTCATAAACCGGCGCGCTTACCGCTTCATCTTTCTTCTCCGCCAGCGACGCATATTCCACGAGTGTAGCGTCATAATCAGGCACGTTGCCTACCATTGGCAGATGATCGCGAGTAGCACAACGCACACCGCAGCGCGCCTCTTTACCACTGACATCAACCTCTTTTGCCCACTGTACCTGCGGGAAACAATCAATCAACCGCTGGCGATTCTGCTGCTGATCTTCATCACTGTACGCCGTCTCTTCGCTACCACGGTGATAACTGGCACCAATACAATGATGCTGATTCGCCGGATTTTGCGGCGTGAGATAACCGTCATAGCACAGCACTTGCTTCAGTTTCGCCAGCTCCGGCGTTGTCGGAATATGGCTGACCTGCCCGGCAACCGAATATACTGGCAGAGATGACGTTTGGCTGAAACGGCTGATTTGATGCCCGTTCGCCAGTACCACTACACTGTGTGTTGCTTGCTGATCTCCTGCAAAATTCAACAACCAACAGTCATCCTTACGGGATAAATCCTGTAACTGATGTTGATAATGAATCTGCAAACCCTGCTGTTGCGCCAGTTTCAGCACATTACGGGTCAGTTCTGCCGGACACAGCCAGCCACCTTGCGGATAAGTAATACCGCTGCAATTTGTCGCAACGCCCGTAATTTGTTCAACCGCATTTGCCTCAACGGCTACAGCCAGTTCTGCGGGTAAATCCATCGACAACATCTGTGCGATTTTATGCTGGCTTTTCTCATCCCAGCCTAACTGCGTGACGCCGCACCAGTCATGATCAAATTTAACGGGCAATAAATCGTAAAACCGACGAGCAAAAGTAAACGCATTAGAGAAAAAACGGTTTAGCGCTTCATCGTGTTTACTTAAAAGCGGATACAGCGCCCCCTGGCGATTGCCGGAAGCACCCAGTGCGGGAGCCTCATCCGCGCAATAAAGCGTTACCTGCCAGCCGCGACGCAATAGCGCCAGCGACAACAACGCGCTGGCAATACCGCCTCCAATAATTGCCGCTTCTTGTTTGTTGCTGCCCGTACGGTTAAACCACGGCGTGGAGCAGGGGAGGGGTAATGTCTGTTCCATCACCCCACAAAGCATTTCCCGTTTGCGCCCAAAGCCCTTACGTTTTTGCATAGTGAATCCGGCTTCCTGCAAACCGCGGCGGACAAAACCGGCAGACGTAAATGTCGCCAGCGTGCCGCCCGGACGTGCCAGTCGCGCCATGGCGTTAAACAGATTTTGTGTCCACATATCCGGGTTTTTCGCTGGCGCAAAGCCGTCCAGAAACCAGGCATCTACTTTTTGATTTAGCGAATCGTCCAGTTTGCTGGTCAGTTCATTAATATCGCCAAACCATAAATCCAGCGTCACGCGGCCTTCATCGAGCAATAAACGATGGCAACCGGGCAAGGGCAAAGGCCATTGCGCCTGAAGCTGTTCCGCCCACGGGGCCAGCTCCGGCCAGTGTTGATGCGCCAGCGCTAAATCCGCACGGGTGAGGGGAAATTTCTCAAAACTAATGAAATGTAAGCGTTGTAATTGCGCTTGCGGATGTGCTTCGCGAAACTGATCAAATGCCTGCCATAGCGTCAGGAAGTTTAATCCGGTGCCGAAGCCGCTCTCTGCTACCACAAACAGAGGATGTGGATGTTCAGGAAAACGTGCCTCTAAATGGTTACCCCCGAGAAAAACATAACGCGTCTCTTCCAGTCCGTTATCGTTGGAAAAATAGACATCGTCAAAATCTCGGGAAACAGGTGTACCCTCAGCATTAAATTCGAGGTTGGCAGGTTGTATGGCGTAGTGTTTCACGTAAGTTACTCGTCTTACAGGCGGTGGCTCGATCTTAGCGATGTGTGTCAGGCTGCGCAAATTTCTCTATTAATTGGCTGATCGGACTTGTTCGGCGTACAAGTGTACGCTATTGTGCATTCGAAACTTACTCTATGTGCGACTTACAGAGGTATTGAATGAAACGTGCAGTGATTACTGGCCTGGGCATTGTTTCCAGCATCGGTAATAACCAGCAGGAAGTCCTGGCATCTCTGCGTGAAGGACGTTCAGGGATCACTTTCTCTCAGGAGCTGAAGGATTCCGGCATGCGTAGCCACGTCTGGGGCAACGTAAAACTGGATACCACTGGCCTCATTGACCGCAAAGTTGTGCGCTTTATGAGCGACGCATCCATTTATGCATTCCTTTCTATGGAGCAGGCAATTGCAGATGCTGGCCTCTCCCCGGAAGCTTACCAGAATAACCCGCGCGTTGGCCTGATTGCAGGTTCCGGCGGCGGTTCCCCGCGTTTTCAGGTGTTCGGCGCTGACGCAATGCGCGGCCCGCGCGGCCTGAAAGCGGTTGGCCCGTATGTGGTCACCAAAGCGATGGCATCCGGCGTTTCTGCCTGCCTCGCCACGCCGTTTAAAATTCACGGCGTTAACTACTCCATCAGCTCCGCGTGTGCGACTTCCGCACACTGTATCGGTAACGCAGTAGAGCAGATCCAACTGGGCAAACAGGACATCGTGTTTGCTGGCGGCGGCGAAGAGCTGTGCTGGGAAATGGCTTGCGAATTCGACGCGATGGGTGCGCTGTCTACTAAATACAACGACACCCCGGAAAAAGCCTCCCGTACTTACGACGCTCACCGTGACGGTTTCGTTATCGCTGGCGGTGGCGGTATGGTAGTGGTTGAAGAGCTGGAACACGCGCTGGCGCGTGGTGCTCACATCTATGCTGAAATCGTTGGCTACGGCGCAACCTCTGACGGCGCAGACATGGTTGCTCCGTCTGGCGAAGGTGCAGTGCGCTGCATGAAGATGGCGATGCACGGTGTTGATACCCCAATCGACTACCTGAACTCTCATGGTACTTCGACTCCGGTTGGCGACGTGAAAGAACTGGCAGCTATCCGTGAAGTGTTCGGCGATAAGAGCCCGGCGATTTCTGCAACCAAAGCAATGACCGGTCACTCACTGGGCGCTGCTGGCGTACAGGAAGCTATCTACTCTCTGCTGATGCTGGAACACGGTTTTATCGCCCCGAGCATCAACATTGAAGAGCTGGACGAGCAGGCTGCGGGTCTGAACATCGTGACCGAAACGACCGATCGCGAACTGACCACAGTTATGTCTAACAGCTTCGGCTTCGGCGGCACCAACGCCACGCTGGTAATGCGCAAGCTGAAAGATTAATTCGGAGTAGGTCGGATAAGACGCGCCAGCGCCGCATCCGACGTTACGCGCCAATGCTGCCTCCGGCACTAACGCAAAAGGGAACCCGATGGTTCCCTTTTTCACATCATTGACAATCGCCGCCAGTTCCAGGCAAACTTCCCGCTTTGTCGATTTCCTGCAGAAAAGACGTACGCGTTAAATCCTGCCAACGCACCGTAACCCTGAAACCAGAGAGATGAGACGGGGATACTCCTCGCCTTGCGCTGCATTCTGGAGTAATGCATGACTGCTGTAAGCCAAACCGAAACACGATCTTCTGCCAATTTTTCGCTCTTCCGCATCGCTTTTGCGGTTTTTCTCACCTACATGACCGTAGGTTTACCGTTGCCGGTTATCCCGCTGTTTGTTCATCATGAACTGGGCTATGGCAACACTATGGTCGGCATTGCCGTCGGGATTCAGTTTCTGGCTACGGTGCTGACGCGTGGTTACGCCGGGCGACTGGCCGATCAATATGGCGCAAAACGTTCGGCGCTTCAGGGGATGTTAGCTTGTGGTCTGGCGGGGGGCGCGTTGCTGCTGGCGGCGATTTTGCCCGTCCCCGCACCGTTCAAATTTGCTCTGTTGGTCGTCGGGCGTTTGATTCTTGGCTTTGGTGAAAGCCAGTTACTGACGGGCGCTCTGACCTGGGGATTAGGCATCGTTGGGCCAAAACATTCCGGCAAAGTGATGTCATGGAACGGAATGGCTATTTACGGTGCCCTCGCTGTTGGTGCGCCGCTTGGCCTGTTGATTCATAGCCATTACGGTTTTGCCGCACTGGCGCTCACCACAATGGCATTACCCTTACTGGCGTGGGCCTGTAACGGCACAGTGCGCAAAGTACCGGCCCTGGCGGGGGAACGTCCATCGCTGTGGAGCGTTGTCGGGCTTATCTGGAAACCAGGGTTAGGTCTGGCACTACAAGGCGTTGGTTTTGCGGTTATCGGGACTTTCGTTTCGCTCTACTTTGCCAGCAAAGGATGGGCGATGGCGGGCTTTACTCTTACCGCGTTTGGCGGCGCATTTGTCGTGATGCGCGTCATGTTTGGCTGGATGCCGGACCGTTTTGGCGGCGTGAAAGTGGCGATCGTCTCTCTGCTTGTAGAAACGGTGGGCTTGTTGCTGCTCTGGCAAGCCCCAGGGGCGTGGGTCGCATTAGCGGGCGCGGCGTTAACTGGAGCCGGATGTTCGCTTATCTTTCCTGCGCTGGGCGTGGAGGTGGTTAAACGCGTCCCCTCACACGTTCGCGGCACCGCACTGGGCGGTTACGCCGCGTTTCAGGATATCGCCCTCGGCGTCTCCGGGCCGCTTGCGGGAATGCTGGCGACCATGTTTGGTTACTCTTCGGTATTTCTTGCCGGGGCGATCTCTGCGGTGCTGGGAATTATTGTCACGATACTGTCGTTTCGTCGGGGTTAACGAACCAGCCAGACCAGCATCAGGATAATCGCGACTAACAGTATCCACAGCGCGGGACGCGTTGCCATATTTTGCAACGTGTCCATCATCGGTGGAAAAGGATTAAGCAGCGGTTGCATATCACGCGGCTCAATCCCTTTAACCCGCCGTTGATAAAGCTGGTTAAGAATATCCTCGGCCTGGGCAGAAGAAAGCGATGATTGCGCAGAAAGGCCATATTTTTGCTGGATATATGCCGATAACGCCGCCAGTTCACTGGCATCTAAAGGTTGTTTCAGCGCCATCTGTAGTGATTCAAGCGTCGGCGTATTTTGCTGGCTTAGCGTCTGACGCGCCTGTAGCCAGGTCACCAGATGGTTAAACAGTTTCGCTGGAATTAACTCGCCATCTTTCACCCCGGAAAGTTCCAGCATCGATTGCCAGATCTGTTTGCTGGGTTCCCCCGTTGCTGCCGCAAGTTTGGTCACCAGCTGTTTGAGCGCATTGTGCTCCGCCGGTAATAAAGGACGGTCGGTCGCCTCGCGCTGCTGTGGTTGCGGAATAACCATCTTCCCTTCCTGCAACAGGGTGAGAATGGTTTTTAATTGCTCCGGTGAGAGCTGATTCAGCGGCGTCTGACCAAAGTTATGACGGATATAATCCGTGACCGCCTGACGATTATTCCCCAGACGTAAATACTCCCCTAATTGCGCTAAAAGCTGGCGGGCAGAATGGCTTTTCTGCGCGGCCAACAGACGTTGCGCCAGATTATGCTCAGCGGCAGGGAAGTGACGCGAAAGCAGCGGTGAATCTCCCGACAGACCAATATCGTGCCTGATACCCGCCCACAGTTCTGCTCTTTGTTGTTGCGTCAGTGAGGTCACTTTCGTCATTAAGCTTTCCAGCGAAGTACGTTGCTGACTGGATAAAGGCTGATTGCCCGCGCCAGACGGCAGGTTATCTCCCTGACCTGGTGGTTGCCCAGGAGGAGGGCCGGAAATAGGTTGTATCATTACGTATCCTTATACCTGAAATCTTCGCAAGTATGCCTGGCCGCGAGATTATGGCACACTTGTCTGGTTAACTCTCGTCTCATACAGGTAACACAAACGTGAAAATCCTTGTTGATGAAAATATGCCTTATGCCCGCGACTTATTTAGCCGTTTGGGTGAGGTGACCGCGGTTCCCGGGCGTCCAATTCCCGTCGCTCAACTGGCAGACGCGGATGCGCTTATGGTGCGTTCGGTCACGAAAGTGAATGAATCTTTGCTGGCAGGAAAACCCATTAAATTTGTTGGCACTGCCACCGCGGGGACCGACCATGTCGATGAAGCATGGTTAAAGCAGGCGGGAATTGGTTTTTCCGCTGCACCTGGCTGTAATGCGATTGCGGTAGTGGAATATGTTTTCTCCTCCCTGCTGATGCTTGCCGAACGCGATGGATTTTCACTGCACGAGCGTACCGTGGGGATCGTTGGCGTTGGTAACGTTGGTCGTCGTTTACAGGCGCGACTGGAAGCGTTAGGGATTACAACCTTGCTTTGCGATCCGCCTCGCGCCGACCGTGGGGATGAGGGGGATTTCCGCTCGCTGAATGAGTTAGTCCAGCATGCGGATATTCTGACTTTCCATACGCCACTCTTTAAAGATGGTCCGTACAAAACGCTGCATCTGGCGGATGAAAAACTGATCCGCAGCCTGAAACCGGGAGCGATTCTGATTAACGCCTGCCGTGGCGCAGTCGTCGATAATACCGCCCTGCTGACCTGCCTGAACGAAGGCCAGAAGTTAAGCGTAGTGCTGGATGTCTGGGAAGGCGAACCGGAACTTAACGTGGAATTGCTGAAAAAAGTGGATATCGGCACGCCGCATATCGCAGGCTATACCCTGGAAGGTAAAGCACGCGGTACTACGCAAGTGTTTGAAGCTTATAGCAAGTTTATTGGGCATGAACAGCACGTTGCACTGGATACATTACTGCCCGCGCCAGAGTTTGGTCGCATTACGCTGCATGGCCCGCTCGATCAGCCAACGCTGAAAAGGCTGGTGCATTTGGTGTATGATGTGCGCCGCGATGACGCACCGCTGCGTAAAGTCGCCGGGATACCGGGTGAGTTCGATAAACTGCGCAAAAACTATCTTGAGCGCCGTGAATGGTCATCTCTGTATGTAATTTGTGATGACGCCAGTGCGGCATCATTGCTGTGTAAACTGGGTTTTAACGCCGTTCATCATCCGGCACGTTAATCTCTTCTTCATGCTCTCTGCTGTAACATTGGCAGGGAGCTTTGCTATTTCTGGAGTAAACCACCATGTCTGAAGGCTGGAACATTGCCGTCCTGGGCGCAACTGGCGCTGTGGGCGAAGCCCTGCTTGAAACGCTGGCTGAACGTCAGTTCCCGGTTGGGGAAATTTATGCACTGGCACGTAACGAAAGCGCAGGCGAACAACTGCGCTTTGGTGGTAAGACAATCACCGTGCAGGATGCCGCTGAATTCGACTGGACGCAGGCGCAGCTGGCATTTTTTGTCGCAGGCAAAGAAGCTACCGCTGCCTGGGTTGAAGAAGCGACCAACTCAGGTTGTCTGGTGATCGACAGCAGCGGATTGTTTGCTCTCGAACCCGACGTACCGCTGGTGGTGCCGGAAGTAAACCCGTTTATACTGACCGATTACCGCAACCGGAATGTCATCGCCGTACCAGACAGTCTGACCAGCCAGCTGCTGGCGGCACTGAAACCGCTAATTGATCAGGGCGGTTTATCACGTATCAGCGTTACCAGCCTGATTTCAGCCTCCGCCCAGGGTAAAAAAGCGGTCGATGCATTAGCGGGGCAGAGTGCTAAATTACTCAATGGCATTCCGATTGACGAAGAAGATTTCTTCGGGCGTCAGCTGGCGTTCAACATGCTGCCGTTACTGCCGGATAGCGAAGGTAGCGTGCGTGAAGAACGTCGTATCGTTGACGAAGTACGCAAAATCCTGCAGGACGAAGGGCTGATGATTTCGGCAAGCGTCGTCCAGGCACCGGTATTCTACGGTCATGCCCAGATGGTCAACTTTGAAGCACTGCGTCCGCTGGCGGCAGAAGAAGCGCGTGATGCGTTTGCTCAGGGCGAAGATATTGTGCTCTCTGAAGAGAACGAATTCCCGACTCAGGTAGGAGATGCTTCTGGTAGTCCGCATCTTTCTGTTGGCTGCGTACGTAATGACTACGGTATGCCGGAGCAAGTCCAGTTCTGGTCGGTGGCCGATAACGTTCGCTTTGGCGGCGCGCTGATGGCAGTAAAAATCGCCGAGAAACTGGTGCAGGAGTATCTGTACTAATGTCCGACCAGCAACAACCGCCAGTTTATAAAATTGCGCTGGGCATTGAGTACGACGGCAGTAGGTATTACGGCTGGCAACGGCAGAATGAAGTCCGCAGTGTGCAGGAGAAGCTGGAAAAGGCGCTCTCCCAGGTGGCGAACGAACCCATCACCGTCTTCTGCGCCGGGCGTACTGACGCAGGGGTACACGGTACCGGGCAGGTGGTGCATTTCGAAACGACCGCGCAGCGCAAAGACGCTGCGTGGACGTTAGGCGTAAATGCGAATTTACCTGGTGACATCGCCGTGCGTTGGGTTAAAGCTGTACCTGATGATTTTCATGCCCGATTTAGCGCCACGGCTCGCCGTTATCGCTACATCATCTACAATCATCGGCTGCGCCCGGCGGTATTGAGTAAAGGGGTAACCCATTTTTACGAACCGCTGGACGCTGAACGGATGCATCGGGCTGCGCAATGTTTGCTGGGCGAGAATGATTTCACCTCGTTCCGTGCGGTGCAGTGTCAGTCCCGGACCCCGTGGCGCAACGTTATGCATATTAATGTCACGCGTCACGGTCCTTATGTGGTGGTAGATATCAAAGCGAATGCCTTTGTACATCATATGGTCAGGAATATTGTCGGCAGCCTGATGGAAGTCGGTGCCCACAACCAGCCGGAGAGCTGGATAGCAGAGTTGCTGGCGGCAAAGGACAGAACGCTGGCGGCAGCAACGGCAAAAGCGGAAGGGCTATATCTGGTCGCGGTGGATTACCCTGACCGATATGATCTTCCAAAACCGCCAATGGGCCCGCTATTTCTGGCGGACTAACGAGAATAATGCTCGGAACATTTCAGGCTGTAGCCAACGTAGTTACAGCCTGATAGATGACGAGTACAAGGCATAGGCAAATATGGACCTGATTTATTTCCTCATCGATTTTATCCTGCACATTGACGTGCATCTGGCAGAGCTGGTCGCGGAGTACGGCGTCTGGGTTTATGCCATTTTGTTCTTAATTTTGTTCTGTGAAACCGGTCTGGTGGTAACGCCGTTTTTACCGGGTGATTCATTGCTGTTTGTTGCCGGAGCGTTGGCATCACTGGAGACCAACGATCTCAACGTCCATATGATGGTGGTGCTGATGCTGATCGCCGCGATTGTGGGTGACGCGGTCAATTACACTATCGGGCGGTTGTTCGGTGAAAAGTTATTCAGTAATCCCAATTCGAAAATTTTCCGTCGCAGTTATCTCGACAAAACCCATCAGTTTTATGAGAAACATGGCGGCAAAACGATTATTCTCGCCCGTTTTGTGCCGATCGTCAGAACGTTCGCCCCGTTTGTTGCGGGAATGGGCCACATGTCGTACCGTCATTTCGCCGCTTATAACGTGATTGGCGCACTGTTGTGGGTACTGCTTTTTACCTACGCAGGCTATTTCTTCGGCACGCTCCCCTTCATTCAGAGCAACCTTAAACTGATGATTGTTGGCATTATTTTTGTTTCAATATTGCCAGGTGTTTTCGAATTTATTCGCCACAAACGCGCAGCGGCACGCGCCGCAAAATAAAAAGTAACTCTGCGGTTCGACCACTTTTTTATCCAAAGTTTCGGGCTGTTATGTTTTAATGTGCAACATTCATGGTCTGTTGGGGGCAAAAATGGCATTATGCGTCCCCAAAGATAAAACTGGCATCGAACCAGGTTCAGACAGAAAGGTCCCTAATGAGCTGGATTGAACGAATTAAAAGCAACATTACTCCCACCCGCAAGGCGAGCATTCCTGAAGGGGTGTGGACTAAGTGTGATAGCTGCGGTCAGGTTTTATACCGCGCTGAGCTGGAACGTAATCTTGAGGTCTGTCCGAAGTGTGACCATCACATGCGTATGACAGCGCGTAATCGCCTGCATAGCCTGTTAGATGAAGGAAGCCTTGTGGAGCTGGGTAGCGAGCTTGAGCCGAAAGATGTGCTGAAGTTTCGTGACTCCAAGAAGTATAAAGACCGTCTGGCATCTGCGCAGAAAGAAACCGGCGAAAAAGATGCGCTGGTGGTGATGAAAGGCACTCTGTATGGAATGCCGGTTGTCGCTGCGGCATTCGAGTTCGCCTTTATGGGCGGTTCCATGGGATCTGTGGTAGGTGCGCGTTTCGTGCGTGCCGTTGAGCAGGCGCTGGAAGATAACTGCCCACTGATCTGCTTCTCCGCCTCTGGTGGCGCACGTATGCAGGAAGCACTGATGTCGCTGATGCAGATGGCGAAAACCTCTGCGGCACTGGCAAAAATGCAGGAGCGCGGCTTGCCGTACATCTCCGTGCTGACCGACCCGACCATGGGCGGTGTTTCTGCAAGTTTCGCCATGCTGGGCGATCTCAACATCGCTGAACCGAAAGCGTTAATTGGCTTTGCCGGTCCGCGTGTTATCGAACAGACCGTTCGCGAAAAACTGCCGCCAGGATTCCAGCGCAGTGAATTCCTGATCGAGAAAGGCGCGATCGACATGATCGTCCGTCGTCCGGAAATGCGCCTGAAACTGGCGAGCATTCTGGCGAAGTTGATGAATCTGCCAGCGCCGAATCCTGAAGCGCCGCGTGAAGGCGTAGTGGTGCCACCGGTACCGGATCAGGAACCTGAGGCCTGATAACTGATAAGGGCAGGGCCACTGGCTCTGCCCTTTTGCTATTCTCACCGTAACGAATCAGCGGATACCATGATTATCAAACGCACTCCTCAAGCCGCGTCGCCTCTGGCTTCGTGGCTTTCTTATCTGGAAAACCTGCACAGTAAAACTATCGATCTCGGCCTTGAGCGCGTGAGCCAGGTCGCGGCGCGTCTTGGCGTTCTGAAACCAGCGCCATTTGTGTTTACCGTTGCGGGTACGAATGGCAAAGGCACCACCTGCCGTACGCTGGAGTCGATTCTGATGGCGGCAGGGTACAAAGTGGGCGTCTACAGTTCGCCGCATCTGGTGCGTTATACCGAGCGCGTACGTGTGCAGGGTCAGGAATTGCCGGAATCGGCCCACACCGCTTCTTTTGCGGAGATTGAATCGGCACGCGGTGATATTTCCCTGACCTATTTCGAATACGGTACGCTGTCGGCGTTGTGGCTGTTCAAGCAGGCACAACTTGACGTAGTGATTCTGGAAGTAGGGCTGGGCGGTCGTCTGGACGCAACCAATATTGTCGATGCCGATGTCGCGGTAGTAACCAGTATTGCGCTGGATCATACCGACTGGCTGGGGCCAGATCGTGAAAGTATTGGTCGCGAGAAAGCAGGTATCTTTCGCAGCGAAAAACCGGCAATTGTCGGTGAGCCGGAGATGCCTTCTACCATTGCTGATGTGGCGCAGGAAAAAGGTGCACTGCTACAACGTCGGGGCGTTGAGTGGAACTATTCCGTCACCGATCATGACTGGACGTTTAGCGATGCTCACGGCACGCTGGAAAATCTGCCGTTGCCGCTTGTCCCGCAACCGAATGCCGCAACGGCGCTGGCGGCACTGCGTGCCAGCGGGCTGGAGGTCAGTGAAAATGCCATTCGCGACGGGATTGCCAGCGCAATTTTGCCGGGACGTTTCCAGATTGTGAGCGAGTCGCCACGCGTTATTTTTGATGTCGCGCATAATCCACATGCGGCGGAATATCTCACCGGGCGTATGAAAGCGCTACCGAAAAACGGGCGCGTGCTGGCGGTTATCGGTATGCTACATGATAAAGATATTGCCGGAACTCTGGCCTGGTTGAAAAGCGTGGTTGATGACTGGTATTGTGCGCCACTGGAAGGGCCGCGCGGTGCCACGGCAGAACAACTGCTTGAGCATTTGGGTAACGGCAAATCATTTGATAGCGTTGCGCAGGCATGGGATGCCGCAATGGCGGACGCTAAAGCGGAAGACACCGTGCTGGTGTGTGGTTCGTTCCACACGGTCGCACATGTCATGGAAATGATTGACGCGAGGAGAAGCGGTGGCAAGTAAGTTTCAGAATCGGTTAGTGGGCACGATCGTGCTGGTAGCGCTGGGGGTGATTGTACTTCCAGGGCTGCTGGACGGGCAGAAAAAACATTATCAGGATGAGTTCGCGGCTATCCCGCTGGTGCCAAAAGCGGGCGATCGCGATGAGCCTGATATGATGCCAGCCGCCACCCAGGCGTTGCCGACGCAGCCGCCGGAAGGCGCAGCGGAAGAGGTACGGGCAGGTGATGCCGCAGCACCGTCGCTCGATCCGGCCACTATTGCAGCCAATAACACCGAGTTTGAACCGGAACCTGCACCGGTCGCCCCACCGAAGCCGAAACCGGTGGAGCCGCTTAAGCCAAAGGTTGAAGCACCACCTGCGCCGAAGCCAGAACCGAAGCCGGTCGTGGAAGAAAAAGCAGCGCCAACGGGTAAAGCTTATGTTGTGCAACTGGGCGCGCTGAAAAATGCCGATAAAGTGAATGAGATTGTCGGTAAGCTGCGCGGTGCCGGTTATCGGGTTTATACGTCGCCATCCACGCCAGTGCAGGGTAAAATTACCCGTATTCTGGTTGGGCCGGATGCTTCCAAAGAGAAGCTGAAAGGATCGCTGGGTGAGCTCAAGCAGCTTTCTGGCTTAAGTGGCGTGGTAATGGGCTATACACCGAATTAATACGGTCTTGCCTGATGCGACGCTGGCGCATCTTATCAGGCCTGTGCAGGGGTAGAACCGTAGGTCGGATAAGGCGTTCACGCCGCATCCGACAGTCGTTGCCTGATGCGACACTGGCGTGTCTTATCAGGCCTACGCAGGGGTAGAACAGTAGGTCGGATAAGGCGTTCACGCTGCATCCGACAGCCGTTGCCTGATGCGACGCTAGCGCGTCTTATCAGGCCTACGCAGGAGTAGAACAGTAGGTCGGATAAGGCGTTCACGCTGCATCCGACAGCCGTTGCCTGATGTGACGCCAGCGCGTCTTATCAGGCCTGTGCTGGAGCAGAACTGTAGGTCGGATAAGGCGTTCATGCGGCATCCGACACGCATTGCCCGATGCCGCAAAGGCATAAAAAGTCGATGGCGTTGAATATTTTTTCAGCGCCATTTTTATTGATGCGCGGGAAGGAAATCCCTACGCAAACGTTTTCTTTTTCTGTTAGAATGCGCCCCGAACAGGATGACAGGGCGTAAAATCGTGGGACACATATGGTCTGGATTGATTACGCCATAATCGCGGTGATTGCTTTTTCCTCTCTGGTTAGCCTGATCCGCGGCTTTGTTCGTGAAGCGTTATCGCTGGTGACATGGGGTTGTGCTTTCTTTGTTGCCAGTCATTACTACACTTACCTGTCAGTCTGGTTTACGGGCTTTGAAGACGAACTGGTTCGAAATGGGATTGCCATCGCGGTACTGTTTATCGCTACCCTGATCGTTGGTGCTATCGTGAACTTCGTGATAGGCCAGTTGGTGGAGAAAACGGGGTTGTCAGGCACCGATCGGGTGCTGGGCGTCTGTTTCGGTGCGTTGCGCGGTGTGTTGATTGTTGCCGCCATTCTCTTCTTTCTCGACTCCTTTACCGGGGTGTCGAAAAGCGAAGACTGGAGCAAATCACAGCTGATCCCGCAGTTCAGTTTTATCATCAGATGGTTTTTTGATTATCTGCAAAGCTCGTCAAGTTTCTTGCCCAGAGCGTAAGTGCTCTGAGATGTGGCTTAACGAGGAAAAAGACGTATGTGCGGTATTGTCGGTATCGCCGGTGTTATGCCGGTTAACCAGTCGATTTATGATGCCTTAACGGTGCTTCAGCATCGCGGTCAGGATGCCGCCGGCATCATCACCATAGATGCCAATAACTGCTTCCGTTTGCGGAAAGCGAACGGGCTGGTGAGCGATGTATTTGAAGCTCGCCATATGCAGCGTTTGCAGGGCAATATGGGCATTGGTCATGTGCGTTACCCCACGGCTGGCAGCTCCAGCGCCTCTGAAGCGCAGCCGTTTTACGTTAACTCCCCGTATGGCATTACGCTTGCCCACAACGGCAATCTGACCAACGCTCACGAGTTGCGTAAAAAACTGTTTGAAGAAAAACGTCGCCACATCAACACCACTTCCGACTCGGAAATTCTGCTTAATATCTTCGCCAGCGAGCTGGACAACTTCCGCCACTACCCGCTGGAAGCCGACAACATTTTCGCCGCCATCGCTGCTACAAACCGCTTAATCCGCGGTGCGTATGCCTGTGTGGCGATGATCATCGGCCACGGTATGGTTGCTTTCCGCGATCCTAACGGGATTCGTCCGCTGGTACTGGGAAAACGTGATATTGACGAGAACCGCACAGAATATATGGTCGCTTCCGAAAGCGTTGCGCTCGATACGCTGGGCTTTGATTTCCTGCGTGACGTCGCGCCGGGCGAAGCGATTTACATCACTGAAGAAGGGCAGTTATTTACCCGTCAGTGTGCTGACAATCCGGTCAGCAATCCGTGCCTGTTTGAGTATGTATACTTTGCCCGCCCGGACTCGTTCATCGACAAAATTTCCGTTTACAGCGCGCGCGTGAATATGGGCACCAAACTGGGCGAAAAAATTGCCCGCGAATGGGAAGATCTGGATATCGACGTGGTGATCCCTATTCCGGAAACCTCGTGTGATATCGCGCTGGAAATTGCGCGTATTCTGGGCAAACCGTACCGCCAGGGCTTCGTTAAAAACCGTTATGTTGGCCGCACCTTCATCATGCCGGGTCAGCAGCTGCGTCGTAAGTCCGTGCGCCGTAAACTGAACGCCAACCGCGCCGAGTTCCGCGATAAAAACGTCCTGCTGGTCGACGACTCTATCGTCCGTGGCACCACTTCTGAGCAGATTATCGAGATGGCACGCGAAGCCGGAGCGAAGAAAGTGTACCTCGCTTCTGCGGCACCGGAAATTCGCTTCCCGAACGTTTACGGTATCGATATGCCGAGCGCCACGGAACTGATCGCTCACGGTCGCGAAGTAGATGAAATTCGCCAGATCATCGGTGCTGACGGGTTGATTTTCCAGGATCTGAACGATCTGATCGAAGCCGTTCGCGCTGAAAACCCGGATATCCAGCAGTTTGAATGCTCGGTGTTCAACGGCGTCTACGTCACCAAAGACGTTGATCAGGGCTACCTCGATTTCCTCGATACTTTACGTAATGACGACGCCAAAGCAGTGCAACGTCAGAACGAAGTGGAAAATCTCGAAATGCATAACGAAGGATGATGCCTTCACTCAGGGTGCCGGTCTGGCACCCTGACTTGCAACTCCCGCCGAAATCCTGCAAAGTCTGCCTGCAAGTCTGACAGGGCAACTATTTATGAAACGACTCATTGTAGGCATCAGCGGTGCCAGCGGCGCGATTTATGGCGTGCGTTTATTACAGGTTCTGCGCGATGTCACAGATATCGAAACGCATCTGGTAATGAGCCAGGCGGCGCGCCAGACCTTATCCCTCGAAACGGATTTTTCCCTGCGCGAAGTGCAGGCGTTAGCTGATGTGACACACGATGCGCGCGATATTGCTGCCAGCATTTCTTCCGGTTCTTTCCAGACGTTGGGGATGGTGATTTTACCCTGTTCAATCAAAACCCTGTCCGGCATTGTCCATAGCTATACTGATGGCTTACTGACCCGTGCGGCAGATGTGGTGCTGAAAGAACGTCGCCCGTTGGTGCTCTGCGTGCGTGAAACGCCACTGCACTTAGGCCATCTGCGTTTAATGACTCAGGCGGCAGAAATCGGTGCGGTGATTATGCCTCCCGTTCCGGCGTTTTATCATCGCCCACAATCCCTTGATGATGTGATAAATCAGACGGTTAATCGTGTTCTTGACCAGTTTGCGGTAACCCTTCCTGAAGATCTCTTTGCCCGCTGGCAGGGCGCATAACTCCGCTGTTGCCCTGTTTCAGGGCAATTTTGCAACCGCGATCAAATCCTCGACATTTTGTTTCTGCCATTCAATCGAAACGCTGCGATTCAATCGCTATACCTGCTATCTTCAACTTTAGGACAATAATGCAACGTCTTATTAACATATTTAACGTTGAATGTTACTGCTGTCGTCAAGATGGCATAAGACCTGCATGAAAGAGCCTGCAAACACACAACACAATACACAACATAAAAAAGCCATTTTCACTTGAGGGTTATGTATGAAGAAGTCGATTCTCGCTCTGTCTTTGTTAGTCGGTCTCTCCGCAGCGGCTTCCAGCTATGCGGCGCTACCGGAGACGGTACGTATCGGAACCGATACCACCTACGCACCGTTCTCATCGAAAGATGCCAAAGGTGACTTTGTTGGCTTTGATATCGATCTCGGTAACGAGATGTGCAAACGGATGCAGGTGAAATGTACCTGGGTTGCCAGCGACTTTGACGCGCTGATCCCCTCACTGAAAGCGAAAAAAATCGACGCCATTATTTCGTCGCTCTCCATTACCGATAAACGTCAGCAGGAGATAGCCTTCTCTGACAAGCTGTACGCCGCAGATTCTCGTTTGATTGCCGCCAAAGGTTCACCGATTCAGCCAACGCTGGATTCACTGAAAGGTAAACATGTTGGTGTGCTGCAGGGATCAACCCAGGAAGCATACGCTAACGAGACCTGGCGTAGCAAAGGCGTGGATGTGGTGGCCTATGCCAACCAGGATTTAGTCTATTCCGATCTGGCTGCAGGACGTCTGGATGCTGCGTTACAAGATGAAGTTGCTGCCAGCGAAGGTTTCCTTAAGCAACCCGCCGGTAAAGATTTCGCCTTTGCAGGCCCATCAGTGAAAGACAAAAAATACTTCGGTGACGGCACCGGTGTAGGGCTGCGTAAAGATGATGCTGAACTGACGGCGGCCTTCAATAAGGCGCTTAACGAGCTGCGTCAGGACGGCACCTACGACAAGATGGCGAAAAAGTATTTCGACTTTAATGTCTACGGTGACTGATACGTCGCAGGGAAGCTGTACCTGATGGAATGATCATCATGGTGCACGCCAGGTTTGTTGCACTATCGTGGTGCATTGAAATGCATACTTAAGCATTTTTAATGAAAAATAATACGTCTGGCGGGGCGGGATATTTTGCCTTGATGGTCAATTTTATGGCACGATAAGTGTAACAAACCTGTAAATATTCCCGATAAAAAGACTGTCAGTTGAGGACATTATGAAAAAACTGGTGCTATCGCTCTCTCTGGTTCTGGCCTTCTCCAGCGCAACTGCGGCATTTGCTGCGATTCCGCAAAACATCCGCATCGGTACCGATCCGACCTATGCGCCATTTGAATCAAAAAATTCACAAGGTGAACTGGTTGGCTTCGATATCGATCTGGCGAAGGAGTTGTGCAAACGCATCAATACGCAATGTACGTTTGTCGAAAACCCACTCGATGCGTTAATCCCGTCCTTAAAAGCGAAGAAGATTGACGCCATCATGTCATCGCTTTCCATTACGGAAAAACGTCAGCAAGAAATAGCCTTCACCGACAAACTGTACGCTGCCGATTCTCGTCTGGTGGTGGCGAAAAATTCCGACATTCAGCCGACAGTCGAATCGCTGAAAGGCAAACGGGTAGGCGTATTGCAGGGCACCACCCAGGAGACGTTCGGTAACGAACACTGGGCACCAAAAGGCATTGAAATCGTTTCTTATCAAGGGCAGGACAATATTTATTCTGACCTGACTGCCGGACGTATTGATGCCGCGTTCCAGGATGAGGTCGCAGCCAGCGAAGGTTTCCTCAAACAACCCGTCGGTAAAGATTACAAATTCGGTGGCCCGTCTGTTAAAGATGAAAAACTGTTTGGCGTAGGGACCGGCATGGGCCTGCGTAAAGAAGATAACGAACTGCGCGAGGCACTGAACAAAGCCTTTGCCGAAATGCGCGCTGACGGTACTTACGAGAAATTAGCGAAAAAGTACTTCGATTTTGATGTTTATGGTGGTTAATCGCCATCGGTGAAAGAAAGCCCGCTCCCTTCGGGTAACCGGAGGGAGACAAGAGGCGGTAATTCACCACACACGACAGGACAGGCAGCATGTTGTATGGGTTTTCAGGTGTTATTTTACAGGGTGCGCTCGTCACGCTGGAGCTGGCTATCAGCTCTGTAGTGCTCGCTGTAATCATCGGTTTAATTGGCGCTGGCGGTAAGCTCTCACAAAATCGGCTTTCGGGCCTTATTTTCGAAGGGTACACCACGCTGATTCGAGGCGTGCCGGATTTAGTATTGATGCTGCTGATTTTCTACGGTTTGCAGATTGCGCTAAACACGGTGACGGAGGCGATGGGCGTCGGGCAGATTGATATTGATCCGATGGTCGCAGGTATTATCACTCTCGGTTTTATCTATGGTGCTTATTTTACCGAAACGTTTCGTGGCGCGTTTATGGCAGTGCCGAAAGGACATATAGAGGCGGCGACGGCGTTCGGTTTTACTCGTGGGCAAGTGTTTCGGCGGATCATGTTTCCGGCGATGATGCGTTACGCCCTGCCAGGCATTGGCAACAACTGGCAGGTGATCCTCAAATCTACCGCACTGGTTTCGTTACTCGGCCTGGAAGATGTGGTCAAAGCCACGCAACTGGCAGGCAAAAGTACCTGGGAACCGTTCTATTTCGCTATCGTCTGTGGCGTGATTTATCTTGTTTTCACCACCGTTTCCAATGGTGTGCTGCTGTTCCTTGAGCGCCGCTACTCCGTGGGTGTGAAGAGGGCTGACCTGTGATCGAAATCTTACATGAATACTGGAAACCACTGCTGTGGACTGACGGTTATCGCTTTACTGGCGTGGCGATCACCCTGTGGCTGCTGATTTTGTCGGTAGTGATAGGCGGAGTTCTGGCGCTGTTTCTGGCGATTGGTCGCGTCTCAAGTAATAAATACATCCAGTTTCCAATCTGGTTATTTACCTATATTTTTCGCGGTACGCCGCTGTATGTTCAGTTGCTGGTGTTCTATTCCGGCATGTACACGCTGGAGATTGTTAAGGGAACCGAGTTCCTTAACGCCTTTTTTCGCAGTGGTCTGAACTGTACCGTGCTGGCGCTGACGCTTAACACCTGCGCTTACACTACCGAGATTTTTGCCGGGGCAATCCGTTCAGTGCCGCATGGGGAAATTGAAGCCGCCAGAGCCTATGGCTTCTCGACCTTTAAAATGTATCGCTGCATTATTTTGCCTTCTGCGCTGCGTATTGCGTTACCGGCGTACAGCAACGAAGTGATCCTGATGCTGCACTCTACTGCGCTGGCATTTACTGCCACGGTGCCGGATCTGCTGAAAATTGCCCGCGATATTAACGCCGCCACATATCAACCTTTTACCGCTTTCGGCATTGCCGCGGTGCTCTATTTAATCATCTCTTATGTCCTGATCAGCCTCTTTCGTAGAGCTGAAAAACGCTGGTTGCAGCATGTGAAACCTTCTTCAACGCACTGAGAATACGATGTCCGAGAATAAATTAAACGTTATCGATTTGCACAAACGCTACGGCGAACACGAAGTGCTGAAAGGGGTCTCATTGCAAGCGAATGCCGGAGATGTCATAAGCATCATCGGATCGTCGGGATCGGGTAAAAGTACCTTTCTGCGCTGCATTAACTTCCTCGAAAAACCGAGCGAAGGATCGATCGTGGTCAATGGCCAGACGATCAATCTGGTGCGCGATAAAGACGGTCAACTCAAAGTCGCCGATAAAAATCAGCTGCGCTTATTGCGCACACGCCTGACGATGGTATTCCAGCACTTCAATCTCTGGAGCCATATGACGGTGCTGGAAAACGTCATGGAAGCGCCGATTCAGGTGTTGGGCCTGAGCAAGCAGGAAGCGCGCGAGCGGGCGGTGAAATATCTGGCAAAAGTCGGGATAGACGAACGTGCGCAGGGGAAATACCCGGTACACCTGTCCGGTGGTCAGCAACAGCGTGTTTCTATCGCGCGGGCGCTAGCGATGGAACCGGAAGTTTTACTGTTTGATGAACCTACTTCAGCGCTCGATCCTGAACTGGTAGGCGAAGTGTTGCGTATTATGCAGCAACTGGCAGAAGAGGGGAAAACCATGGTGGTAGTGACTCACGAAATGGGCTTTGCTCGTCATGTTTCTACTCACGTCATTTTCCTCCATCAGGGGAAAATAGAAGAAGAAGGGGCGCCGGAGCAGTTATTCGGTAACCCGCAAAGCCCTCGTCTGCAACAGTTCCTTAAAGGTTCGCTGAAATAATTTCCTCTCCGGTGGTTAACGCTGCCGGAGTATTTCATGGGGAATTTGCGAGTCCGCTTCCGCTGAAATGTAAAAGTTGCAGTCCGCTAAAAATAGTTCTGAATTCGCTGTCCAAAGATAAAAACTGCCTGCTGCATTGGGTGTAAATCGTGGTTATTGTCGCGTCATCTTAAATTTGAGGGGTGACGGAACGCCATGACAATATCGACAACTTCCACGCCGCATGATGCGGTATTTAAATCTTTTTTACGCCATCCAGACACCGCGCGGGATTTTATTGATATTCATCTTCCCGCGCCGCTGCGCAAACTGTGTGATTTAACGACGCTTAAACTGGAACCAAACAGTTTTATTGATGAAGACCTGCGGCAATATTATTCCGACCTCTTGTGGTCTGTGAAAACGCAGGAGGGAGCGGGTTATATTTATGTGGTGATAGAGCACCAAAGTAAGCCAGAGGAATTAATGGCTTTTCGCATGATGCGCTATTCCATTGCGGCGATGCAAAACCATCTTGATGCGGGTTATAAAGAGCTTCCATTAGTGATCCCGATGCTGTTTTATCATGGTTGCAGAAGCCCTTATCCATATTCACTCTGCTGGCTTGATGAATTTGCCGAGCCTGCGATTGCCCGCAAAATTTATTCATCGGCTTTTCCGCTGGTGGATATTACCGTGGTGCCGGATGACGAGATTATGCAACATCGCAAAATGGCGCTGTTGGAGTTAATTCAGAAACATATTCGTCAGCGCGATCTGTTGGGATTAGTCGACCAAATTGTTTCGCTGCTAGTTACAGGGAACACTAATGACAGACAGCTAAAAGCCCTGTTTAATTACGTATTACAAACGGGGGATGCCCGGCGTTTCCGTGCATTTATTGGTGAGATAGCGGAACGCGCACCACAAGAAAAGGAGAAACTGATGACCATTGCTGACAGATTACGTGAAGAAGGCGCAATGCAGGGCAAACACGAAGAAGCCCTGCGCATTGCTCAGGAGATGATGGAAAAAGGATTTGACCACGAAGTCATCCTGACGCTGACCCGACTTTCACCAGACGATCTTATCGCGCAAAGCCACTAACCCTGTAACACCGGGAGTTAACTGGCGGATGTTTGCAGTAAACCACATCAGCGAACGACATCCGCCAGCGCCTCTTCTAAATCGTACCAGCGAAACGCAAAACCCGCTTCTTCCAGCTTTTTTGGCAGCGCGCGTTGACCGCCTAATACCAGAACTGAAGATTCGCCCATTAACAACCGAATGGCGGTCGCAGGGACGCGCAAAATGGCCGGGCGATGCAGCGCATGACCCAGTGTATGGGCAAATTGTTCATTGCGCACCGGGTAGGGCGAAACCATATTAAATGGCCCGCGCAGCTCTTTATCCAGCAGCCAGAGAATACCGTTGACCATATCATCAATATGAATCCAGGCCAGATACTGCCGACCAGAGCCAATCGGCCCGCCCAGGCCAAAACGAAATGGCGGCAGCATTTTACCGAGGATACCACCGTCTGGTGCCAGCACTACGCCGGTACGCAGCAGGCACACTCGCGTTTTGTCACTTTGCGCCCGACAGGCAATCTCTTCCCAGCGGGCGCAGAGTTTATGGGTAAATTCGTTATGCGGCGGTTCCTCTTCGGTAACCACCACTTCACCTAAGTCGCCATAATAGCCCGTTGCCGAGCCGGAAATGAGTACCGACGGCGGCGTGTCGCTGGCATTAATCAAATCGACCAGTTTTTGCGTGATATTCCAGCGGCTTTGGCAGAGACGCTCTTTTTGCTCGTGAGTCCAGCGTTTATCAGCAATCGGTTCTCCGGCCAGGTTGATTACCGCATCAACGCCGTTGAGGTTGCTTTGTTCGGCAAGCCCTTGCCATAGTGTCACCCGAGGGCCGAGAACGGAACTGGCTTTCTGCGGGTTACGCGTCACTACCGTGATTTGATGGCCCAGGTCCAGCAAACGTGGAATCAAATGGCGACCAATTAATCCCGTCCCTCCGGTGATCACTATGTTCATGCAGCCTCCCGATATGGCGGTTAACGCTGCCAGCTTAAGGTCATGGATACCGAATCGGCGTAGCGCAGCGCGTGCAGTTTATCGATCTCCACTTCAGCATACGTCACCCAGTGATGTTCACGTGCGATATCGAGCACATCCTGAGTTAATTTTTCCAGCAAAGAGAAACGGTTATTCTCTACATGCTGAATAATGTTTTTCGTTACGGTGCGATAATTCAGCGCATCGTTGATATCTTCGCTAGTGCGCGCTTTATCGGCGGGGTAGTGGATAGTCACATTGATAACAATATCCTGACGGTTGTTAATTTCTTCTTCCTTAATTCCGATAAACGTACGCAAACGAAGGTTCTTTATACGAATAATAGCGGCAGGTTGTGCCATTGCAGGTTCTCCGTTGTTTTACTTAGAATGAAATAATACACGAGAACCTGTTTCTGTTAACTATCCGAACGCTCATCACCGTGTTGTGCTTTTAGCAGTGCCTGCCCGGTGGCAGGGCGCGAACGGATCCGCTCATGCCAGTTCTTGACTGCCGGATACATTGCGAGGTCAATTCGCTGGCGAGTCCAGGCATTAACCCACGGCCAGCAGGCAATATCCGCAATGCTGTAGTTCTCGCCACCCAGCCAGGGCGAGTTTTCCAGCCGCTTGTTCAGTACATGGTACAGACGCTGAGTTTCAACCTGATAACGTTCAATAGCGTAAGGAATGGTTTGGGGGGCTGCGTGATTAAAATGATGATTTTGCCCAAGCATCGGCCCCAGTCCGCCTACCTGCCAGAATAACCACTGTAATGTGACGGCGCGTTCACGCGTTTCATGACTCAAAAAGAGTCCCGTTTTCTCAGCCAGATACAACAAAATGGCACCAGACTCAAAGAGGCTTAGCGGTTCGCCGCCATCGGCTGGAGAATGATCAACAATTGCCGGAATTTTGTTGTTAGGCGAAATGCGCAAAAATTCCGGGCGAAACTGACCTCCTTTCCCCAGGTCTACCTTTATTAAGCGATAATCCAGCCCTGCTTCTTCGAGAAACAGCGTAATTTTGTGACCATTGGGTGTCGGGGCGAAATAGAGATCGATCATTGCAGCTCCGGTTGTCTAATCATCTGAACACCACAAGTATAGAAAGCGCGGCGACTTGCGTGAGTATTCGTCACGTGACAGTGACAAAAAGGCTCTATAGTTTGATAGCAAGCCCCCTTTATTGCCGAGGACATAATGAGTAAACCCGCTATCACGCTTTGGTCAGATGCCCATTTTTTCTCCCCTTATGTGTTATCCGCCTGGGTGGCGTTGCAGGAGAAAGGCCTGTCGTTTCATATCAAGACCATCGACCTCGACAGCGGTGAACATTTGCAGCCGACGTGGCAAGGTTACGGTCAGACACGCCGTGTGCCGTTATTACAAATCGATGATTTTGAGTTGAGTGAATCTTCTGCCATTGCGGAGTATCTGGAAGATCGATTTGCGCCACCGACCTGGGAACGTATTTATCCGCTTGATTTAGAAAATCGTGCGCGAGCACGACAGATTCAGGCCTGGCTGCGCAGCGATCTGATGCCCATCCGCGAAGAACGCCCGACGGATGTTGTCTTTGCGGGGGCGAAAAAAGCGCCACTAACGGCCGAGGGAAAAGCCAGTGCAGAGAAACTGTTCGCGATGGCAGAACATTTGTTAGCACTGGGTCAGCCGAATTTATTTGGTGAATGGTGCATTGCTGATACTGATCTGGCGCTAATGATTAACCGCCTGGTACTACATGGCGATGAGGTGCCGGAACGCCTGGTGGATTATGCGACATTCCAGTGGCAGCGAGCGTCTGTCCAGCGTTTTATTGCACTTTCGGCGAAGCAATCTGGCTGATAGCAACGACAGAATCCAGTATCATAGCTTACGTTTTTTCGACGAGGAGTGAGTGATGAAACTGATGTTTGCATCGGACATTCATGGGTCGTTACCGGCGACGGAACGTGTTCTGGAGTTGTTTGTCCAAAGCGGTGCCCAGTGGCTGGTGATCCTTGGCGACGTGTTGAATCATGGCCCGCGTAATGCTTTACCGGAGGGTTACGCGCCAGCCAAAGTCGCTGAACGGCTTAATGAAGTGGCACATAAGGTTATCGCTGTGCGCGGCAACTGCGACAGCGAAGTGGATCAAATGCTGCTGCATTTCCCGATAACCGCGCCGTGGCAACAGGTATTACTGGAAAAACAACGTCTGTTTTTGACGCATGGTCATCTTTTTGGCCCGGAAAATCTACCTGCTTTAAACCAGAACGATGTGCTGGTGTACGGTCATACCCATCTGCCAGTGGCAGAACAGCGGGGGGAGATTTTCCACTTCAACCCCGGCTCGGTGAGTATTCCGAAAGGCGGTAATCCGGCGAGTTATGGCATGCTGGATAATGACGTACTTAGTGTAATCGCACTCAATGATCAAAGTATCATTGCGCAGGTCGCGATTAATCCGTAATTTACCCACAACTCAAAATGCGCCGTAAGAGCGCCAGAAAAAGAAGGTTTCCTGATAATGGAACAGCGTCGTTTGGCAAGTACTGAATGGGTGGATATTGTCAATGAAGAGAACGAAGTCATTGCACAAGCCAGCCGGGAACAAATGCGGGCACAGTGTCTGCGTCATCGTGCAACTTATATCGTCGTGCATGATGGCATGGGCAAAATTCTGGTCCAGCGTCGTACCGAGACAAAAGACTTTTTACCCGGCATGTTAGATGCGACCGCAGGCGGTGTAGTCCAGGCCGATGAGCAGCTGCTGGAATCCGCGCGTCGCGAAGCGGAAGAAGAGTTGGGCATTGCCGGTGTCCCCTTTGCCGAGCACGGGCAGTTCTATTTCGAAGATAAAAATTGCCGTGTCTGGGGCGCGTTGTTCAGCTGCGTCTCTCACGGTCCCTTCGCTCTACAGGAAGATGAAGTCAGTGAAGTTTGCTGGCTGACGCCGGAAGAAATCACCGCACGCTGCGATGAGTTCACTCCAGACTCGCTGAAAGCGCTGGCGTTGTGGATGAAGCGCAATGCCAAAAATGAAGCCGTAGAGACTGAAACGGCAGAATGAAAAAAGAGCCGCAATCGCGGCTCTTAACATTTTTAGTGGTAGCCCATCAACTGAGCGCCGATCACCACGACGCTGGACATAATAAACAGCAGTCCAAGCAGGGTCGCACCCACCTTCAGCCAGTTACGGAAGTCCACCCGGCAAACACCGAGCGTCGCCATTAACGAAGCTGAGGTTGGGTAAATGATGTGGCTGAAGCCATCACCAAACTGGAACGCCAGCACGGTAACCTGACGGTTAACACCGACCAGATCGCCAAGCGGTGCCAGTAACGGCATGGTTAACGCCGCCTGACCAGAACCGGACGTCACGAAGAAATTAAATACCGCCTGGAAGAGCAACATAAACCAGGCCGCGACTGCGTTATCCAGACCGCTAATGGCATTGGCAATGCTGTTGAGGATGGTATTTAACACGCTGGCATCACCCGCTTCACCATTACCGACCAGCAGCAAAATCCCTTTGGCGAAACCCACCAGCAGGGCAGGGGCGATCATCATTCGCGCCCCTTCGGTAAAGGATGAAGCCATGGTATTAACCGTCATGCCGTTAAGGCGGAAAACAACGCCGATGATGCCAATCACCAGACCCATGGTGAAGAACTGGCTGGCAATTTCAGGAATAAACCAGGCATTAACGATCACGCCCCAAATAACCCAGACCATTACGGCGGTCAGGACAATCAATACCAGCCAGTCACCAAAGGTAAACGGACGTTGTTCAACATCAGCCTGCTTTTCACGAAAGAAGCGGTCGGACTCATGCACGCGTGACAGAAGAGGATTCTTTTTCACTCGTGAGGCGTACACCATGGTAAAGATCAGGCCAATCAGAGTGGCGATAACCCACACCACGATGCGCAACCCGGAGCCAGAAAGCACCGGAACGCCGGCAATACCCTGAGCAACAACCACACAAAACGGGTTCATCCACGAACTGGCAAAACCGATTTGCGTGGCAATATAGGTCACAAGGACGGTGGTAATACTGTCATAGCCCAGCCGGACCATTAGCGGTGCGATGATAATGGCAAAGGCGACGGCCTCTTCTCCCATACCAAATATTGCGCCGCCAAGTGAAAACAGAATAAACAGCGCAGGAATAAAGAGAATTTCATTTCCGCGGGTATGGCGAATAAGCGCCAGGATACCGTTATCAATGGTTCCTGTACGCATCACAATGCCAAACGCGCCGCCAATCACCAGCATAAACATGATGATGCCAACGGCTGTCCCGTATTTCGATCCTGAGGTTAACCCTTCAAACGGGAAGTTCATCAGACCCGGGCGTTCATCGCCCGTCGTGAACAGCTGTACGCGGTGATACTCAGGTTCGCCTGCTTCGTTAGTCAGAATGCGAAATGAGTGTGGATCTACGACTTTGCGTGTTTTTGTTTGACCATCAACCTGATACTGCACTTCCTGACTGTCAAACATGCCCACCGGAACTACCCAGGTGGCAAGGCTGGTTAAAATGGCAACAAAAAAGATAATCACCAACGTATCGGGCATTGCCCATCTTCTTGTTGGTTTAGATTCAGTGATTGCGGACATAGCGCAAATATTCCCTTGCACAAAACAAAGTGGTAAGTATGCAAAGTGAGATGGCGCAATTCATTGATGCAGCGCAGTTAAGCAAGATAATCAGAAAGGATTAATGCAAATTAATAGAATAAAAAACCGGAAATAGTGACTATTTCCGGTTCAGATATCCGCAGCGCAAAGCTGCGGATGATGACGAGATTACTGCTGCTGTGCAGACTGAATCGCAGTCAGCGCGATGGTGTAGACGATATCATCAACCAGTGCGCCACGGGACAGGTCGTTAACCGGCTTGCGCATACCCTGCAGCATCGGTCCGATAGAGATCAGGTCAGCAGAACGCTGTACCGCTTTGTAGGTGGTGTTACCGGTGTTCAGATCCGGGAAGATGAACACGGTAGCGCGACCTGCAACCGGAGAGTTCGGTGCTTTGGATTTCGCAACGTCAGCCATTACCGCAGCGTCGTACTGCAGCGGACCGTCGATCATCAGATCAGGACGTTTTTCCTGCGCCAGACGAGTTGCTTCGCGAACTTTTTCTACGTCGCTACCAGCACCAGAAGTACCGGTGGAGTAGGAGAGCATAGCAACGCGCGGTTCGATACCGAAGGCCGCAGCGGAATCAGCGGACTGAATCGCGATTTCTGCCAGCTGTTCTGCGGTCGGATCCGGGTTGATCGCACAGTCACCGTAAACGTAAACCTGTTCCGGCAACAGCATGAAGAACACGGAAGATACCAGGGAGCTGCCCGGTGCAGTTTTGATCAGCTGCAGCGGCGGACGGATGGTGTTTGCGGTGGTGTGAACAGCACCGGAAACCAGACCATCAACTTCATCTTGTTCCAGCATCAGCGTACCGAGAACCACGTTGTCTTCCAGCTGTTCGCGGGCAACGGTTTCGGTCATGCCTTTGTTCTTACGCAGTTCGACCAGACGACCAACATAGTTTTCGCGAACCACTTCTGGATCAACGATTTCAATGCCTGCACCCAGTTCTACACCCTGAGAGGCTGCAACACGGTTGATCTCTGCTGGATTACCCAGCAGTACGCAAGTTGCGATACCACGTTCAGCACAGATAGCGGCTGCTTTAACGGTACGCGGTTCGTCACCTTCCGGCAGAACGATACGTTTGCCCGCTTTGCGCGCAAGTTCAGTCAGCTGATAACGGAACGCTGGCGGAGACAGACGACGGCTGCGCTCAGAAGTGGCAGTCAGAGAATCGATCCAGTCAGCGTTGATGTAGTTAGCAACGTATTCCTGAACTTTTTCGATACGCTCATGATCGTCAACCGGAACTTCCAGGTTGAAGCTCTGCAGGCTAAGAGAAGTCTGCCAGGTGTTGGTGTTCACCATAAATACCGGCAGGCCGGTAGCGAAAGCACGTTCGCACAGTTTAGAAATGCGCGCGTCCATTTCGTAGCCGCCAGTCAGCAGCAGGGCACCGATTTCTACGCCGTTCATGGCAGCCAGGCAAGCGGCAACCAGCACGTCAGGGCGGTCTGCGGAAGTCACCAGCAGAGAACCGGCACGGAAGTGCTCCAGCATGTGCGGAATGCTGCGTGCGCAGAAAGTGACGGATTTAACGCGGCGAGTATTGATGTCGCCTTCGTTGATGATGGTCGCATTCAGGTGGCGAGCCATATCGATCGCACGAGTCGCGATCAGGTCAAAGCTCCACGGCACAGCGCCGAGAACTGGCAGCGGGCTGGATTCTTGCAGCTTCGCCGGATCAACGTTGTTCACTTTTGCTTTGGTGGAGTCGTCAAAAATCTCGGACAGATCCGGACGGGTACGACCCTGCTCATCAACCGGAGCGTTCAGTTTGTTAACGATAACGCCGGTAATATTGGTGTTTTTTGCACCGCCGAAGCTGTTGCGAGTCAGTTCGATACGCTCTTTCAACTGTTCCGGAGTATCAGTTCCCTGAGACATAACGAAGACGATTTCTGCGTTCAGCGTTTTGGCGATTTCGTAGTTCAGAGACTGGGCAAACTGGTGCTTACGTGTCGGGACCAGACCTTCCACCAGAACGACTTCAGCGTCTTTGGTGTTAGCGTGGTAGTTCGCGATGATCTCTTCCATCAGCACATCTTTCTGATTGCTGGAAAGCAGACCTTCAACGTAGCTCATTTTCAGCGGTTCAGCGGCCGTCGTGGTGGAAGAGTTCGCACGCACGATAGTCGTAGTCTGATCGGGCGCATCGCCACCGGTACGCGGCTGAGCGATAGGTTTGAAAACGCTCAGACGAACGCCTTTGCGTTCCATTGCACGGATCACGCCAAGGCTGACGCTGGTCAGACCGACGCTGGTTCCGGTAGGGATCAGCATAATAATACGGGACACGGTTTATCCTCTTTCGTTACCGCCGATTTGGCGGGTTACAAAACAGCACCGCCAGCTGAGCTGGCGGTGTGAAATCAGGCAGTCAGGCGGCTCGCGTCTTGCGCGATAACCAGTTCTTCGTTGGTTGGGATAACCACCGCAGGACGGGTACCTTCTTTGTTGATGAAACCAGATTTGCCGAAACGTGCAGCCAGGTTGCGTTCATGATCAACTTCAAAGCCCAGCACGCCCAGTTTGCCCAGAGACAGTTCACGAACCATCGCGGCATTTTCACCGATACCACCGGTGAATACAACAGCGTCCAGACGACCATCCATCAGCGCAGTGTAGGCGCCGATGTATTTGGCCAGGCGGTGGCAGTAAACGTCCATTGCGCGCTTCGCGTCTTCTTTCGTCGCGTAGTTGTCTTCAACATAGCGGCAGTCGCTGGTCACTTCGGTCAGACCCAGCAGGCCAGACTCTTTGGTCAGCAGTTTGTTGATTGCGTCAACGCTCATGCCCAGGGTGTCGTGCAGGTGGAAGATGATCGCCGGATCGATATCACCAGAACGGGTACCCATGACCAGACCTTCCAGCGGGGTCAGGCCCATAGAGGTGTCAACGCATTTACCGTTGCGGATAGCAGAAACGGAACCACCGTTGCCCAGGTGGCAGGTGATGATGTTCAGTTCTTCTACCGGTTTGTTCAGCATTTTTGCCGCTTCCTGGGTTACATAGAAGTGGCTGGTGCCGTGCGCGCCGTAACGACGGATGCCGTGCTCTTTGTACAGGTTGTACGGCAGGGCGTAGAGGTAAGACTCTTCCGGCATAGTCTGGTGGAACGCGGTGTCAAATACAGCAACGTTTTTGTCTTTCAGCTGTGGGAAAGATTTCAGAGCTTCTTCGATACCGATCAGGTGAGCCGGGTTGTGCAGCGGTGCAAAAGAAGCTGCATCTTTGATACCCTGAATAACAGACTCATCGATCACTACGGAGCTGGTATACTTTTCGCCGCCGTGTACGATACGGTGACCGATAGCAGTCAGCTGCGCAGACAGTTCTGGTTTTTGTGCCAGAATAGTATTAACGATAAAGTTGAGCGCTTCGCTGTGAGCGGCGCCTGCACCTAAAGCCGCTTCCTGTTTATTGCCGTCCATTTTCCATTTGATACGTGCTTCGGGCAGGTGGAAACATTCGGCTAAACCAGAAAGGTACTCTTCACCATTTACTGCATCGATGATGGCAAATTTCAGTGAAGAACTACCGCAGTTCAGAACCAGTACTAACTTACTCGACATGGAAGTACCTATAATTGATACGTGGCTAAAAAAACGTCAGGGAGCCATAGAGCGTAGCGCATGATGACACCGACATTTATGATTAACATCATGCACTGCAAATTTTTTTTGCATGATGGAAGAAATATCTTGAGTCTATGCCATTTTGCGTAATTTTCAGCCAATGGCATAATGTATATGAATTTGACGACTCAATGAATATGTACTACTTAGGCCTTCAGGCTGCTAAAGGATACCTGATAGTGGGTATGGAAGACAAAATGTTTTGAACGTTGTCCCGCTGAGTTGTGAATTTGCACAAATTTTTGAATCTTTATATGTGAAGTTGAGGTGAAGCATGTCAACGCCGGATAATCGTTCTGTTAATTTTTTTAGCTTGTTTCGCCGGGGACAGCATTACTCAAAGACGTGGCCGCTGGAAAAACGCCTTGCCCCAGTCTTTGTCGAAAATCGCGTTATCAAGATGACGCGTTATGCGATCCGTTTTATGCCGCCGATCGCCGTATTTACTCTCTGCTGGCAGATTGCTCTGGGCGGTCAGCTTGGGCCGGCAGTTGCCACTGCGCTGTTCGCCTTAAGTTTACCCATGCAGGGATTGTGGTGGCTGGGCAAGCGTTCTGTAACGCCATTACCTCCTGCAATCCTCAACTGGTTTTATGACGTTCGCGGTAAATTGCAGGAGTCTGGACAGGTGTTGGCACCCGTTGAAGGCAAGCCTGATTACCAGGCATTAGCTGACACGCTTAAGCGTGCCTTCAAACAACTGGATAAAACTTTCCTTGATGATTTGTAATTGACCCCTGATTACGCATATAAAAGAAGGCATACTCAGCCTTCTTTTTTTTCACCGTAGTAGAGTGATACAGGAGTCAATAATGGAAATGACCAACGCGCAACGTCTTATTTTGTCTAACCAGTACAAGATGATGACTATGCTCGATCCGGCAAATGCTGAACGTTACCGTCGCCTGCAAACAATCATTGAGCGTGGTTATGGATTACAGATGCGTGAACTGGATCACGAGTTTGGCGAGCTGAAAGAAGAAACCTGCCGCACTATCATCGACATTATGGAGATGTATCATGCGTTGCATGTTTCCTGGTCTAATTTGCAGGACCAGCAATCCATCGATGAACGTCGTGTCACCTTCCTCGGCTTTGACGCCGCCACTGAAGCACGTTACCTCGGTTATGTCCGCTTTATGGTTAATGTGGAAGGGCGCTATACCCATTTTGACGCTGGAACTCACGGTTTTAACGCCCAGACGCCAATGTGGGAAAAATATCAGCGCATGCTTAATGTCTGGCATGCCTGCCCGCGTCAGTACCATTTGAGCGCCAACGAAATTAATCAAATTATTAACGCCTGAGGAGGCCCGCGTGCGGTGCAAAGGTTTTCTGTTTGATCTTGATGGAACGCTGGTGGATTCCCTGCCTGCGGTAGAACGGGCGTGGAGCAACTGGGCCAGACGTCATGGGTTATCGCCGGAAGAGGTGCTGGCTTTCATTCACGGTAAACAGGCGATCACCTCTCTGCGCCATTTTATGGCGGGCAAATCCGAGGCAGACATTGCCGCCGAGTTTACGCGTCTGGAGCACATCGAGGCCACGGAAACCGAAGGTATTACCGCGCTTCCGGGGGCAATCGCCTTACTCAATCATTTGAATAAAGCAGGTATTCCGTGGGCTATTGTGACTTCTGGCTCCATGCCGGTAGCGCGAGCGCGTCATAAAATAGCGGGGCTTCCCGCGCCAGAGGTGTTTGTAACCGCTGAGCGGGTGAAGCGCGGAAAACCAGAACCTGATGCGTATCTGTTAGGCGCGCAGCTGCTGGGGCTTGCGCCGCAGGAGTGTGTTGTGGTGGAAGATGCTCCCGCTGGCGTGCTTTCAGGTCTGGCGGCGGGTTGCCATGTTATTGCGGTTAATGCCCCGGCAGATACCCCGCGCCTGAATGAAGTCGATTTAGTCCTCCACAGTCTGGAGCAAATTACTGTGACCAAACAGCCAAATGGCGATGTTATTATTCAGTGAAACACCTGATCATGATTTAGCCCCGTCTCGTCGGGGCTTTTTTATGGCAGAATCAAGTTATCCCCCTCAATTAACAAGGATAAGTTGTGAACGGTGAATTGATTTGGGTTCTTTCATTACTGGCCGTTGCCATCGTCTTGTTTGCGACGGGCAGAGTGCGTATGGATGCGGTCGCTTTGTTTGTTATTGTCGCGTTTGCATTAAGCGGAACGCTGACGGTCCCCGAAGTATTTTCCGGCTTTTCCGATCCTAACGTTGTCCTGATTGCCGCCTTGTTTATTATTGGCGATGGTTTGGTCCGTACCGGTGTTGCCACTGTAATGGGGACATGGCTGGTCAAAGTGGCGGGCAACAGTGAAATCAAAATGTTGGTTTTGTTGATGCTGACCGTCGCGGGGCTTGGCGCGTTTATGAGTTCAACCGGCGTTGTCGCTATCTTTATTCCCGTGGTGTTAAGCGTTGCCATGCGTATGCAAACGTCGCCGTCGCGTCTGATGATGCCGTTAAGTTTTGCCGGGCTCATAAGCGGCATGATGACGCTGGTGGCGACACCGCCGAACCTGGTAGTCAACAGTGAATTGCTGCGTGAAGGCTATCACGGCTTCAGTTTCTTTAGCGTAACACCTATTGGCCTGGTCGTGCTGGTGCTGGGTATTTTGTATATGTTAGTGATGCGTTTCATGCTGAAAGGGGATACCCAGACCCCACAACGCGAAGGCTGGACGCGCCGAACCTTTCGCGATCTTATCCGTGAATATCGACTGACCGGGCGTGCGCGACGTCTGGCTATTCGCCCCGGATCGCCAATGATTGGTCAACGACTGGACGATCTCAAATTACGTGAACGTTATGGTGCTAACGTCATCGGTGTTGAACGCTGGCGGCGTTTTCGTCGCGTTATCGTGAACGTTAATGGGGTTTCTGAATTTCGCGCGCGTGACGTTTTGCTTATTGATATGTCTGCGGCTGATGTCGATCTCCGGCAATTTTGTAGTGAGCAATTGCTGGAGCCGATGGTACTGCGCGGCGAGTATTTTTCTGACCAGGCCCTTGATGTGGGCATGGCAGAGATTTCATTAATTCCTGAGTCAGAACTTATTGGTAAATCGGTGCGCGAAATTGGTTTTCGTACCCGCTACGGATTGAATGTAGTGGGGCTAAAGCGCAATGGCGTGGCGCTGGAAGGTTCGCTGGCGGATGAGCCTCTGCTGCTGGGCGATATCATCCTGGTTGTGGGTAACTGGAAACTGATCGGTATGCTGGCCAAACAGGGCCGCGACTTCGTAGCGCTGAACTTACCGGAAGAGGTGAGTGAAGCATCGCCCGCGCACAGCCAGGCACCCCATGCGATTTTCTGTCTGGTGCTAATGGTGGCGTTAATGCTGACCGATGAAATTCCTAATCCAGTTGCCGCTATCATCGCCTGCCTGCTGATGGGGAAATTCCGCTGTATCGATGCCGAAAGTGCCTATAAATCCATTCACTGGCCGAGCATTATTTTGATCGTTGGGATGATGCCGTTTGCTGTGGCATTACAGAAAACGGGAGGTGTCGCGCTGGCGGTGAAAGGGCTGATGGACATTGGCGGCGGTTATGGGCCACATATGATGCTGGGTTGTTTGTTTGTCTTGTCGGCGGTTATTGGGCTATTTATTTCTAATACCGCGACGGCGGTGTTGATGGCTCCGATTGCGCTGGCTGCTGCCAAAACGATGGGTGTGTCGCCTTATCCATTTGCGATGGTCGTGGCGATGGCAGCATCCGCCGCCTTTATGACGCCGGTTTCTTCACCGGTTAACACACTGGTTTTAGGTCCGGGGAATTACAGCTTCAGTGACTTTGTTAAGTTGGGGGTACCGTTCACCATTATCGTGATGGCGGTTTGTGTGGTGATGATCCCGATGCTGTTTCCGTTTTGACAAGAGCCTGATGTCGCATCCGGTGCTTATTGCCTGATGCGACGCAGACTCCGGCTGCTTACAGCGGTGAATCCTGGCTAATCTCATCGAGCGAAAGATGGAAGCTGGGAACAAATACTTCCATGAAGTAGTCCATCTCCTGGCTGCGGCGCGCTTCAAGCGTCGCTTCCAGTCGCGTTTTTGCCAGCAAGAATTCATTATTTCCGGCCGCGAGCTCTTCCAGACATTTCAGATATGCACACAGTGCATCTGCCTGTTTCACCAGCGATTTTTCTTCATCGCTATATGCATGCTCGTCAATTAACGGCGCAAAGATATCCTGCAGCTCTTCCGGAACCATATCGACCAGTTTTTGCTGAGCGATTTTTTCAATAGCCTTGTATTCCTGAGCGATTTGCGAATTGAAGTATTTCACCGGAGTAGGGAGATCTCCGGTGAGCACTTCTGAAGCATCGTGGTACATCGCCAGTAAAGCGATACGTTCGGCGTTGACATTACCGCCAAATTTACGATTTTTGATAGCTGCCAGCGCATGGGCGACCATCGCTACCTGCAAACTGTGTTCGGACACATTTTCCGTCCGCACGTTGCGCATTAGCGGCCAGCGGTTAATGAGTTTCAGGCGGGAGAGATGGGCAAAAAAATGGCTCTGTTTCATAGTGACCTTACGTATGATGACATCATCAGGTCATTGTGGCGGGATAACACTGCCGGATGCAATCTCCGGCAGTGAAATTAAGATTACAGCTGATGATAACCAGAAAGGAAACGCGCGAACTTGCTCAAAGACAGCTCGATATCATCGACACGCGGTAGCGTGACAATGCGGAAGTGATCCGGCCACGGCCAGTTGAATGCCGTCCCTTGCACCAACAGGACTTTTTCCTGCAACAGGAAATCCAGCACCATTTTCTGATCGTCGTGAATGTTAAAGCGTTTGGCGTCGATTTTCGGGAACATATACAGCGCACCACGAGGTTTCACGCAGGAAACGCCCGGAATATCGTTGATCAATTCCCACGCGCGGTTACGCTGCTCATAAAGACGACCGCCAGGGGTAATAAATTCACTGATGCTCTGATAACCACCCAGTGCGGTCTGAATGGCGTGTTGCGCAGGAACGTTAGCACACAGGCGCATTGAAGCCAGCATTTCCAGACCTTCGATGTAACCTTTGGCGTGTTTTTTCGGCCCGTTCAACACCATCCACCCCTGACGGAAGCCTGCAACGCGGTACGTTTTCGACAGTCCGTTAAAGGTAATGGTCAGCAGGTCAGGTGCCAGCGGCGCAATGGAGTGATGCTCAGCGTCGTCGTAGAGAATTTTGTCATAAATTTCATCGGCGAAGATAATGAGATTATGCTGACGTGCAATCTCCACAATCTCCATTAAAAGCTCTTTGGAATATACCGCGCCGGTTGGGTTATTTGGGTTGATAATAACGATCCCACGCGTACGAGGCGTAATTTTAGCGCGAATATCATCGAGGTCCGGGAACCAGTCAGAGGATTCATCGCAAAGATAATGCACCGCTTTACCGCTGGAGAGCGAAACCGCTGCGGTCCATAGTGGGTAATCAGGTGCAGGAACCAACATTTCGTCCCCGCTGTTCAGCAATGCCTGCATTGCCTGAACGATAAGCTCCGATACACCATTGCCGATGTAAATATCTTCCACGGTAACATCACGCATGCCACGAGCCTGGTAGTGCTGCATGATGGCTTTACGCGCGGAGTAAAGACCTTTGGAATCGCAATACCCTTGAGCGGTAGGCAGGTTGCGTATCACGTCAACGAGAATTTCATCTGGCGCGTCAAAACCGAACGGGGCAGGGTTGCCGATGTTCAGTTTCAGTACCTTGTTACCTTCTTCTTCCAGGCGTTTTGCTTCTTTCAGCACCGGACCACGGATGTCATAACAGACATTCTCTAATTTGCTGGATTTTTCAATGGGGGACATGAATCTTGACCTTTTTTGCTGTTATCGCCACTCCCTGCCGTGGAAGTCAGCTTAGAACAATGTACTCCCCCAGGACGGTGTTTTGAAGGTCTGCAGAATAAGATTTTGCCAGAGGGGAAGGCTCGATTGTGCTGTTAATAACTTAATAATGGCAAAATAATGAGGTGCATATGCTTAATAAGTAATGTTATGTAGTGAATTATTCTGATTCTTAATTGTAAGTGTGGTTTTTTTATCTGTAAGATAATTGTGTGAAAATGCCTCGTTTAAGAATTCACTACTGAATCGCGATGATGATATTTCCGCATTACGGAGAGTTTAACAGCGTGATGATTTCCGAGGTGTCACAATGGGGGCAAGGCGTGAAACTATTGTTAAGCGGAATTAATGAATGGGGATGATGCTAATTAATTATTATTTAATATTCAAAAAGGTTTTGTTGTGCTTATTAATAATAGAAGATTACTTTGCCTAACATAACATAACTTTGCATCAGATAATTCGCAATGACCCTTATAAATAAAAGGTTTTTGGGGTAAAATGCTTGCATAAATGACGGATCCCTGCTCTTGATGCCGCCTCACCATTGCTGTTTGTACGTGTTCGCGTATGACCAGCGATGCTGTACGAGAGTGGAACAAGGACTCACATTTACATTTATACAAACACGCGCATGTCATAAATAGAAAAGAGTGAGTAACTTAATAGATATGCGATCCCTGAAGATATATTCTGTGATCTACTTCAGGCATTATAACGGAACAATGTGAGTCACTTTTTTAGTGCAACTCATATGCATTTTTACTTTCGTCCGGGTTCCGGATGAAACTGCCAGGGAGGCACATTACAAATGGAATTGCTTGTTTGTGTGTGCACAGCATTAACCAGCTCAGTATGAGCCGCCAGTAAGTGATAATATATGATAAGTGCAAATCGTCCGATAATTAACCTCGACCTCGATCTGCTGAGAACATTTGTTGCTGTTGCCGATCTGAACACTTTTGCTGCCGCAGCTGCCGCTGTGTGTCGTACTCAGTCCGCCGTAAGTCAGCAAATGCAGCGTCTGGAACAACTCGTTGGGAAAGAACTGTTCGCTCGTCACGGTCGCAACAAACTGTTAACTGAACATGGCATTCAACTTCTTGGTTACGCCAGAAAAATTCTGCGTTTTAATGATGAGGCCTGCTCATCATTAATGTTCAGTAATCTTCAGGGCGTGTTAACTATCGGTGCTTCAGATGAATCTGCCGATACGATCTTACCTTTCCTGTTAAATCGCGTGAGTTCGGTTTATCCGAAACTAGCGCTGGATGTCCGCGTTAAACGTAATGCCTATATGGCAGAAATGCTGGAATCCCAGGAAGTGGATTTGATGGTAACCACCCATCGTCCTTCAACGTTTAAGGCATTGAACCTGCGTACCTCGCCAACACACTGGTACTGCGCAGCGGAATACGTATTGCAAAAAGGTGAGCCGATCCCTCTTGTGTTGCTGGATGATCCAAGTCCGTTTCGCGATATGGTGCTGGCGACGCTTAATAAAGCAGATATTCCCTGGCGACTGGCTTATGTCGCATCGACGCTTCCGGCCGTTCGTGCGGCAGTGAAAGCCGGTCTTGGCGTGACGGCAAGGCCGGTCGAGATGATGAGTCCGGACCTGCGTGTGCTGAGTGGAGTAGATGGCTTACCGCCGCTACCTGATACCGAATATTTGCTGTGCTATGACCCGTCCAGTAATAATGAGCTGGCCCAGGTGATCTATCAGGCGATGGAGAGCTACCATAATCCGTGGCAATACAGCCCAATGTCTGCTCCGGAAGGAGATGACTCATTGTTGATTGAAAGGGATATCGAGTAATCGACGGACGATAGATAATTCCTGAGACAATAGTGTAAAAACGAACCGCTGGGTTTATTTTAAACCCCAGCGGCTTTTTTTTAGTAAAAAGCCTTCCTCGTATCGTGCAGAACGTACAAAACTGTTCATTTTTCAATCACCAGAGATTCACGCCCCGTACGCACAAATAATCACCTGAAAAAAATCTCCTGCTACAATAATGTTAAAAAATACGTGAATTTGTTGCTGCATTTTTGTTATAGAATGACAAAAGCGTGTCACAGATCAAGAAAATACTCTCTTTTGGGGGGAGGAATCGACACAAATTCCTGTCAAAATAGACCCGTATTTTTTCCATTGCTTCACAACGGACACGATTCAACAACATCTAATTTTCCTGGAGTCGTCAATGATCTGGGGAGAAAGGGCGCCAAATGCAAATGTTGTTGTCATTGTGTAAATCAGTGTGAAGAAACCTTTGTTAAAGTTGACAAAAGGTTATAGAAAGGAGTAAAAGACCACATCAATTAGCTGTATAAAATAGTTTCTGCAGTTATTGTAAGGTTTTTTTATTCCTCCCCATGAATCGATGTGGCGTCCATCTGCCGTAAAGAGCAGAGAATCAGGCGCTACTTTTGATGAGTAAGCAATGAGTATGTCAACATCCACTGAAGTCATCGCTCATCACTGGGCATTCGCTATCTTTCTTATCGTTGCCATTGGCCAGTGTTGCCTGATGCTGGTAGGCGGTTGGTTTTTAGGCGGTCGCGCACGCGCGAGGTCAAAAAACGTTCCGTTTGAATCCGGTATCGACTCGGTCGGCTCCGCCCGCTTACGCCTGTCCGCCAAGTTTTATCTGGTGGCCATGTTCTTCGTTATCTTCGACGTTGAAGCGCTGTATCTGTTCGCATGGTCAACCTCTATCCGCGAAAGCGGCTGGGTAGGCTTTGTGGAAGCTGCAATTTTTATTTTTGTGTTACTGGCAGGTCTGGTTTATCTGGTGCGTATTGGCGCGCTGGACTGGACGCCCGCGCGTTCACGCCGCGAGCGTATGAACCCGGAAACGAACAGTATCGCTAATCGTCAACGCTAACCGCGAGGCATTAAGATGGATTATACGCTCACCCGCATAGATCCCAACGGTGAGAACGACCGTTACCCCCTGCAAAAGCAGGAGATCGTAACCGACCCTCTGGAGCAAGAAGTTAACAAAAACGTGTTTATGGGCAAGCTCAATGACATGGTTAACTGGGGTCGTAAAAACTCAATTTGGCCGTATAACTTCGGTCTTTCCTGCTGTTACGTTGAGATGGTGACTTCGTTTACCGCGGTGCATGACGTGGCGCGTTTTGGCGCTGAAGTATTGCGTGCTTCGCCGCGTCAGGCTGACCTGATGGTGGTTGCAGGAACCTGCTTTACCAAAATGGCACCGGTTATTCAGCGTTTGTATGACCAGATGCTGGAACCAAAATGGGTTATCTCAATGGGTGCCTGTGCCAACTCCGGCGGTATGTACGATATTTATTCCGTTGTGCAGGGCGTTGATAAATTCATCCCGGTTGATGTGTATATCCCGGGCTGTCCGCCGCGTCCTGAAGCGTACATGCAGGCACTGATGCTGTTGCAGGAATCTATCGGTAAAGAACGTCGTCCGCTCTCCTGGGTGGTTGGCGATCAGGGCGTTTATCGCGCCAATATGCAATCAGAGCGCGAACGCAAGCGCGGTGAACGCATTGCCGTTACCAACCTGCGTACACCTGACGAGATTTAATTTGCGCCTGTCGGCAAAGGGAATTTTCTTCGCTTATTCCTAAATCTATTTCGCGAAGCTTACTGCGCCGACAGTCACCACGGACCATTTGCAATGGTGAACAATATGACCGACTTAACCGCGCAAGAACCCGCCTGGCAGACCCGCGATCATCTTGATGATCCGGTGATTGGCGAACTGCGCAACCGTTTTGGGCCGGATGCCTTTACTGTTCAGGCGACTCGCACCGGGGTTCCCGTTGTGTGGATCAAGCGTGAACAATTACTGGAAGTGGGCGATTTCTTAAAGAAACTGCCGAAACCTTACGTCATGCTGTTTGACTTACACGGCATGGACGAACGTCTGCGCACACACCGCGAAGGGTTACCTGCCGCGGATTTTTCCGTTTTCTACCATCTGATTTCTATCGATCGTAACCGCGACATCATGCTGAAGGTGGCGCTGGCAGAAAACGACCTGCACGTACCGACCTTTACCAAATTATTCCCGAACGCTAACTGGTATGAGCGTGAAACCTGGGATCTATTTGGCATTACATTCGACGGTCACCCGAACCTGCGCCGCATCATGATGCCGCAAACCTGGAAAGGTCACCCGCTGCGTAAAGATTACCCGGCGCGCGCTACCGAATTCTCGCCGTTTGAGCTGACCAAAGCCAAACAGGATCTGGAGATGGAAGCCCTGACCTTCAAACCGGAAGAGTGGGGGATGAAGCGCGGCACCGAAAATGAGGACTTCATGTTCCTCAACCTCGGTCCGAACCACCCGTCTGCGCACGGTGCTTTCCGTATCGTTTTGCAGCTTGATGGCGAAGAGATTGTCGACTGCGTACCAGACATCGGTTACCACCACCGTGGCGCAGAGAAAATGGGCGAACGCCAGTCCTGGCACAGCTACATTCCGTATACCGACCGTATCGAATACCTCGGCGGCTGCGTTAACGAAATGCCTTATGTGCTGGCGGTAGAGAAACTGGCTGGGATCACCGTGCCGGATCGCGTTAACGTCATTCGCGTAATGCTCTCCGAACTGTTCCGCATCAACAGTCACCTGCTGTATATCTCCACCTTTATTCAGGACGTCGGCGCGATGACGCCAGTGTTCTTCGCCTTTACCGATCGTCAGAAAATTTACGATCTGGTGGAAGCAATCACTGGTTTTCGTATGCACCCGGCGTGGTTCCGTATTGGCGGCGTAGCGCACGACCTGCCGCGCGGCTGGGATCGCCTGCTGCGTGAGTTCCTCGACTGGATGCCGAAACGTCTGGCGTCTTACGAGAAAGCGGCGCTGCAAAACACCATTCTGAAAGGTCGTTCCCAGGGCGTTGCCGCTTACGGCGCGAAAGAGGCGCTGGAGTGGGGCACCACCGGCGCGGGCCTGCGTGCCACCGGGATCGACTTCGACGTGCGTAAGGCGCGTCCTTATTCTGGCTATGAAAACTTCGACTTCGAAATTCCGGTGGGCGGTGGTGTTTCTGACTGCTACACCCGCGTAATGCTGAAAGTAGAAGAGTTGCGCCAGAGTCTGCGTATTCTTGAGCAGTGCCTCAACAACATGCCGGAAGGCCCGTTCAAAGCGGATCACCCGCTGACCACGCCGCCGCCGAAAGAGCGCACGCTGCAACATATCGAAACCCTGATCACCCACTTCCTGCAAGTGTCGTGGGGTCCGGTGATGCCTGCCAATGAATCCTTCCAGATGGTTGAGGCGACCAAGGGGATCAACAGTTACTACCTGACCAGCGACGGCAGCACCATGAGTTATCGCACCCGTATCCGTACGCCGAGTTATGCGCATTTGCAGCAAATTCCGGCGGCGATCCGCGGCAGCCTGGTGTCTGACCTGATTGTTTATCTGGGCAGTATCGATTTTGTTATGTCAGATGTGGACCGCTAATTATGCACGAGAATCAACAACCACAAACCGAGGCTTTTGAGCTGAGTGCGGCAGAGCGTGAAGCGATTGAGCACGAGATGCACCACTACGAAGACCCGCGTGCGGCGTCCATTGAAGCGCTGAAAATCGTTCAGAAGCAGCGTGGCTGGGTGCCGGATGGCGCGATCCACGCGATCGCCGATGTGCTGGGTATTCCGGCGAGCGACGTCGAAGGCGTGGCAACGTTTTATAGCCAGATCTTCCGTCAGCCAGTAGGCCGCCATGTGATCCGTTATTGCGACAGCGTGGTCTGTCACATCAACGGTTACCAGGGTATTCAGGCGGCGCTGGAGAAAAAACTGAACATCAAACCAGGGCAAACGACATTTGACGGTCGCTTCACGCTGCTGCCAACTTGCTGCCTGGGGAACTGTGATAAAGGGCCAAACATGATGATCGATGAGGACACTCACGCGCATCTGACCCCGGAAGCGATCCCTGAACTGCTGGAGCGGTATAAATGAAAAACATTATCCGTACTCCCGAAACGCATCCGCTGACCTGGCGTCTGCGCGATGACAAACAGCCAGTGTGGCTGGACGAATATCGCAGCAAAAACGGTTACGAAGGCGCGCGTAAGGCGCTGACCGGGTTGTCTCCGGACGAAATCGTTAATCAGGTAAAAGACTCTGGTCTGAAAGGGCGCGGTGGCGCAGGCTTCTCGACTGGCCTGAAGTGGAGCCTGATGCCGAAAGACGAATCCATGAATATCCGTTACCTACTGTGTAACGCCGATGAAATGGAGCCGGGCACCTATAAAGACCGTCTGCTGATGGAGCAACTGCCGCACCTGCTGGTGGAAGGCATGCTCATCTCCGCGTTTGCGCTGAAAGCTTACCGTGGCTATATCTTCCTGCGCGGCGAATATATCGAAGCGGCAGTGAATCTGCGTCGTGCCATTGCCGAAGCCACCGAAGCGGGTCTGCTTGGCAAAAACATTATGGGAACAGGTTTCGATTTCGAACTGTTCGTCCATACCGGGGCAGGGCGCTACATCTGCGGTGAAGAAACAGCGTTAATCAACTCCCTGGAAGGGCGTCGCGCTAACCCACGCTCGAAACCGCCCTTCCCGGCAACCTCCGGTGCATGGGGTAAACCAACCTGCGTTAACAACGTCGAAACCCTGTGTAACGTTCCGGCGATCCTCGCTAACGGCGTGGAGTGGTATCAGAACATCTCGAAAAGTAAAGATGCTGGCACCAAGCTGATGGGCTTCTCTGGTCGGGTGAAAAATCCGGGTCTGTGGGAATTGCCGTTCGGCACCACCGCACGCGAGATCCTCGAAGACTACGCTGGTGGTATGCGTGACGGTCTGAAATTCAAAGCCTGGCAGCCAGGCGGAGCGGGGACTGACTTCCTGACCGAAGCGCACCTTGACCTGCCGATGGAATTCGAAAGTATCGGTAAAGCGGGAAGCCGTCTGGGTACGGCGCTGGCGATGGCGGTTGACCATGAGATCAACATGGTGTCGCTGGTGCGTAACCTGGAAGAGTTTTTCGCCCGTGAGTCCTGCGGCTGGTGTACGCCATGCCGCGACGGTCTGCCGTGGAGCGTGAAAATTCTGCGTGCGCTGGAGCGTGGCGAAGGCCAGCCGGGCGATATCGAAACACTTGAGCAACTGTGTCGATTCTTAGGCCCGGGTAAAACTTTCTGTGCCCACGCACCTGGTGCAGTGGAGCCGTTACAGAGCGCCATCAAATATTTCCGCGAAGAATTTGAGGCGGGAATCAAACAGCCGTTCAGCAATACCCATTTGATTAATGGGATTCAGCCAAACCTGCTGAAAGAGCGCTGGTAACCGAATTTCGATTAACGCTCAGTCTCTGACTGAGAAAACTGGAAGCATGCTAATGGCTACAATTCATGTAGACGGCAAAGAATACGAGGTCAACGGAGCGGACAACCTGCTGGAAGCTTGTCTGTCTCTGGGCCTTGATATTCCTTACTTTTGCTGGCATCCGGCGCTGGGAAGCGTCGGTGCTTGCCGCCAGTGTGCGGTGAAGCAATACCAAAACGCGGAAGACACGCGTGGTCGCCTGGTGATGTCCTGTATGACACCGGCTTCCGATGGCACCTTTATTTCCATTGACGACGAAGAAGCGAAACAGTTTCGTGAAAGTGTGGTCGAGTGGTTGATGACCAACCACCCGCACGACTGTCCGGTATGTGAAGAGGGCGGTAACTGCCATCTTCAGGATATGACTGTGATGACCGGACACAGCTTCCGTCGCTACCGTTTCACTAAACGTACCCACCGTAATCAGGATTTGGGGCCATTCATCTCTCACGAAATGAACCGCTGCATCGCCTGCTACCGCTGTGTGCGTTACTACAAAGATTACGCTGACGGTACGGACCTGGGCGTTTACGGTGCGCACGACAACGTCTACTTCGGTCGCCCGGAAGACGGCACGCTGGAAAGCGAATTTTCCGGTAACCTGGTCGAAATTTGCCCGACCGGCGTATTCACCGACAAAACGCACTCCGAGCGTTACAACCGTAAATGGGATATGCAGTTTGCGCCGAGCATCTGCCAGCAATGTTCCATCGGCTGTAACATCAGCCCCGGCGAGCGTTATGGCGAACTGCGTCGTATCGAAAACCGTTACAACGGTACGGTAAACCACTACTTCCTCTGCGACCGTGGTCGTTTCGGTTACGGTTACGTCAACCTGAAAGATCGTCCGCGTCAGCCAGTACAGCGTCGTGGCGATGATTTCATTACCCTCAACGCCGAACAGGCAATGCAGGGTGCAGCAGATATTCTGCGTCAGTCGAAGAAAGTGATCGGTATTGGTTCTCCGCGTGCCAGCGTGGAAAGCAACTTTGCGCTGCGTGAGCTGGTGGGCGAAGAAAACTTCTATACCGGTATCGCTCACGGTGAGCAGGAACGTCTGCAACTGGCGCTGAAAGTACTGCGTGAAGGCGGCATTTATACTCCGGCTCTGCGTGAAATCGAATCTTACGATGCGGTACTGGTGCTGGGCGAAGACGTTACCCAGACCGGCGCGCGCGTTGCGCTGGCGGTGCGCCAGGCGGTAAAAGGTAAAGCGCGCGAAATGGCGGCAGCACAGAAAGTGGCTGACTGGCAGATTGCGGCAATCCTCAACATCGGTCAACGTGCGAAGCATCCGCTGTTTGTTACCAACGTTGATGACACCCGTCTGGATGATATCGCGGCGTGGACTTACCGCGCACCGGTTGAAGATCAGGCGCGTTTAGGTTTTGCCATCGCCCATGCGCTGGACAACTCCGCACCGGCAGTTGACGGCATAGAGCCTGAGCTGCAAAGCAAAATCGACGTCATCGTGCAGGCACTGGCTGGTGCGAAGAAACCGTTGATTATCTCCGGGACGAACGCTGGTAGCGCTGAAGTGATTCAGGCTGCGGCTAACGTGGCGAAAGCCCTGAAAGGTCGCGGCGCTGACGTCGGTATCACCATGATTGCCCGTTCCGTCAACAGCATGGGGCTGGGCATTATAGGCGGTGGATCGCTTGAAGAAGCGTTAACTGAACTGGAAACCGGACGCGCCGACGCGGTGGTGGTGCTGGAAAACGATCTGCATCGTCACGCTTCCGCTACCCGCGTGAATGCTGCGCTGGCTAAAGCGCCGCTGGTGATGGTGGTTGACCATCAACGCACAGCGATTATGGAAAACGCTCATCTGGTACTTTCCGCCGCCAGCTTTGCTGAAAGCGACGGTACGGTGATCAACAACGAAGGCCGCGCCCAACGTTTCTTCCAAGTTTACGATCCGGCTTATTACGACAGCCAAACTGTCATGCTGGAAAGCTGGCGCTGGCTGCACTCGCTGCATAGCACCCTGCTGAGCCGTGAAGTGGACTGGACGCAGCTCGACCACGTGATTGACGCTGTTGTGGCGAAAATCCCGGAACTGGCAGGTATCAAAGATGCTGCGCCGGATGCGACATTCCGTATTCGTGGGCAGAAACTGGCCCGTGAACCGCATCGCTATAGCGGTCGTACCGCCATGCGCGCCAATATCAGCGTTCATGAGCCGCGTCAGCCGCAGGATATTGACACCATGTTCACCTTCTCGATGGAAGGTAACAACCAGCCGACCGCGCACCGTTCGCAAGTGCCGTTTGCCTGGGCGCCAGGCTGGAACTCCCCGCAGGCGTGGAACAAATTCCAGGACGAAGTGGGCGGCAAACTGCGTTTTGGCGATCCGGGCGTGCGTCTGTTTGAAACCAGCGAAAACGGTCTGGATTACTTCACCAGCGTACCGGCACGCTTCCAGCCGCAGGACGGGAAATGGCGTATCGCGCCGTACTACCACCTGTTTGGCAGCGATGAATTGTCACAGCGTGCTCCGGTCTTCCAGAGCCGTATGCCGCAGCCGTACATCAAACTCAACCCAGCGGATGCCGCGAAGTTGGGTGTGAACGCAGGTACACGCGTCTCCTTTAGTTACGATGGCAACACGGTCACGCTGCCGGTTGAAATCGCCGAAGGGCTGACAGCAGGGCAGGTGGGCTTGCCGATGGGTATGTCCGGCATTGCTCCGGTGCTGGCTGGCGCGCATCTTGAGGATCTCAAGGAGGCACAACAATGAGTTGGATATCACCGGAACTGATTGAGATCCTGCTGACCGTCCTTAAAGCGGTGGTGATCCTGCTGGTGGTAGTCACCTGTGGGGCATTCATGAGCTTTGGCGAACGTCGCCTGCTGGGTCTGTTCCAGAACCGTTATGGACCTAACCGTGTTGGCTGGGGCGGTTCGCTCCAGCTGGTTGCGGACATGATCAAAATGTTCTTTAAAGAAGACTGGATCCCGAAATTCTCGGATCGTGTCATCTTTACCCTGGCACCGATGATTGCCTTTACCTCGCTGCTGCTGGCCTTTGCAATTGTGCCAGTCAGTCCGGGTTGGGTGGTTGCCGACCTGAACATCGGGATTTTGTTCTTCCTGATGATGGCAGGTCTGGCGGTTTACGCGGTGCTGTTTGCGGGCTGGTCAAGTAACAACAAATACTCGCTGCTGGGGGCGATGCGTGCTTCTGCGCAGACCCTGAGCTACGAAGTGTTCCTCGGGCTTTCCCTGATGGGCGTGGTGGCGCAGGCCGGTTCATTCAACATGACCGACATCGTCAACAGCCAGGCGCATGTGTGGAACGTCATCCCGCAATTCTTTGGTTTTATTACCTTTGCCATCGCGGGCGTGGCGGTGTGTCACCGTCACCCGTTTGACCAGCCGGAAGCCGAGCAGGAACTGGCGGATGGTTACCACATTGAATATTCCGGTATGAAGTTCGGTCTGTTCTTCGTGGGCGAATACATCGGGATTGTGACCATCTCTGCACTGATGGTGACGCTGTTCTTCGGTGGCTGGCAAGGCCCGTTGTTACCGCCATTCATCTGGTTCGCGCTGAAAACCGCGTTCTTTATGATGATGTTCATTTTGATTCGTGCGTCGTTACCGCGTCCGCGTTATGACCAGGTAATGTCCTTCGGCTGGAAAATCTGCCTGCCGCTGACGCTGATCAACTTGCTGGTAACGGCGGCTGTCATTCTCTGGCAGGCGCAATAAGGGGCAATAAGACCATGACCTTAAAAGAATTGTTAGTAGGTTTCGGTACCCAGGTTCGTAGTATCTGGATGATCGGCCTGCACGCGTTCGCCAAACGCGAAACGCGAATGTACCCGGAAGAGCCGGTCTATCTGCCGCCCCGTTATCGTGGTCGTATCGTTCTGACCCGCGATCCGGACGGCGAAGAGCGTTGCGTAGCCTGTAACCTCTGCGCGGTAGCCTGCCCGGTCGGCTGTATCTCGCTGCAAAAAGCAGAAACCAAAGACGGTCGCTGGTATCCGGAATTTTTCCGCATCAACTTCTCACGCTGCATTTTCTGTGGTCTGTGCGAAGAAGCCTGTCCGACCACGGCGATTCAGTTAACCCCGGATTTCGAAATGGGGGAATACAAGCGCCAGGATCTGGTTTACGAGAAAGAGGATCTGCTGATCTCCGGTCCGGGCAAATACCCGGAATATAACTTCTACCGGATGGCAGGTATGGCAATCGACGGCAAAGATAAGGGCGAAGCAGAGAACGAAGCCAAGCCTATCGACGTCAAGAGCCTGTTACCGTAAGGAGAGGGGCAATGGAGTTCGCTTTTTATATCTGTGGCCTGATAGCCATACTTGCGACCTTGCGAGTGATCACCCATACCAATCCGGTACACGCGCTGCTGTACCTGATTATTTCGCTGCTGGCGATCTCTGGGGTGTTCTTCTCACTGGGCGCTTACTTCGCCGGTGCGCTGGAAATTATCGTCTATGCGGGTGCCATTATGGTGCTGTTCGTGTTCGTGGTGATGATGCTCAACCTGGGCGGTTCAGAAATCGAACAGGAACGCCAGTGGCTGAAACCGCAGGTGTGGATTGGTCCGGCAATTTTGTCAGCCATCATGCTGGTGGTGATTGTTTACGCCATTCTCGGTGTTAACGATCAGGGTATCGACGGTACGCCAATCAGTGCTAAAGCAGTGGGTATTACGCTGTTCGGGCCTTACGTACTGGCGGTGGAACTGGCTTCTATGCTGCTGCTCGCGGGTCTGGTTGTGGCCTTCCACGTTGGTCGTGAAGAGCGTGCGGGTGAAGTGCTGAGCAATCGTAAAGACGACAGCGCGAAAAGAAAAACGGAGGAGCACGCATGATCCCCTTACAACATGGACTGATCCTCGCGGCAATCTTATTCGTTCTTGGCTTAACCGGTCTGGTTATCCGTCGCAATCTGCTGTTTATGCTGATTGGTCTGGAAATCATGATTAACGCCTCCGCGCTGGCCTTTGTGGTCGCCGGAAGCTACTGGGGCCAGACCGACGGTCAGGTGATGTACATTCTCGCCATCAGCCTCGCGGCGGCAGAAGCGAGTATCGGCCTTGCGCTGCTGCTGCAACTTCACCGTCGTCGCCAGAACCTGAACATTGATTCAGTAAGTGAGATGCGCGGATGAACATGCTTGCCTTAACCATTATTTTGCCATTGATTGGCTTCGTCCTGCTGGCGTTCTCCCGTGGGCGCTGGTCTGAAAACGTCTCGGCGATCGTCGGCGTTGGCTCTGTGGGCCTGGCGGCGCTGGTAACTGCCTTTATCGGCGTTGACTTCTTCGCTAACGGTGAGCAGGCATACAGCCAGCCGCTGTGGACGTGGATGTCGGTAGGCGACTTTAACATCGGTTTTAACCTGGTGCTGGACGGCCTGTCGCTGACCATGCTCTCGGTGGTCACTGGTGTGGGTTTCCTTATTCACATGTACGCCTCCTGGTATATGCGCGGTGAAGAGGGCTACTCTCGCTTCTTCGCTTACACCAACCTGTTCATCGCCAGCATGGTAGTTCTGGTGCTTGCCGACAACCTGCTGCTGATGTACCTCGGCTGGGAAGGCGTGGGCCTGTGCTCCTATCTGCTGATCGGTTTCTATTACACCGATCCGAAGAATGGCGCAGCGGCAATGAAAGCGTTCGTCGTGACCCGTGTGGGTGACGTCTTCCTCGCTTTCGCGCTGTTCATTCTTTACAACGAACTGGGCACCCTGAACTTCCGCGAAATGGTGGAACTGGCACCAGCGCACTTTGCTGACGGCAATAACATGCTGATGTGGGCGACGCTGATGCTGCTGGGCGGTGCGGTCGGTAAATCTGCGCAGTTGCCGTTGCAGACATGGCTTGCCGACGCGATGGCGGGCCCGACGCCTGTCTCCGCGCTGATCCACGCCGCAACGATGGTAACCGCGGGTGTCTACCTGATCGCCCGTACCCACGGTCTGTTCCTGATGACGCCGGAAGTTCTGCATCTGGTGGGCATTGTTGGGGCGGTTACGCTGCTGCTGGCCGGTTTTGCGGCGCTGGTACAGACCGACATCAAACGTGTTCTCGCTTACTCTACCATGAGCCAGATTGGCTACATGTTCCTCGCGCTTGGCGTGCAGGCATGGGATGCGGCGATTTTCCACTTGATGACCCACGCGTTCTTTAAAGCGCTGCTGTTCCTGGCATCCGGTTCCGTCATTCTGGCCTGCCATCACGAACAGAACATCTTTAAGATGGGTGGTCTGCGTAAATCTATTCCGCTGGTTTATCTCTGCTTCCTGGTGGGCGGCGCAGCACTGTCGGCACTGCCGCTGGTCACTGCGGGCTTCTTCAGTAAGGATGAGATCCTCGCGGGTGCGATGGCGAATGGACATATCAATCTGATGGTGGCAGGTCTGGTCGGTGCGTTTATGACCTCGCTTTACACCTTCCGTATGATTTTCATCGTCTTCCACGGAAAAGAACAAATTCACGCTCACGCCGTGAAAGGGGTAACTCACAGCCTGCCGCTGATTGTGCTGCTGATCCTTTCCACCTTCGTTGGCGCACTGATTGTACCGCCGCTGCAGGGCGTGCTTCCGCAAACGACGGAACTGGCGCACGGCAGCATGTTGACCCTGGAAATTACCTCTGGCGTGGTCGCGGTGGTCGGCATTCTGCTGGCTGCCTGGCTGTGGCTGGGTAAACGTACTCTGGTGACCTCCATCGCCAACAGTGCGCCGGGCCGTCTGCTGGGTACCTGGTGGTACAACGCCTGGGGCTTTGACTGGCTGTACGACAAAGTGTTCGTCAAGCCGTTCCTGGGTATTGCCTGGTTGCTGAAACGCGATCCGCTGAACTCAATGATGAACATCCCGGCTGTCCTTTCCCGCTTTGCAGGTAAAGGTCTGCTGTTAAGCGAGAACGGTTATCTGCGCTGGTATGTGGCATCCATGAGCATCGGTGCGGTCGTGGTGCTGGCACTGTTGATGGTACTGCGTTGAGTTAAGGATTGTGGGATTGCCCCTGGGCATATAAGAACGTAGGTCGGATAAGCCGTCTTCGCGGCGCATCCGACACTACCCCCAGTCCGAAGAGAATTTTCTGTCGTGAGAATTCGTTGAAAATCCGGTCCTGACGGGACTTTTACAAGGAATAAAGATCGCCATGTTACTACCCTGGCTAATATTAATTCCCTTTATCGGCGGCTTCCTGTGCTGGCAGACCGAACGCTTTGGCGTCAAGGTGCCGCGCTGGATCGCGCTGGTAACCATGGGATTGACGCTGGCGCTGTCGCTGCAACTGTGGTTGCAGGGCGGTTATTCACTGACGCAATCCGCCGGAATTCCGCAGTGGCAGTCTGAATTCGACATGCCGTGGATCCCGCGTTTTGGTATCTCTATTCATCTCGCCATTGACGGTCTGTCGTTGCTGATGGTCGTGCTGACCGGTCTGCTCGGTGTGCTGGCGGTACTCTGTTCGTGGAAAGAGATCGAAAAATATCAGGGCTTCTTCCACCTCAACCTGATGTGGATCCTGGGCGGCGTTATCGGCGTGTTCCTTGCCATCGACATGTTCCTGTTCTTCTTCTTCTGGGAAATGATGCTGGTGCCGATGTACTTCCTGATCGCACTGTGGGGGCATAAAGCCTCTGACGGTAAAACGCGTATCACGGCGGCAACCAAGTTCTTCATTTACACCCAGGCGAGTGGTCTGGTGATGTTGATCGCCATCCTGGCGCTGGTTTTCGTTCACTACAATGCGACCGGCGTCTGGACCTTCAACTATGAAGAGCTGCTGAATACGCCGATGTCTAACGGCGTGGAATACCTGTTGATGCTGGGCTTCTTCATCGCCTTCGCAGTGAAAATGCCGGTGGTTCCGCTGCATGGCTGGTTACCGGATGCGCACTCCCAGGCACCGACCGCCGGTTCCGTTGACCTCGCGGGGATCTTGCTGAAAACCGCCGCTTACGGTCTGCTGCGTTTCTCCCTACCGCTGTTCCCGAACGCGTCGGCAGAGTTCGCGCCAATCGCTATGTGGCTGGGTGTTATCGGCATCTTCTATGGTGCGTGGATGGCCTTCGCCCAGACCGATATCAAACGTCTGATCGCCTACACCTCGGTTTCCCACATGGGCTTCGTGCTGATTGCTATCTACACCGGCAGCCAGTTGGCCTACCAGGGCGCGGTAATCCAGATGATTGCGCACGGCTTGTCGGCGGCGGGTCTGTTTATTCTTTGTGGTCAGCTTTATGAACGTATCCATACCCGCGACATGCGCATGATGGGCGGTCTGTGGAGCAAAATGAAATGGCTGCCAGCACTGTCGCTGTTCTTTGCGGTGGCAACGCTTGGGATGCCTGGCACCGGTAACTTCGTCGGCGAATTTATGATTCTGTTCGGCAGCTTCCAGGTTGTCCCGGTGATTACCGTTATCTCTACCTTTGGGCTGGTCTTTGCTTCTGTTTATTCGCTGGCGATGCTGCATCGCGCTTACTTCGGTAAAGCGAAAAGCCAGATTGCCAGCCAGGAACTGCCAGGGATGTCGCTGCGTGAGCTGTTTATGATCCTGTTGCTGGTGGTGCTGCTGGTACTGCTGGGCTTCTATCCGCAGCCGATTCTGGATACCTCGCACTCCGCGATTGGCAATATCCAGCAGTGGTTTGTTAATTCCGTTACTACTACAAGGCCGTAAATCGCCATGACAATAACTCCACAAAACCTGATCGCACTGCTACCGTTGCTGATCGTCGGCTTGACGGTGGTGGTTGTGATGCTCTCCATTGCGTGGCGACGCAATCATTTCCTCAACGCTACGCTCTCGGTTATTGGGCTTAACGCGGCGCTGGTATCGCTCTGGTTTGTCGGCCAGGCGGGCGCTATGGACGTTACGCCGCTGATGCGCGTTGATGGTTTCGCCATGCTTTACACCGGGCTGGTATTGTTGGCGAGCCTCGCCACCTGTACTTTCGCCTACCCGTGGCTTGAAGGCTATAACGACAACAAGGACGAGTTCTACCTGTTGGTGTTAATTGCCGCGCTGGGCGGGATCCTGCTGGCGAATGCCAACCATCTGGCGTCTCTGTTCCTCGGTATCGAACTGATCTCTTTGCCGCTGTTTGGCCTGGTCGGTTACGCTTTCCGCCAGAAACGTTCGCTGGAAGCCAGTATCAAATACACCATCCTTTCTGCCGCAGCGTCTTCTTTCCTGCTGTTCGGTATGGCGCTGGTGTATGCGCAGTCTGGCGACCTGTCGTTTGTCGCACTGGGTAAAAACCTCGGCGACGGTATGCTCAACGAGCCGCTGTTGCTGGCAGGTTTTGGCCTGATGATTGTTGGCCTCGGTTTCAAACTCTCTCTGGTGCCGTTCCACCTGTGGACGCCAGACGTATACCAGGGCGCGCCTGCGCCGGTTTCCACTTTCCTGGCGACGGCGAGCAAAATCGCTATCTTCGGCGTGGTGATGCGTTTGTTCCTTTACGCACCGGTGGGTGACAGTGAAGCGATTCGCGTAGTGCTGGCGATTATCGCCTTTGCCTCTATCATCTTCGGTAACCTGATGGCGCTGAGCCAGACCAATATCAAACGTCTGCTCGGTTACTCATCTATCTCTCACCTCGGCTATCTGCTGGTGGCGCTGATTGCGCTGCAAACCGGCGAGATGTCGATGGAAGCGGTAGGGGTTTACCTGGTCGGTTATCTGTTCAGCAGCCTCGGCGCGTTCGGCGTGGTCAGCCTGATGTCCAGCCCGTATCGTGGCCCGGATGCTGATTCCCTGTTCTCTTACCGCGGTCTGTTCTGGCATCGTCCGATCCTCGCGGCAGTGATGACGGTGATGATGCTTTCACTGGCTGGTATCCCAATGACGCTGGGCTTTATCGGTAAGTTCTACGTGCTGGCGGTCGGTGTCCAGGCACACTTGTGGTGGCTGGTGGGTGCCGTGGTTGTTGGTTCGGCAATCGGCCTTTACTACTACCTGCGCGTGGCGGTGAGCTTATACCTGCACGCTCCGGAACAACCGGGTCGCGATGCACCATCAAACTGGCAGTACAGCGCAAGCGGTATCGTGGTGCTGATCTCTGCACTGTTGGTACTGGTGCTGGGTGTATGGCCACAACCGCTGATTAGCATTGTGCGGTTAGCAATGCCGCTGATGTAAACAGTCAGTTTGTAAGTCAGAAAGCCGCCGACATGTTCGGCGGTTTTTTTTGGTGCCCTGACACCATCACCCAACAATAACCGTCAGCGCATGATTCCCTTGTCGCAGCATACGTCGATACGCGCTAATCAGCTTTTCCATATCAAGCATGATCGAAGCAAAGAGTTGCCCCTCTAACTCTTCTGAAAAGGTTACTCCCGGATAAATCTCCATTTCATTGAGTCGCTTAATGGAAAACTGTTTACGCAGCTCACTTCGATCCAGTGATTCCAGTCGGTCGATTGTCGCGGCTAACTCCTGATTCCAGGTCAATCCCAGGAAGCCATCTATGCCATCTTCTAGGCTGTGTTCACCAAGCACGGCGCGACTCAGCGGGTCATTCTTCGCGGGATCAAAAGCAGAGGTGCCTGTCAGCCCAAAGTGTAAAAAATCCCAGCGTTTATCAATATCCAGTCGGCGTAATCCTGAAAGCGTGTCATGTATATTATCCATCAAAGGTTTTTTAGTAGACTCAAGCAGTTGGTTAATCTTTTCTGAGTCAATTTCTGCAAAATAGCCAATCATTCCCATTTATTTTTCCTCCGTTGAATTTCATGTTTCGCATCTTAAAACAGACGAAAGAAAATAAAATGCGCATGTTGCTTTTTCTGGATCCGCCTCGAGAAATTTTTATTATTTACTGTTGTATAACAAGGTTGTAACTCCATCCACTACCTGAGCCATTTTCTGATAATTTAATCTGTCTGCGATATCACCGGGCAAGTGGTATTGTTTATTACGATAAAAAGCGGTGTCAGTAATCATTACGGCGGGAATATCGTGTTGCCAATAATTAAGGTGATCAGAGAAATCAACACCGGGAATAAAACCTGGGGCATTCATAGAATAAACAGATAAATCCCGGGATGATAACAATGCCGCTTTTACCTGACGAACGGCGTTGATATCCTGCATTCTGCCGACCACGGCAATAAAGTCTCCCCGATCGGGATAAAGCCAGGACATTGCCGGGGATGGGTAATCCTGGCTACCAGGCGTTGAGTCGTAATAACCAATCATCTCCAGCGCTATCATTAATTTCACTGGACGCTCAAGCGAAGCTGCATGTACCGCGCTCCCCATTTCATCGCTACGAAAGAAGGGCGGTTCTTCCGACGCATAGGCGACCAGTTGGACGCCAATCCCTGGAGTCTGCTGCTGTAACAAACGTGCCAGTTCGAGTAATCCTGCCACGCCGCTGGCGTTATCATCCGCGCCCGGCGTATAGGTCAATTGATCGTTTTCATAACTACTGACAGAGTCATAGTGCGCACCAATAATAATCAGCGGTCCATCGGCAGGACCATAATTAGCAACAATGTTTTTGTAGGGGCCACCCGTAATGGGGACATCCTGCGCGGTAACTCTGGCACCGCTACTGATAAAGACCTCTTTTATATACTCTGCGGACCTATTCAGATTATCAATATTGTCGGCGCTACGTGGATGCACAGTTTGTGTAAGATAACGAACTGTTTTTTCTAATTGCTCAGGACTAGCGTGTCGGGGCGTTGGTGGTAATGCCCTGACCCAGGGTTGGTAAAAAATAATAAAAGTAAGCGATAGTAGTAATGGTATAAAACAAAGAGATGTCATTTTTTTCATATGTAAATTATCAATAAAAAGCGTTATTTCATCATTATTTGTAATGAGTTATGAGTGTTTTTTTAAAGACAGCAGTAATTCCTCGGTCACAGTAAATTTTTCTGCAAATGTCTGACAGAGTTGGGTTTGAGATAATTGACAATAATTGCTGATAACTGTAACCATCATAGGCTCCTTTTAGTTGCAAAGGTGGTGCTGAATCAAGATAAAAAGAGGCAACTTATAGCTCTGAATATAGTGCATGAGGAGATGAATAAATATAAAAAATCGCTCAATATACCCGTGTGGGTGGATATATGTAGCGCGGGTTGCGATAACAGGGCAAGTTTCGCCCTGTTTTTAATAATAAGCAGAGTTAAACGTTAAACACCGCGAAATCATTCGCCAGTTCAGTCGCCGGGAAAATTGACCGACATTCACGTAACAGGTGCTGACAACCTTTGTCATCATAGCGCGAGCTGACGTGGGTAATGATTAGCTTACCGACTCCAGCCTCACGGGCTAGTGCCGCCGCCTGGCGTGTAGAACTATGGCCGCGACTGTTGGCTTTGGCCTCCATCGCCATATCCAGAGTCGCTTCGTGAACCATTACGTCGACGCCTTTAGCCAGCTCCAGCGCGGCATCGCAGGGGCCCGTATCGCCGAAAATAGCGAGCGCTTTACCCGGCACTGGAGCGGCTAAGTAATCTGCGCCATTAATCTGCCTTCCATCATCCAGCATGATTGTTTTGCCCGCTTTTAATTCCTGAAACAGCGGGCCTGGCGGCACGCCAGCAGCTTTTAATGCCTGGGCATTTAATGCACCTGGTTTATCATGTTCTTCAATACGATAACCATAACATTCCAGTGGGTGTTCCATCGGATAAGCGGTCACTTTGCGCAGGCCATCATCGAAAATTTCGCCAGCGCCAATTTCGACAATTTCCAGCGGATAATCGGTCCATGAGCCGCTAATCCGCAGCGCGGTCTCCACAAATTCACGGATACCGTGCGGACCATAAATCGTTAAGGGTTGGATAATGCCTGACATAGAACGACTGCACAGTAAGCCGGGTAAACCAAAGAGATGATCGCCATGAAGGTGACTGATAAAAATCTTGTCCAGTTTTCCAGGGTTAAAGGCGGTATGCAGTAGCTGATGCTGGGTGCCTTCACCGCAGTCAAATAACCAAAGTCCGCTCTGGGTCGGATGTTGCAGGTTAAGCAATATTGCCGTGACATTACGCGTACGGGTTGGCACACCGGCTGAAGTACCTAAAAAAATTAATTCCATGAGTTCATCGCGCTGCTGAAAATATTCCGGCTAGTATAAAGCAAACAGCACAAAGGAGCCTTCCATGATCGACTGGCAAGATCTGCATCATTCTGATTTATCCGTTTCTCAGCTTTATGCCTTATTACAACTGCGTTGTGCGGTATTTGTAGTGGAACAAAACTGTCCTTACCAGGATATCGATGGTGACGATCTGGAGGGAGAAAATCGCCACATTCTCGGTTGGCATAACGGGACACTGGTGGCGTATGCGAGGATTCTGAAAAGTGACGACGAACTGCAACCCGTTGTGATTGGTCGGGTGATTGTCAGCGAAGCCTTACGCGGTGAAAAAATCGGTCAGCAATTGATGAGTAAGGCGCTGGAATCGTGTACTCGCCGCTGGCCGGAGAAGCCGATTTATCTGGGGGCGCAGGCGCATTTACAAAACTTTTATGGGCAATTTGGTTTCATCCCTGTGACCGATATTTATGAAGAAGATGGTATCCCACACATTGGGATGGCACGCGAGGTAATTCAGGCGTAATCAATAACCCTTGTCTATAGTTAGTGACAGGTTTTACACAAATGGAGAACGAGAATGTCTAATCAGTTTGGTGATACACGTATTGATGATGACCTGACGCTGCTTAGTGAAACACTGGAAGAGGTGCTCCGCTCCTCTGGCGATCCCGCCGATCAGAAATATGTTGAGCTGAAAGCGCGTGCAGAAAAAGCGCTGGATGATGTGAAAAAACGGGTTAGCCAGGCTTCAGACAGTTATTACTATCGGGCGAAGCAGGCTGTTTATCGTGCTGATGACTACGTCCACGAAAAACCCTGGCAAGGAATTGGTGTGGGTGCGGCCGTTGGGCTGGTTCTGGGACTGTTGCTGGCACGCCGTTAAAACCTCCCTACACCGGGGTACTGCATTTTTTTTGTCGTACCCCGTATAATGTGAGGCTTTTAACAGGGAGAGGTCCGCGTGCAATCACTTACTACGGCGCTGGAAAATCTACTGCGCCATTTGTCGCAAGAGATTCCGGCGACACCCGGCATTCGGGTTATCGATATTCCTTTCCCTCTCAAAGACGCTTTTGATGCCTTGAGCTGGCTGACCAGTCAGCAGGTGTATCCGCAATTCTACTGGCAACAACGTAATGGTGATGAAGAAGCTGCCGTCCTGGGTGCGATTACCCGTTTTACGTCGTTGGACCAGGCACAACGTTTTCTTCGCCAGCACCCGGAACACGCCGACTTACGCATCTGGGGGTTGAATGCGTTTGACCCGTCGCAGGGCAATTTACTTTTACCACGCCTGGAATGGCGACGTTGTGGCGGTAAAGCCACGCTGCGGCTGACGCTATTCAGCGAAAGCTCCCTTCAGCACGATGCAATCAAGGCAAAAGAATTTATCGCCACACTGGTGAGTATCAAGCCCCTGCCTGGATTACATTTAACCACCACGCGAGAACAACACTGGCCGGACAAAACGGGCTGGACGCAATTAATCGAACTGGCAACGAAAACCATCGCCGAAGGCGAGCTCGACAAAGTTGTGCTTGCTCGGGCAACCGACCTGCATTTCGCAAGTCCGGTCAATGCGGCAGCGATGATGGCTGCCAGTCGTCGGCTCAATCTGAATTGCTACCATTTTTACATGGCCTTTGATGGCGAAAATGCTTTTCTTGGTTCTTCACCGGAACGGTTATGGCGGCGGCGTGACAAAGCGCTGCGTACCGAAGCGCTGGCGGGAACGGTAGCAAATCATCCTGATGATAAGCAGGCGCAGCAGTTAGGTGAGTGGCTGATGGCGGATGATAAAAACCAGCGCGAGAACATGTTGGTGGTGGAAGATATCTGCCAACGATTGCAGGCCGATACCCAAACGCTGGATGTTTTACCGCCGCAGGTACTGCGTCTACGTAAAGTACAGCATCTTCGCCGCTGTATCTGGACTTCACTCAACAAAGCGGATGATGTGATCTGTTTACATCAGTTGCAGCCAACGGCAGCAGTTGCTGGCTTACCGCGCGATCTGGCGCGACAGTTTATCGCCCGTCACGAACCGTTCACTCGAGAATGGTACGCCGGTTCTGCGGGCTATCTCTCATTACAGCAAAGTGAATTCTGCGTTTCCCTGCGCTCAGCAAAAATCAGCGGCAATATCGTGCGGCTATATGCTGGCGCAGGCATTGTCCGTGGTTCCGACCCCGAGCAAGAGTGGCAGGAAATCGACAACAAAGCGGCAGGGCTGCGTACTTTATTACAAATGGAATAGTAATGAGTCGCATCATTACCGATTCATATCAATAATCTATTTTTGTAGCTCCTTATACTTAGCCGCAATATTGATACCGGACAAACTCATGTCAGTAAGCGCATTTAACCGACGCTGGGCGGCGGTCATTCTGGAAGCATTAACGCGTCACGGCGTCAGACACATCTGTATCGCCCCTGGCTCGCGTTCTACACCGTTAACTTTAGCGGCGGCGGAGAATTCCGCATTTATTCATCATACCCATTTCGATGAGCGTGGACTGGGGCATCTGGCACTGGGGCTGGCGAAAGTCAGCAAGCAGCCGGTGGCGGTGATTGTGACCTCCGGCACGGCGGTAGCAAATCTCTATCCGGCACTGATTGAAGCTGGGTTAACCGGAGAAAAACTGATCCTGTTAACCGCCGATCGCCCGCCGGAGCTGATTGACTGCGGCGCGAATCAGGCGATTCGTCAGCCGGGAATGTTCGCCTCTCACCCCACGCACAGTATTTCACTGCCGCGCCCGACCCAGGATATCCCCGCACGTTGGCTGGTTTCTACCATCGACCACGCTCTCGGTACGCTTCATGCTGGTGGAGTCCATATCAACTGCCCGTTTGCTGAACCGCTGTATGGCGAAATGGACGACACCGGGATTAGCTGGCAACAGCGGCTGGGCGACTGGTGGCAGGACGACAAACCGTGGCTGCGTGAAGCGCCTCGTCGGGAAAGTGAAAAACAGCGTGACTGGTTCTTCTGGCGACAAAAGCGCGGCGTGGTGGTTGCCGGGCGCATGAGTGCGGAAGAGGGCAAAAAAGTTGCACTGTGGGCGCAAACTCTTGGCTGGCCGCTGATTGGCGACGTGCTGTCGCAAACCGGACAGCCGCTGCCGTGTGCCGATCTCTGGTTAGGCAATGCCAAAGCGACCAGCGAACTGCAACAGGCACAAATAGTGGTGCAACTGGGAAGCAGCCTGACGGGGAAACGACTCCTCCAATGGCAGGCAAGCTGTGAACCAGAAGAGTACTGGATTGTTGATGACATTGAAGGGCGACTTGATCCGGCACACCATCGCGGACGTCGCTTAATTGCCAATATTGCCGACTGGCTGGAGCTGCATCCGGCAGAAAAACGCCAGCCCTGGTGCGTTGAAATCCCGCGCCTGGCGGAACAGGCAATGCAGGCGGTTATTGCCCGTCGCGATGCGTTTGGCGAAGCGCAACTGGCGCATCGCATCAGCGACTACTTGCCTGAACAGGGGCAATTGTTTGTCGGTAACAGCCTGGTGGTGCGTCTGATTGATGCGCTTTCGCAACTTCCGGCAGGTTACCCGGTGTACAGCAACCGTGGTGCCAGCGGTATCGACGGGCTGCTCTCGACTGCCGCCGGCGTTCAGCGGGCAAGCGGCAAACCGACGCTGGCGATTGTGGGCGATCTCTCCGCACTTTACGATCTCAACGCGCTGGCGTTATTGCGCCAGGTTTCCGCACCGCTGGTATTAATTGTGGTGAACAACAACGGCGGGCAAATTTTTTCGCTGTTGCCAACGCCGAAAAGCGAGCGCGAGCGTTTCTATCTGATGCCGCAAAACGTCCATTTTGAGCACGCCGCTGCGATGTTCGAGCTGAAATATCATCGTCCGCAAAACTGGCAGGAACTTGAAACGACACTAGTCGATGCCTGGCGTACGCCGACCACCACGGTGATTGAAATGGTGGTTAACGACACCGATGGTGCGCAAACGCTCCAGCAACTTCTGGCGCAGGTAAGCCATTTATGATCCTGCACGCGCAGGCAAAACACGGCAAACCAGGTTTACCCTGGTTGGTGTTTTTGCACGGTTTTTCTGGCGATTGCCATGAATGGCAAGAAGTGGGCGAGGCGTTTGCCGACTACTCGCGGTTGTATGTTGATCTCCCAGGTCACGGTGGTTCAGCGACGATCAGCGTCGATGGATTTGATGATGTCACCGGCTTATTGTGTAAAACGCTGGTTAGTTACAACATACTTAACTTCTGGCTGGTGGGGTACTCGCTTGGCGGACGGGTGGCGATGATGGCGGCTTGCCAGGAGCCGGCGGGGCTTTGTGGAGTTGTTGTCGAAGGCGGGCATCCGGGGCTGCAAAATGCTGAACAACGTGCGGAACGTCAGCGTTCCGATCGCCAATGGGTGCAGCGTTTTCTCACAGAACCGTTAACGGCGGTATTTGCCGACTGGTATCAACAGCCTGTTTTTGCCTCACTCAATGACGATCAACGCCGGGAGCTGGTGGCGCTGCGCAGCAACAATAATGGCGCAACGCTTGCCGCCATGCTGGAGGCGACTTCTCTCGCCGTCCAGCCTGATTTACGTGCTAACCTTAGCGCCCGCACATTTGCGTTTTATTATTTATGTGGTGAACGTGACAGCAAATTCCGCGCCCTGGCGGCGGAACTGGCTGCCGACTGCCATGTCATTCCTCGCGCCGGACATAACGCGCATCGGGAAAATCCCGCTGGCGTAATCGCAAGTCTGGCGCAGATCTTGCGTTTCTGACTAAAGGACACAATATGATTTATCCTGATGAAGCAATGCTTTACGCACCGGTTGAATGGCACGACTGCTCCGAAGGTTTCGAGGACATTCGTTATGAAAAATCCACCGACGGTATCGCAAAAATCACCATTAATCGTCCGCAGGTGCGCAATGCCTTCCGTCCTCTGACGGTAAAAGAGATGATCCAGGCGCTGGCAGATGCGCGTTATGACGACAACATCGGCGTGATCATTCTGACTGGTGCAGGCGATAAAGCGTTCTGCTCCGGTGGTGACCAGAAAGTGCGTGGTGATTACGGCGGCTATAAAGATGATTCCGGCGTACATCACCTGAATGTGCTGGACTTCCAGCGTCAGATCCGTACCTGTCCGAAACCGGTTGTCGCGATGGTGGCTGGCTACTCCATCGGCGGCGGTCACGTTCTGCACATGATGTGCGACCTGACTATCGCGGCAGATAATGCCATCTTCGGTCAGACTGGCCCGAAAGTCGGTTCCTTCGACGGCGGCTGGGGCGCTTCCTACATGGCTCGCATCGTCGGGCAGAAAAAAGCGCGTGAAATCTGGTTCCTGTGCCGTCAGTACGACGCAAAACAGGCGCTGGATATGGGCCTTGTGAACACCGTGGTACCGCTGGCGGATCTGGAAAAAGAAACCGTCCGTTGGTGCCGCGAAATGCTGCAAAACAGCCCGATGGCGCTGCGCTGCCTGAAAGCTGCGCTGAATGCCGACTGTGACGGTCAGGCAGGTCTGCAGGAGCTGGCAGGTAACGCCACCATGCTGTTCTATATGACGGAAGAAGGTCAGGAAGGTCGCAACGCTTTCAACCAGAAACGTCAGCCTGATTTCAGCAAATTTAAACGGAATCCGTAATGCGTAGCGCGCAGGTATACCGCTGGCAGATCCCCATGGACGCGGGGGTGGTTCTGCGCGACAGGCGGTTAAAAACCCGCGACGGGCTGTATGTTTGCCTGCGTGAGGGCGAGCGCGAAGGGTGGGGGGAGATCTCCCCACTGCCGGGCTTCAGTCAGGAAACCTGGGAAGATGCGCAAAGTGTGCTGCTTGCCTGGGTAAATAACTGGCTGGCAGGCGATTGCGAGATACCGCAGATGCCTTCCGTTGCCTTTGGCGTAAGTTGTGCATTGGCGGAGCTGGCAGAGACGCTCCCGCAGGCGGCCAATTACCGTGCGGCGCCGCTGTGTAATGGCGATCCTGACGATCTGATCCTCAAACTTGCCGATATGCCTGGCGAGAAAGTGGCGAAGGTCAAAGTGGGATTGTACGAAGCCGTGCGCGACGGCATGGTGGTGAATCTGTTGCTGGAGGCAATTCCGGATCTGCATTTGCGTCTTGACGCGAACCGCGCCTGGACACCGCTGAAAGGCCAGCAGTTTGCCAAATACGTTAACCCGGATTATCGCCACCGCATCGCGTTTCTCGAAGAGCCGTGCAAAACCCGCGATGATTCGCGTGCGTTTGCCCGTGAAACCGGCATTGCCATTGCCTGGGATGAAAGCTTGCGCGAGCCGGATTTTGCCTTTGTAGCTGAAGAGGGCGTGCGCGCGGTAGTTATCAAACCCACGCTCACGGGCAGCCTGGATAAAGTACGCGAGCAAGTGCAGGCGGCGCATGCGCTGGGGCTGACGGCGGTGATCAGCTCTTCCATTGAGTCGAGCTTAGGTCTAACGCAACTGGCGCGGATTGCTGCCTGGTTAACGCCAGACACCATTCCGGGACTGGACACGCTGGATCTGATGCAGGCGCAGCAGGTTCGTCGCTGGCCGGGGAGCCCACTGCCGTTAGTGGACGTTGATGCACTGGAGCGGCTGTTATGATCTTCTCTGACTGGCCGTGGCGTCACTGGCGGCAAGTGCGGGGAGAAGCCATCGCCTTACGTCTCAATGACGAGCAACTCAACTGGCGCGAACTTTGTGCTCGCGTCGATGAATTAGCCTCCAGCTTTGCGGTGCAGGGTGTGGTTGAGGGCAGCAGCGTGATGTTGCGGGCGTGGAATACGCCGCAAACGCTGCTGGCCTGGCTGGCGTTACTGCAATGCGGGGCGCGGGTGTTGCCCGTGAACCCTCAGCTGCCGCAACCGCTGCTTGAGGAATTGCTGCCCAATCTTACGCTGCAATTTGCGCTGGTGCCGGAAGGGGAAAACACGTTTCCGGCGTTAGCGTCGCTGCACATTCAGCTGGTTGAAGGCGCACATGCCGCGGCGTGGCAGCCGACGCGTCTGTGCTCAATGACGTTAACCTCTGGTTCCACTGGCTTGCCGAAAGCCGCTGTTCATACTTATCAGGCTCATCTTGCCAGCGCCGAAGGGGTGTTATCGCTGATTCCTTTTGGTGATCACGATGACTGGTTGCTCTCTTTACCGCTGTTTCACGTCTCCGGTCAGGGAATTATGTGGCGCTGGTTATACGCTGGTGCGCGGATGACGGTGCGTGATAAACAGCCATTGGAGCAGATGCTGGCAGGCTGTACTCACGCTTCACTGGTGCCAACACAACTCTGGCGTTTGCTGGTTAACCGTAGTTCCGTTTCCCTGAAAGCGGTTTTACTTGGCGGCGCGGCTATCCCGGTCGAGTTGACGGAACAGGCGCGCGAGCAGGGGATTCGGTGCTTTTGCGGCTATGGTCTGACCGAGTTTGCCTCCACAGTGTGTGCGAAAGAAGCCGACGGTCTGGCAGACGTTGGTTCGCCGCTGCCGGGTCGGGAAGTGAAAATCGTTAATGATGAAGTGTGGCTGCGGGCTGCCAGTATGGCAGAAGGTTACTGGCGTAACGGGCAACGGGTTCCACTGGTTAATGACGAAGGCTGGTACGCCACGCGCGATCGCGGTGAGATGCATAATGGCAAGTTGACCATTGTCGGACGTTTAGACAATCTATTCTTCAGTGGCGGTGAGGGTATTCAGCCGGAAGAAGTCGAGCGCGTTATTGCTGCACATCCTGCGGTTTTGCAGGTGTTTATCGTTCCCGTTGCCGACAAGGAGTTTGGTCATCGGCCGGTAGCGGTGGTGGAGTATGACCAGCAAAGCGTTGATCTTGACGAATGGGTGAAAGATAAGCTGGCTCGTTTTCAACAACCGGTGCGCTGGCTGACTCTGCCGCCGGAGCTGAAAAACGGCGGTATTAAAATTTCACGTCAGGCGCTAAAAGAGTGGGTGAAACGCCAGCAATAATTAACCCACCGTTTCACTTCTCATTTCTGCCATTCCATTGCCGTTGATAAAGAGTTTATCTGTTAATCTGTAAATTGATGTGAAAACTCTTAGCAAACAGGATAATGCAATGGAATGGCTGGTCAAAAAATCGTGCTGCAATAAACAAGATAACAGACATGTAATTATGCTCTGCGATGCTGGCGGCGCGATAAAAATGATCGCCGAAGTGAAGAGTGACTTCGCCGTGAAAGTGGGGGATTTACTCTCGCCTTTGCAGAATGCGCTTTACTGTATTAATCGTGAAAAGCTGCACACGGTGAAAGTCCTTTCTGCAAGCTGTTATAGCCCCGATGAGTGGGAACGGCAGTGTAAAGCGGCAGGGAAAACTCAGTAACGTTGTTTTGTTGTGGGCAGGAAAATCAGCATCAACCCGCTCATAATACAGGCTACTCCCAGTAGTGCTTTCAGCGAAAAAGTCCCTTCCCAGCCGGGAAGTACCATTGAAGCAATCCATACCAGCACATAACTCATACTGAGCAAGGCATAGGCTTTGCTTAGCGCAAGTTTATGTAGTGTTTTATACCAACAAAAAACGGAAAGCAGATAACCCAGCAGCCCGAGTAACAGTATCCGGGCATCCAGGCCAAAAGCTAACAGCGCCGCGATAAAATCCCATAAGTGCGTCATTGGCGGCAGATGACTCGCCGCAAAACCCAGGCTTAATTGCGCAGCGGAGGCGATAATGACGCTGAATAATCCCCACATCAGGCCCATTACACCGTACTCCCGAGGATCACAATGCCGCCAATAATGAACGCCACCCCACACCAGTGACGCAGCGATACCGGCTCGTGCCACAGTTTTACTGCAGCCAGCGTTACCCAGACAAAATTCAGACTTAACATCGGGTAGGCAATGCCTACCGGTACGTTCTGCAAGACCAGCAGCCAGAGCACCATGGCAAGGCCAAGACAAGCCAGCGCCAGTCCCAGCCACAGCACGATATGTTTGCGCCGTTTGTTTACCGCCGCAAAGCAGGTTGCCTGTTTCTGACACAACTGCCCGGCAACGCTAAGCAAGCTGGCAAAGACTAATGTTAACCAGATCATTTGGGCCGATACTGAATTAGCACCAGACGCTCCTGACGATCGATGACATCTGCGGGCGGAATGGCGAGACTGTTGATATCTTCATCGCGGTCAACCGAAAGCACGAGTGTAATAATCCCCTCCTGACGATGTTGATTAAGCCAGTTTGCGAACTCATCACCGCTGACAAATCTCCCTTTTGCATCCGGATAATTAAGGCCATATTTCAACTCACCTGTCTGGCGATACATGATGATGTCATCGCGTTGCAGGCTCCATGCCAGACCTGCGGCAACACCGACGCTATCAGTAAGAATATAGCGGCTTGGCTGAAGTGATTCTTGTGTCATCTCGACAAAAAATTGCGGATGTTTTCCTTCCATGACTCTGTCAGGAATTGAAAATCCTACCAGCAACGCCAGCCCCAGCGGGCAAAGCGCGGCAAAAGGCCAGGTCTTTTCGACGTTTGTTAAGGTGTACCAGCCGAAAAAAGCCCATAGCGAAAAAATAGACCAGGCACAAAAGACTTTATAGCTCTCGAAGGTTTGCCACACCGGTGTGTTCATTGGTCCCCAGGGGGAGACCACAAATGTGGCAATAATGCCAGTGACGCCAAAAGCGATGTTAATCCAGCCATTAATCCGCAACGCCAGAGGATTATTTTTTGCTGCCAGCAACGCGTAATGCGCCATCAGCATTGCCAGAGGTGCAAAGCAGGAAAGAATATAGGTGGGCAATTTGCCTTTAGCGACGGAGAAAAACAGCAGCGGCATTATCGTCCAGCTCAACAAATAGACGGTTGCGGAATGCTTGCGGTTTTTCCAGCCAGCGTACAGTGCACCGGGGAGTAATCCCAGCCACGGCAGGCTACCGGCAATGATGACTGGCAAGTAGTACCAGAACGGCGCTCTATGTTGGGCATCATCCAGTGCAAAGCGTTGAATATGCTCAACCCAGAAAAAATAGTGCCAGAAGTCAGGCTCCCGCTGCGCTATCGCCAGTCCCCAGGGGAGAACCGTCAGTACGCAACTGATAACCGCCAGCCAGCCGTAAATAAAGAGATCTTTCCAGCGTTTTTGCGTTGCTACCCATGGCAGCACGCTTAATACCGGCACGGCAAGGGCGAGAAAACCTTTGGTCATCACCCCCATGCCGCAGGTGATTCCCAGCAGTAAAAATCCTGCGCTTTTGCCTTTCCACGTCTGTGCCTGCATTGCCAGCCAGAAGCTGCACATTCCCGCCACCAGCCAGAAGGCAATAAACGGATCGAGCACGGCATAAGTGCCGATGGCATAGACAATAAACAATGAGAGATAAATTACTGTGGCGAGTAAAGCCAGACGTTTATTGCGCCATAAGCGCAGAGTAAACCAGGTCACCAGCGCGGCAGTTAACAGGGTCGCAAAGATAACGCCTGCCCGCACACCAAAGTTATTCGCGCCAAATAGCCATTGCCCAATGCTGTTAATCCAGTATCCGGCAATGGGTTTTTCGAAATAACGTAGCCCTAACAGATGGGGAACAATCCAGTCGCCGGATGCCAGCATTTCCCGACTGATTTCCGCATAACGCATTTCATCTGGTTGCCAGAGCAGACGCGTGCTGATCGGTAACAGGTAATAGCAGGCAATAAATGCGAAGAGGCCGATAAGGTAACGTACCGATTTCATCAGTGACTACCCGCAATTTGTTGGCAACCCAGCCAGCCTTCACGTCCGGCAATATTTCCGCGAACAACTTGTCCGAGCGGCAACGTCCCTGATAATAGTTCGCTTAAAGGGCAAAATGTCACGCCTTCCTGAGCTGCGCGTTTCAGGAGATCCACAAAATTATGCTGATAAGCGCAGCCTTCAACTTCGGCATGAATGGTATAAACCGGCGTGCCTTTATCTCGCTGGATGCGGTTGAGTAACCAACCGTTAAAATCTTCTGCTTTCACATCCCGACCAATCACTTCATCCCAGGTGGGTAAGGTCACCGGAATTTGCACAGTGCCGGGGGTTCCTGATTCGAGCAATGGACGAAACGGCATCGCCCCACGACAATCGCTGTTGTAGCGCAAATGGAACGCTTCTTTTGCTTCGATCACCTGTTGGTCAGCACGCCAGCCCGCAGCGGCAGAACAGGTTACCGGTTGACCGATAATCTCTTCCAGGGTGCGAAGGCCGCGTGCAATATCGTCGATCATTGTTTGCCGATCCCAATTACCGCTATGGGCTTGCCAGGCATGGTGATCCCAGGCGTGCAGGCCGACTTCGTGATGTTTAGCCGCTTCACGAATGATATCAGCATTGGCATGACCAATCTCTTTACCTGGCCAGGCCGTACCTGCCAGTAAAATATCCCAGCCATAAAGCGATGCCGCGTTTGAGCGCAGCATCTTCCACAAAAACTGTGGCTTCACCAGTCGCCAGAGATGGCGGCCCATATTGTCCGGGCCGACGCTGAAAAAAATGCTGGCCTGAATATTATGCTTACTCAAGATTTCCAGCAGACGCGGCACGCCTTCACGGGTGCCACGAAAGGTATCGACATCAATGCGTAAGCCGACTTTGGTCATGATGGTTTATCCGTAAGATCAACGGTGCGCAGGAAGAAATCCAGCGTTTCGTCGATGGTTTCCTGCATATCAATTTTCGGTTCCCAGTCCAGGCAGCGGCGGGCATTGCGGATGCTCGGTTTACGATGCTCTACGTCCTGATATCCTTTGCCATAGTAGCTGCTACTTTCGACAACACGAAAGCCCGCAAACGGTGGGAAGTAATGGCGCAGCGGATGTTTTTCGAAGCTCGCCAGCAGCATCTCACCCAGTTCTTCAATGCTCGCTTCGTTCTCAGGATTGCCAATGTTGATAATTTCGCCATCGCAGCGATTTCCCGCATTTTCGATAATGCGGTATAACGCCTCGATACCATCCCGAATATCAGTAAAGCAGCGTTTTTGTTTTCCGCCATCAATCAGCTTAATCGGTGAACCTTCTACCAGATTGAGAATGAGTTGCGTAATAGCGCGGGAGCTGCCAATTCGCGCTGCATTAAGGTTATCCAGTCGTGGCCCCATCCAGTTAAACGGGCGGAAGAGGGTGAACTGTAAACCTTCTTTTTCGCCATAGGCCCAGATCACCCGATCAAGTAATTGTTTAGACACCGAATAAATCCAGCGTGGTTTATTCACCGGGCCGACGATTAAATTAGAATGATCCTCATCGAAGTATTTATCGCTACACATCCCATAAACTTCTGAAGTCGACGGGAAGATGATTCGCTTACGGTACTTCACGCAGTAGCGGATAATGCGCAGATTCTCTTCGAAATCGAGTTCAAATACGCGCAGCGGGTTGCGGGTATATTCAATCGGCGTGGCTATCGCCACCAGCGGCAACACGACATCACATTTTTTGACGTGATACTCAATCCATTCGGAATGAATACTGATATCGCCTTCGACAAAGTGAAAATGCGGATGATTCAGAAAACGGCTTATCGCATCGCTGCCAATATCCAGACCGTAAACTTCATAATGATCTTCGCGCAGCAGGCGTTCTGTCAGATGGTTGCCAATAAAGCCATTCACCCCGAGGATGAGTACCCGGGTACGGCGTCGGGCGGCACAGGCAGGCTGGCTATTCAAGCGTGAACCTTGCACCAGGCCCAGCGTCTGCGCTAATTGCGAGCCCTGCATAGTAATGCCGTCGCCCGCCTGTCCAGTGACGATTTCCAGCGCGCCATCGCCACAGGCAATCAGCAGTGGTGCAACAGAAATCACGCTCCCCGGCTGTGCTTTGCTGGCATGAGGATGAACACGCGACGACCAGACGGTGAATTTCTGATTGCCAACATAGCTGAAGGCACCCGGCCACGGATCGGCAACGGCACGCACCATGTTGTGCAGTACGGATGCCGGCTTATGCCATTCGAGGAAACTGTCATCCGGCGTTCTGCGACCAAAACAGGTGGCTTCGTTTTCGCGCTGGGCGATTTCCAGAATATTTCCGTGTTTAATGGCGGGTAATGTCTGTTCCAGTAGCTGGCGCGCGGCATGGCACAATTTATGATGCAGCGTAATGGCGATATCGTCTGGCGCAATGGCAACGCGCAGTTGTGCCACAATGGCCCCGGCATCGGCACGTTTCACCATTCGGTGCAATGTAACGCCAGTTTCCGTTTCACCGTTCACCAGCACCCAGTTCAGCGGCGCGCGACCACGATATTTGGGTAACAGCGAACCATGCAGATTAAATGCACCTGCGGGAGCGAGCTGCAAAATTTCGTCGCAAATAAGATGGCGATAATAAAAAGAAAAAATCACCTCTGGTGATAGTTGGGCAATGCGTTCCACCCACAGCGGATGATTAACGTTATCCGGCGCATAAACCGGAATGCCTCTTTCCGCCGCCAGACGAGCTACCGAACCATAAAAGGCTTTTTCACCGGGATTATCAGTATGAGTAAAAATAGCGCTAATTTCGTAACCGGCAGCCAGCAGGGCTTCAATACCGAGGCATCCCATATCGTGGTAGGCAAAAACGACGGTTTTCATTATTCATTTTCCTTGCTGGATGGACGGATAACTTGCTGAACAAAATAGCGGGGGCGGGCGCGGACATCGGTGTAGATCCTGCCGATATATTCACCGAGCAATCCCATGCCGATAAACTGAGCGCCAATAAAAGTAAACAGTACGGCAAATAGCATAAAGACGCCTTCTGCCGCCCATTGTGGTCCGAAGGTCAGGCGTAAAATCACCAGCAGCACCGCAATGCTAAAACCGCCAATCGCAATAATGCTGCCGAGCAAACTCAACATACGTAGCGGCGTTGTGGTAAGGCAGGTCACCAGGTCGTACATCAAATTAATCAGGCGCATAAAGCTGTATTTGGATTCACCAAACTCACGCTCGGCATGGTGCACTGGAATTTCAATGGCACGGCGGGCGAAGATATTCGCCAGAATCGGGATAAAGGTGCTGCGTTCATGGCAGTGCAACATCGCATCGACAATATGACGGCGATAGGCGCGCAGCATACAACCATAGTCACCCATCGCTTTGCCAGTGGTGCGCTGAATAAGCCGGTTAATCATCTTCGAAGCGGTTTTACGAAACCAGCTGTCCTGGCGGTTCTGGCGTACAGTCCCTACCACGTCGTAACCTTCATCGGCTTTTGCCACCAGACGGGGGATTTCCTCTGGCGGATTCTGGAGATCGGCATCGAGGGTAATAATTAAGTCGCCGGTGACGTGACTGAATCCCGCCATAATCGCTGAATGTTGCCCGTAATTGCGGTTAAGCAAGATAGACACAATATGGCTGCCCTCCGCTTGTGAGGCTTCGACCAGCATATGCGCGGAATTATCGCTACTGCCGTCATCAATCAGCAGGATTTCATACTCTTTCCCCAGTGATTCACAGGCTGCGGTGGTGCGCCTGATTAATTCCGGTAAGCTTTCCTGCTCGTTATAAACGGGAATAACCACCGAGACTTTCTTAACAGGGTGGATTTCAAACATGGCTCATTGTCCTGCGAGTTGCTGAAGGGCTGTGATGACGCGGTCGGCATCGGCGGTGGTCATATCCGGGAACAGCGGCAACGAACAGATGCGTTCGCTATTCCATTCGGTATTCGGTAACGACAGCGTGGGAAAACGCTCGCGATAATATTTTTGTGTGTGAGCGGCGCGGAAATGTAACCCGGTACCAATGCCTCTTTCTTTTAACGCTTCCATCAACGCATCGCGACTGATACCACAACGTTGTTCATCGACACGAATAATAAACAGATGCCAGGCATGAACGTGCGGCCAGGCGGGAAGGCTTAATGGCTGAAAGGGGAGAGCTGCCAGTGCTTGCTGATATTGCTGGGCAATTTCGCGCCGACGGGTGTTGAGGTGCTCTAATTTGACTAACTGTGTCAGGGCAATCGCGGCGTTAATATCGGTCAGATTGTACTTATAGCCCGGCGTTAAGACTTCAGCCTGCGGTGCACGGCCCCAGGTATGTCTGTCATAGGCATCGACACCCAGACCGTGAAATTTCAGCATCCGCAGCTGGCGGGCAAGATTTTCATTATCAGTAACAATCAGGCCACCTTCCGCACAGGTAATATTTTTGATGGCGTGAAACGAAAAAATAGCAGTACCTTTTGCGCCAATATGTCGCCCTTTGTAATACGTACCGACGGCATGGGCAGCATCTTCGATAACTGCGATGCCGTAACGTTCGCCAATGGCGCGAATGGCGTCAATATCTGCTGGCGCACCGGCATAATGCACCGGAATGATGGCTTTAGTGCGTGGCGTAATGGCTGACTCGATAGCTTCAGGCGTGACCATCAGCGTATCGCGGTCGACATCCACCATTACCGGCGTTGCACCCAACAAGGAAATCATATTGAGGGTTGAAACCCAGGTCAGGGAAGGCGTAATCACTTTATCGCCCTTGCCAATTTTCAACGCCATTAGCGTGATATGCATTCCGGCGGTGGCTGAACTGACCGCGATGGCATGCTGATTTCCCGTCAACTGGCAAAAAGCTTGCTCAAGCGCCTGATTCTTCGGACCGGTTGTGATCCAACCGGATTCGAGAACCTCTTTAACTGCAGCGAGTTCCTCCACGCCCATTGCTGGTCGCGAAAAAGGCAAAAATTCTGACATTGCTTTTCCTTCCGCCATTGAATACCTGTCCACTTATATTTGCTATAAAGAGTGTTGTGTATATTTTGCCATTTGGAGCGAAATTTTAAGGATAGAATATTAACTTAACCTTAAGAAACTAATATTAGACGTAAATATTGAAATTTTTATATTTTTTCTTATTTAGGCTTTGCATTTGGCAAAATTTTGAGGCATTTTGCCGACATCGTAGGATTTATAATATTACACCAACTGCGAATTATCGCCAGAAATGTAGCTCAATTTCACGGTAATTGTCTGGTTGCGCTTGTCTATAGGTGGAGTTTACGTGTTAGCTTTTTGCCGCTCTTCGTTGAAGTCAAAAAAATATATCATCATTTTACTGGCGCTCGCTGCAATTGCCGGACTGGGTACTCATGCCGCCTGGAGTAGCAATGGTTTGCCACGTATCGACAATAAAACACTGGCCAGACTGGCACAGCAGCACCCGGTTGTCGTTTTGTTTCGTCATGCTGAACGTTGCGACCGTTCAACCAATCAATGCTTGTCAGATAAAACAGGTATTACGGTTAAAGGTACCCAGGATGCCCGTGAACTGGGCAACGCTTTTAGTGCTGATATCCCTGATTTCGATCTTTATTCCAGTAATACCGTCCGGACCATTCAGTCGGCTACCTGGTTTTCAGCGGGTAAAAAATTGACGGTAGATAAACGACTTCTTCAGTGCGGTAATGAGATTTATAGTGCAATTAAGGACTTACAACGCAAAGCGCCTGATAAAAATATCGTTATTTTCACCCATAATCATTGCCTGACATATATTGCTAAAGATAAGCGTGACGCGACATTTAAACCTGATTATCTGGATGGTTTAGTCATGCATGTGGAAAAAGGCAAAGTTTATCTGGATGGGGAATTCGTTAACCACTAAATTTTCAATCTGACAGCCAGTAATGGCTGTCATCATTGTTACAGAAGACCTTTCAAACGTAACGTTTTTCGGGTGGCAACATTCAAATCATAATGCACCAGATCTTCAGGTTTTACCCACGCGTAGTCCTGAAACTCTTCGTTTATTTTCACATCTCGGTTGGCAGAAACGCAGTCAAAAATCAGGTAAATCATATAAATCTCTTCCTTGCGACCATCTGCATACGTCTTGGTGCGAATATCATCGCTGAAGGTCCACGGCGTGATTTCTGTCAAAAGCAGCTGTTCTCCCAGTTCTTCGCGAATTTCGCGGCGTAGTGCCTCTTCAATTCGTTCGCCAGGCTCCACGCCGCCACCCGAAAGCGCCCATTGACCGGGGAAAACGCCGCGATCGTCGGCCATTTTACACAGCAAATAAGCACCATCATTTTGAATCAAAGGGCATACAATAGTCCGTTGTCGCACAGGGGTATTCCTTATAAATAAAAAGAAACCATGAGAATACGGTAACTCAGAAATATGTGAAAGTGACAGTAATCTCTTTTGCGATGATAACTACATTTATTATTATTTTTGTGTGTATCGATAAAGTGTGTTTATTTTTTCGGCGTTTAATTATTTAAGAAGTATTTAGTTACAATAAGTGACTAGATCCCTTTTTTCGCTCATTGAATCCTCTGCGCCAGGCAGTACAATCCCGCAGCTTTGGGAATTTTGATTAATTGCTTGTGGGAAAGAGGATAATGAAAAAAATTGCGCTAGCAGGTCTGGCCGGAATGCTGTTGGTTTCTGCATCGGTCAATGCAATGAGCATCAGCGGCCAGGCGGGTAAAGAATACACCAATATTGGTGTCGGTTTTGGGACTGAATCGACGGGCCTGGCGTTAAGCGGTAACTGGACACATAACGACGACGACGGTGATGCCGCGGGCGTGGGGCTGGGGTTGAATCTGCCTCTCGGGCCATTAATGGCGACCGTTGGCGGAAAAGGCGTTTACACCAACCCGAACGATGGTGATGAAGGTTATGCCGCAGCAGTTGGCGGTGGTTTGCAGTGGCAAATTGGTGACAGCTTCCGCTTGTTTGGTGAGTATTACTACTCTCCGGATTCGCTCTCCAGCGGAATTAAAAGTTATGAAGAAGCGAATGCTGGCGCGCGTTACACCATTATGCGTCCAGTCAGCATTGAGGCTGGCTACCGTTACCTGAACCTGGCAGGTAAAAATGGCAATCGTGATAACGCCATTGCTGATGGTCCGTATGTTGGGGTAAATGCCAGCTTCTGACGCCTTCCGGCGCGGCGTTCTGTCGCGCCATTCAGTTTCTTACTACGCCCTGTCTCCCTTTGCGTTATAGTGATTCGATAACAAAAGCAGGAGATAACCATGTTAAAAGTGGAAATGTTATCCACCGGGGATGAAGTGTTACACGGGCAAATCGTTGACACTAACGCTGCCTGGCTGGCCGATTTTTTCTTTCATCAGGGGTTGCCATTATCTCGCCGCAATACGGTGGGGGATAACCTTGATGACTTAGTCACCATTCTTCGCGAACGTAGTCAGCACGCCGATGTGCTGATCGTTAACGGCGGGCTGGGACCGACCAGCGATGATTTAAGCGCACTCGCCGCTGCGACAGCAAAAGGTGAAGGCCTGGTGCTGCATGAAGCCTGGCTCAAAGAGATGGAACGCTATTTCCACGAACGTGGACGAGTAATGGCACCGAGCAACCGTAAACAAGCGGAGCTGCCTGCCAGTGCTGAATTTATCAATAACCCGGTAGGCACCGCCTGTGGTTTTGCCGTGCAGCTTAATCGTTGCCTGATGTTCTTTACTCCCGGCGTACCGTCAGAATTTAAGGTGATGGTCGAGCACGAAATCCTGCCGCGCCTGCGCGAGCGTTTTTCTTTACCGCAGCCGCCGGTTTGTCTGCGTTTGACTACTTTTGGTCGTTCGGAAAGCGATCTGGCACAAAGCCTGGACACTCTACAACTGCCGCCGGGCGTAACAATGGGCTATCGCTCCTCAATGCCTATCATCGAACTGAAACTCACCGGACCGGCAAGCGAGCAACAGGCGATGGAAAAACTGTGGCTGGATGTTAAACGTGTTGCCGGACAGAGCGTGATTTTCGAAGGCACTGAAGGACTGCCCGCGCAGATCAGTCGCGAATTGCAAAACCGTCAGTTCAGCCTGACGTTGAGCGAGCAATTCACCGGTGGTTTATTGGCTTTGCAACTTTCTCGCGCAGGTGCTCCATTGCTGGCGTGTGAAGTGGTTCCTTCACAGGAGGAAACCCTGGCGCAAACTGCGCACTGGATTACAGAACGGCGGGCCAACCATTTTGCCGGGCTGGCACTGGCTGTTTCGGGTTTCGAGAACGAGCATCTCAACTTTGCGCTAGCCACGCCAGACGGCACTTTCGCTCTGCGTGTGCGTTTCAGCACTACGCGCTACAGCCTGGCTATCCGTCAGGAAGTGTGCGCAATGATGGCACTGAATATGCTGCGCCGTTGGTTAAACGGCCAGGATATCGCCAGTGAGCATGGCTGGATTGAGGTTGTTGAGTCCATGACCTTATCTGTCTGATTCCGCCACTCTGTGCCGGTTTACTGCACCGGCACATTCCCCCTCCGGCAAAATTTGTCCAACCTGTTGTACTCAATAAGAAAAAATCCGTGCGCTGATTCACAAATTTGTGCGTAATTTCTCCAGTCTGCTGGACGAGGAGCGGGATTTGATGCGCTTCACAATTTTACTCCCCCTGAGCAACGAGACTGATTCCAGTATCTAAGACTGGAGTCCAGTATGTTGGAATCAAGCAAAGTTCCCGCCCTGACACGGGCTATTGATATTCTCAATTTGATTGCCCGCATTGGCCCCTGTAGTGCTGCGACGATCATTGACACATTGGGAATCCCTAAAAGCACGGCCTATTTGCTGCTTAATGAACTCAGGCGTCAGCGTTTTCTTAGCCTTGATCACCAGGAAAATTTTTGTTTGTGGACCAGGCTGGAGGAGCTTTCCGGTCATGCGTTAAGCAAGATGGATCTCCGGGAACTGGCTCGACCGCGTTTGACGCAACTGATGGATACCACCGGGCTGTTATGTCTGTCACCTGGGGATTATTGATAACGGCAGCGCTTATTACATTTTGAAAGTGGAGTCATCAGCCACTATCAGCGTGCGTTCCCATGAAGGAAAAAGCCTTTCGCTTTATCGCTCCGGAATAGGTAAATGCCTGCTTGCCTGGCAACCTGCAGCGGTACAGCAAAGTATTATCGAAGGGCTGGTCTGGGAGCAGGCGACACCCACAACGATTACTCATCCACAGCAACTTCACGAAGAACTGGCGCGTATTCGCCGTCAGGGCTGGAGCTATGACAACGGCGAAGATTACGCCGATGTCCGTTGTGTCGCTGCGCCGGTGTTTAACGCCAATAACGAGCTTACCGCTGCGATCTCGGTGGTCGGTACCCGCTTACAAATCAATGAAGAATACCGTGATTATCTGGCGGGCAAGGCCATTGCCTGCGCCAGGGATATTTCACGTTTGTTGGGATGGAAAAGTCCCTTTGACTTACAGGCCTCATAACAATGGAGAACATCATGACCCTACCAAAAATCAAACAGGTTCGCGCCTGGTTTACTGGCGGTGCGACAGCAGAAAAAGGCGCTGGCGGCGGTGATTATCACGACCAGGGGGCGAATCACTGGATTGATGATCATATTGCCACCCCGATGAGTAAATACCGCGATTACGAGCAGTCACGCCAGTCATTTGGCATTAACGTTCTTGGCACGTTGATTGTTGAAGTTGAAGCAGAAAACGGCCAGACCGGATTCGCTGTTTCGACAGCCGGTGAAATGGGCTGTTTTATTGTCGAAAAACATCTTAACCGTTTCATTGAGGGTAAATGCGTCAGTGATATCAAACTGATCCACGATCAAATGCTCAATGCCACCCTGTATTACTCCGGCTCTGGTGGCCTGGTGATGAATACGATTTCCTGTGTCGATCTGGCTCTGTGGGATCTGTTCGGCAAAGTGGTCGGGCTTCCGGTTTATAAACTTTTAGGTGGTGCAGTTCGTGATGAAATTCAGTTCTACGCCACAGGTGCGCGTCCGGATCTGGCAAAAGAGATGGGCTTTATCGGTGGCAAAATGCCGACGCACTGGGGGCCACATGATGGTGATGCGGGGATCCGCAAAGATGCCGCTATGGTCGCGGATATGCGTGAAAAATGCGGTGAGGATTTCTGGTTAATGCTCGACTGCTGGATGAGTCAGGACGTGAACTATGCCATCAAACTGGCCCACGCTTGCGCGCCCTATAACCTGAAATGGATCGAAGAGTGCCTGCCGCCACAGCAGTATGAAGGTTATCGCGAACTGAAACACAACGCACCAGCGGGGATGATGGTCACCAGCGGTGAGCACCACGGCACACTGCAATCTTTCCGTACGCTTTCAGAAAACGGTATCGACATTATGCAGCCGGATGTTGGCTGGTGCGGTGGCTTAACCACGCTGGTGGAAATTGCCGCAATCGCCAAATCCAGGGGGCAACTGGTGGTGCCACACGGTTCGTCTGTTTACTCCCACCATGCGGTGATCACCTTCACCAATACGCCATTCAGCGAATTCCTGATGACCAGCCCGGATTGTTCAACGATGCGTCCGCAATTTGATCCGATTCTGCTTAATGAGCCAGTACCGGTGAATGGTCGTATTCATAAATCAGTGCTTGATAAACCCGGTTTCGGCGTCGAACTCAATCGTGACTGCAATTTGAAACGCCCCTACAGCCACTAATCACTCCGGGCGTTGCTGTGACAACGGTAACGCCCACATATTCTAAGGAGCTTTTTATGAGCACCGCTTTGCTTGACGCCGTGGTGAAGAAAAACCGCGCGCGTTTAATTCCGTTTATGTTGGCGCTGTATGTGCTGGCGTTTCTCGACCGTTCGAATATTGGTTTTGCCAAACAGACCTACCAGATTGATACCGGGCTGAGTAATGAAGCTTATGCGCTGGGAGCAGGCATTTTCTTTGTGGTATACGCGTTTCTGGGGGTTCCGGCGAATCTTTTGATGCGCAAACTGGGGGCAAGAACCTGGATTGGTACGACAACACTGCTGTGGGGATTTCTTTCGGCAGCCATGGCATGGGCCGATACTGAAGCGAAATTTCTGATTGTTCGCACTCTGCTTGGTGCTGCGGAGGCCGGGTTTTTCCCTGGTATGATTTATCTCACCTCGCAATGGTTTCCGCAGCGTAATCGCGCCAGCATTATGGGGCTGTTCTATATGGGCGCACCGCTGGCGTTAACACTGGGATCACCGCTTTCTGGCGCGCTGCTGGAGATGCATGGATTTATGGGGCATCCCGGCTGGTTCTGGATGTTTGTTATTGAAGGATTGTTGGCAGTCGGCGCTGGGGTATTCACATTCTTTTGGCTTGATGACACACCGGAGCAGGCACGTTTTCTGAGTAAACAAGAAAAAACGTTGCTTATCAATCAACTGGCAAGTGAAGAACAACAGAAAGTGACTTCTCGATTGAGCGATGCGCTGCGTAATGGCCGAGTCTGGCAACTGGCGATTATCTACCTGACCATTCAGGTAGCGGTTTACGGATTAATTTTCTTCCTGCCGACCCAGGTTGCTGCATTGCTGGGGACAAAAGTGGGCTTTACGGCGTCGGTGGTCACCGCCATTCCGTGGGTTGCGGCCTTGTTTGGAACCTGGCTTATTCCGCGCTACTCCGATAAAACCGGCGAACGGCGTAATGTCGCAGCGCTGACATTACTGGCGGCGGGCATTGGTATTGGTCTGTCCGGGCTGCTTTCTCCAGTACTGGCGATCGTAGCGCTGTGTGTTGCAGCCATCGGGTTTATTGCCGTGCAACCGGTGTTCTGGACGATGCCGACACAGCTTCTTTCCGGTACGGCGCTGGCTGCGGGGATTGGTTTTATAAACCTGTTTGGTGCAGTGGGCGGGTTTATTGCCCCGATCCTGCGCGTGAAAGCAGAAACGTTATTTTCCAGCGATGCGGCGGGATTACTGACGCTGGCAGCGGTGGCGGTCATCGGTTCGCTGATTATTTTCACTCTGCGTGTAAATCGCACTGTTGCGCAGACCGACGTGGCACATCATTAAATAGTTTAAGGAACACGATGAACGCATTATTAACCAATCCCTTTAAAGAACGTTTACGCAAGGGCGAAGTGCAAATTGGTCTGTGGTTAAGCTCAACGACTGCCTATATGGCAGAAATTGCCGCCACTTCCGGTTATGACTGGTTGCTGATTGACGGGGAGCATGCGCCAAACACCATTCAGGATCTTTATCACCAGCTACAGGCGGTAGCGCCCTATGCCAGCCACCCCGTGATCCGTCCGGTGGAAGGCAGTAAGCCGCTGATTAAACAAGTCCTGGATATTGGCGCGCAAACTCTACTGATCCCGATGGTCGATACTGCCGATCAGGCACGTCAGGTGGTGTCTGCCACGCGCTATCCTCCCTACGGTGAGCGTGGTGTTGGGGCCAGTGTGGCACGGGCTGCACGCTGGGGACGCATTGAGAATTACATGGCGCAAGTCAACGATTCGCTTTGTCTGTTGGTGCAGGTGGAAAGTAAAACAGCACTGGATAATCTGGACGAAATCCTCGATGTCGAAGGGATTGATGGCGTGTTTATTGGACCTGCGGATCTTTCTGCGTCGTTGGGCTACCCGGATAACGCCGGGCACCCGGAAGTGCAGCGAATTATTGAAACCAGCATTCGGCGGATCCGTGCTGCGGGTAAAGCGGCTGGTTTTCTGGCTGTGGCTCCTGATATGGCGCAGCAATGCCTGGCGTGGGGAGCGAACTTTGTCGCTGTTGGCGTTGACACGATGCTCTACAGCGATGCCTTGGATCAACGACTGGCGATGTTTAAATCAGGCAAAAATGGGCCACGCGTAAAAGGTAGTTATTGATATCAAAGGCCCATGGGGATCGGCTGTGGGCCTGTGTTAATTAGTGGTTATTCGCTGCCAGATCGGCTTCGCTTAGCTGAGTGGCCGCGAGCACCTGGTCACGATCAATGCCCTGCTCCAGCATGCGCAAAGCAATTTTAATGGCTTGTTCATGCATGCCTTCCTGCAAACCTTCTAATTTACCTTCTTGCCAGCCTTCAATCTTACCTTCCTGCCAGCCAATTTGATGTCCTTCCTGCCGTAGCCGTTCAGCAATAGTCATCAATCTCTCCTTTTAATGACAGTTCGGAATATCAGCATCAGTGAGTTGGGTTGCCGCCAGCACAATCTCACGTTCAAAGCCCTGCTCCAGCATGCGCAAGGCAATTTTAATCGCTTGTTCATGCAAACCTTCAATTTTACCTTCTTGCCAGCCAATTTGATGTCCTTCCTGCCGTAGCCGTTCAGTAATAGTCATTAATCTCTCCTTTTGTAGTGGTGAACGTTCGGCAATCTCCTGAATAAAGCGGGTGAAACGGGAGGTATCGCCGCATTGCAGCAGATAATTAAACAGTGTTTGTAGCTGACTGTCATTAGTGAAGCCTCTAACCAAAAGCGTGGTGATCCTGTCGACCATACCGATTAAATCGCGGTCGCGAATATGCTTTTGAATCAGTTCCAGCAGAGCTATACGCCGATGTTGCATGATCTCATCGTCAGGTACGATGGTGATATCCACCAACGGAAAAGCTTCGGTGTACAACTGCCGGGCAAGTTGCGGATCGTCAAACTCATCCAGCCAGTTGAGTGAGTACGGGTAGGGCGAGGCTTCGCCATGATAAAACAGCAATGGCACCACCAGCGGAACTCTGTCATAGCCTTTATCCAGGTGACGCTGCATGGCGGCAGTGGCATAGCGCATTAGCCGAAAAGCCATATTCTTTTCTGCAGAGCTTTGATGTTCAATCACGCAGTAGATATAGCCGTCACCCTCGCTGGTTTCCACGGACCACAAAACATCCGAGTAGTAAGCGCGTAAACTTTTTTCAATAAAACTGGTGGGTTCCAGGCGTAAGGTTTGCAGGTTGCAAAGCTTGCGCAGCGGCTCTGGTAGATGTATTTCCAGAAAATCCCGTGCGGTTTCGGGTGTGAACATAAAGGTTTTAAACACCGCATCATGCGGGGAGGAGGTTGTTGATTCGGTCATGGTTGTCCGTCACCTGATATTTATGATGACGCGACATTACGGTTATCCCAGGCCTTTGACATCTGCCAGTTTCAGCCTTTGCGAGACGTTTTCAGAGGAATTTTCACTGCGTTGCAACGCATACATTGGGCACGGAATCGTGTACGCAAAAATGCCCGGTAACAACATGCTTACCGGGCATCAGAAAGGAGTTTAAGCCAGCGCCTGTGCCAGCAGCGTAATCGGATGTTCGCAGCGAAGACTTGTGGACATCTCAATCTGCCATTTACAGGTTTCGCAGTCGGTGACCACCAGATCTGCGCCGCTCTCTTCTATCTGGCGGAACAGTGGTGCGCCGATGGCTTGTGAAGTGGGGTAGTTCTCTTTTTTGAAACCGTAAGTTCCCGCAATACCGCAGCACTGGGAATCCAGCACCGTTAACTCAAGCCCCGGGATTTTACGCAACAGCTCCAGGGTGTAGAGCGTCCAGCCCATTTTTTCCATATGGCACGGAGTGTGATAAACCACTTTCAGCGGCAGCGGTTTCAGCGGTAACGTTTTGCCTTCGTCCAGCTTGCGCCACAGCCAGCGGGTCGCCAGTTCGATATGATCGCGCAAGCCTTTGTTGTCGACATTCAGCACTTCCGGGTATTCGTCGCGCAGGGCAAATGTACACGTTGAGGAGGTGGCAATCACCGGAATGCCTTTTACTCCCACAGCTTCGCGGATCGACTCTACATTCGTAATTGCCTGTTTGCGTGCTTTATCGGTAAAACCGTTGGCGATCAGCGGTACGCCGCAGCATTTTTCTTTGCTGAGCAGTTGTACGCCGGTACCCATCGCGTTGAGCACTTTAATTAAATCTTTGCCTAGCTGCGGATGGTTGTAGTTAACGAAGCAGCCGTGAAAGAAAGCGACCTGGTCTTTATACTGCGCTTGCTGAGCCGCCACGCTGCGATACCAGCGACGGAACGTACCGAAGGAGTATTTCGGTAGCGTGCGACGGTGGTCTATTTTTAACGCTGCATCAAGCAACTGCCGCACCGGTTTCAGCGAGGTAGCGGTGTTGACGATGGGTGCGAACGGCGTGGAAACGCTACCCATCAGGTCGGTATGACTCAACACAAAATTACGCAGCGACGGGCGTGTGGTGTCATATTTCGCCCGCGCGCGCTGGATAATATCGCCAATCTTCACATCGGACGGGCAGGCGACTTCACAACGTTTGCAGTTGATGCAATATTTCAGCGCCTCGTCATACAGTGCGCCATCTTTTAAACGCAGACGCTCGCCATCCGGCCCGGCTTGTTTTGGCCCCGGATAACCCGGATTCACCCGGCTCACCGGGCAGGCGGTGGTGCAGACGGTGCACTTAATGCAGTTTTCGAAGCTGGTGTCATTCATTGTTGGCCTCCTGCGCGTTGGGCAATCTGTTGAGCGGCATGTAAAGCACTGACGGCACAAACACCGCCGCCGCATCCCTGGGCGATGGGATCAAATCCGCCCAGCACCGAACCGATGGCAAACAGGTTCTCAATGGTTTGCCCCGCCTGCGACGGGCGTAGCGCCTCATCAGTGGTTACACCGAACTGCTGCCACGGCTGCGGCGCAAAAAAATCGCCCTTATACCATTCACCCCGCGTAGCGGTTTGTAGCACATCAAGGCCGAGAATCGGCTCGCGAATGCCGTCACGTTCTGCCACCAGTCCGCCGCTAAAGAAACTGCCGCTCGCAAGCACCGCAAATCGTGGGCGCAGCGGGATATCGGCGTGATTGCGCGTCCAGATTTCATTCACTACGCCATTTTTACAGGTCACTTTTTTCACTTCATCGCCCGGCATCCACACGCCGCCCTGGCGCACAAACTGGCGCTGTAACTGGTTTTGCAGACGAATGCCCAGCACGGAAGGCGGCAGCGTTGGCAAAAGCATCAATGAACAAGGTAGTTTTTCATTCAACCAATGCCACAGTTTGTCATCGGCCAGGCCGAAGCAGGCGGGCATCAGGATCATTTCGCAGGTATTGGCGACCGGAATAAGTGCATCAAGTAACAACGGCCAGTTTTCTTCATTATCAAGGAAGCGGGCAATATTCACCGCCCGGAACTCGGTGGCGTTATTGCGCAGCACATCCAGTTCCGGCAGTTCAATTTCAGCGGTTTCAACTTTAAGATCCAATTCGCGCAATGAAGCCGCCGCAAGATGCGCCTGAAAATCCATCAGGCCGCTAATTCCCACTACACATATTTTCTTCGCGGGCAGCGGCCAGACAGGGACTTCTGGCGAACTTAGCCAGGTTGAGCGCAGAGTGCCTAGCGGTGTAATCCGCTGGTGAGCCAGCTCTACGCTGCCCTGCAATTGCGCACCGCTTTCAGCGATTAATGCCTGCGCCTGGCAAGCGAGATCGAGCACGCGTTGTGGCCCGAGAAGAGTGTAAGGATGGGCAGGTGCCTGCTGACGCAAAGATTCCAGTCCACTGTGAATGTCTGTCACCGGTTGACCATCCGGCAGATGGCTCAGCAAATCCAGCGATCCAGATGAGAAATGCAGCGCGCTTTGACCACGAGTGACAATGGCACAGCGCAGGCCGTGTTTTTGCAGTTGCAGGCCACAGAGTAATCCGGCGAGGCCGCCGCCCATAATGACAGTATCAAAGTGCATCTTTCTGCTCCTTCTCCAGACCACACAATCCCTGATAAACCCAGCGGGTAAATTCGCTTTCGCGCAGTGCATCTCCCCAGGCGATGGGTTGCACGCCTTTCCAGCGTTCGTTAAGGAAGGTGGAAAGTTGCTCGATAGATTGCGCGGACGTCGTGACGTTAAAACGTTGCAGCAGTCCGGCAGCGCGGCAGGCGCAGAGCTCGCCCTGGCAGGTGCCCATCCCCACACGGGTACGACGGCGTAAATCCAGCAGGCTATTAACGTTTAAATTTTCTACCGCGTACTGCACTTCACCCGCAGTTACCGCTTCGCACTCACATACCAGGCTACGGTGCAGACGGCCTTCGCTCAGCCAGGCAGGCGTGCGATCGCCATGACGATAAACCGCAGAACCGCGCAGCGGGGCAGGCAGGGAGATGACTTTACGCAAGGTAACTTCAGCGGGTTCCTGTGAACCAGGAAGTGCCAGATCGGCGGTCGTACAGGGGCGCGTGTTTCCCAGTTTGCGGCATACGGCGTCGGTAGCCCATTCCGCCATCAGCCGATAGGTCATCAGTTTGCCACCGGTGATGGTGATAAACCCGTCCAGACCATCGCGTTCAGCATGGTCGAGCAGCACGATGCCACGGCTGACGTTACGCCCGCTCGGATCGTCATCGCTGGCAACCAGCGGGCGTACGCCAGAGTAGGCCCGCAAAATGCGCGTTTTCGCCATCACGGGGGCCAGTTTTTCCCCTTCACGCAGCAGAATATCAACTTCTTCTGCCGTCACTCGATTATCGTCAATCTCGTTGTAATCAATACGTAAAGAGGTGGTGCCAATCAGCGAAATGGTATCGCCAGGCACCAGAATATCGGCGTCGGAAGGTTTGCGGCAGCGGTTGATCACATGCTGATTAATGCGGTGATCCATGATCAGCAGCGATCCTTTCGCCGGGAACATGCGAATGCGCAGATCGGCATATTCGGCAATGTGTTGCCCCCAGATCCCGGCGGCATTAACTACGACAGGCGCATGAAGTGCCTGAATTTCGCCGGTGAGATGGTTACGTACACGAACACCGCACACCGTCGCGCCTTCACGAATCAGCCCCGTGACTTCATGAGCGGTAAGGATAACGGCACCGTGTTCTTTGGCATCCAGCATGTTTGCTGCTGTCAGACGAAATGGATCAACGGTGCCATCCGGAACTTTCACCGCGCCAATCAGTGCCGGGTTAACGGCAGGTTCGATAATGCGCGCTTGCTGCGGCTCAATGGCTTCTGCGTTGATCCCTGCTTCTTCGCAGGCGCGGATAAAAGTGGCCTGGAAGGAGAGGTCATCTTCCGGCAGGGTGATAAACAGGCCGTTGGTTGGTTCTACGCAGTGACGTGCAATGCGTTTCAGAATCTGGTTTTCACTAATACATTCGCGGGCCGATTCCGCATCGGTTACCGCATAGCGCGCACCGCTGTGCAGCAGGCCGTGGTTACGCCCGGTGGCACCGGTTGCGATGTCGTGGCGCTCAACCAAAATCACGCGCAGCCCGCGCAGGGCACAGTCGCGGGCAATCCCGGCTCCCGTTGCGCCGCCGCCAATGATAATCACGTCACTTGATTGCGAGTCGCGAGTTTTCATTGTTATCCCTCTGAAGTTCGTTTTTTACCATTTAGCCATAGTAAAAACATGAATTGTTTGATTTCGCGCATATTCGCTCATAATTCGAAAGTGAAACGTGATTTCATGCGTCATTTTGAACATTTTGTAAATCTTATTTAATAATGTGTGCGGCAATTCACATTTAATTTATGAATGTTTTCTTAACATCGCGGCAACTCAAGAAACGGCAGGTTCTCTCACTGAATCAGGCTGTTAATCATAAATAAGACCACGGGCCACGGAGGCTATCAATGTTGAGTATTTTTAAACCAGCGCCACACAAAGCGCGCTTACCTGCCGCGGAGATCGATCCGACTTATCGTCGATTGCGCTGGCAAATTTTCCTGGGGATATTCTTTGGCTATGCGGCTTACTATTTGGTTCGTAAGAACTTTGCGCTTGCTATGCCTTATCTGGTTGAGCAGGGATTCTCACGCGGTGATTTAGGTTTTGCCCTTTCGGGGATCTCGATTGCTTATGGATTTTCGAAATTCATCATGGGTTCGGTATCGGATCGCTCGAATCCGCGCGTTTTCCTGCCCGCAGGTTTGATTCTGGCGGCGGCAGTGATGTTGTTTATGGGCTTTGTGCCATGGGCGACGTCGAGCATTGCGGTGATGTTTGTACTGTTGTTCCTCTGCGGTTGGTTCCAGGGGATGGGGTGGCCGCCGTGTGGTCGTACTATGGTGCACTGGTGGTCGCAGAAAGAACGTGGCGGCATTGTGTCAGTGTGGAACTGTGCGCACAACGTCGGTGGTGGTATTCCGCCGCTGCTGTTCCTGCTGGGGATGGCCTGGTTCAATGACTGGCATGCGGCGCTCTATATGCCTGCTTTCTGCGCCATTCTGGTGGCATTATTCGCCTTTGCGATGATGCGCGATACCCCGCAATCCTGTGGCTTGCCGCCGATCGAAGAGTACAAAAATGATTATCCGGACGACTATAACGAAAAAGCGGAACAGGAGCTGACGGCGAAGCAAATCTTCATGCAGTACGTACTGCCGAACAAACTGCTGTGGTATATCGCCATCGCCAACGTGTTCGTTTATCTGCTGCGTTACGGCATCCTCGACTGGTCACCGACTTATCTGAAAGAGGTTAAGCATTTCGCGCTAGATAAATCCTCCTGGGCCTACTTCCTTTATGAATATGCAGGTATTCCGGGCACTCTGCTGTGCGGCTGGATGTCGGATAAAGTCTTCCGTGGCAACCGTGGGGCAACCGGCGTTTTCTTTATGACACTGGTGACCATCGCGACTATCGTTTACTGGATGAACCCGGCAGGTAACCCAACCGTCGATATGATTTGTATGATTGTTATCGGCTTCCTGATCTACGGTCCTGTGATGCTGATCGGTCTGCATGCGCTGGAACTGGCACCGAAAAAAGCGGCAGGTACGGCAGCGGGCTTTACCGGGCTGTTTGGTTACCTGGGCGGTTCGGTGGCGGCGAGCGCGATTGTTGGCTACACCGTGGACTTCTTCGGCTGGGATGGCGGCTTTATGGTAATGATTGGCGGCAGCATTCTGGCGGTTATCTTGTTGATTGTTGTGATGATTGGCGAAAAACGTCGCCATGAACAATTACTGCAAGAACGCAACGGAGGCTAATGGCATGAAATTGACGCTGAAAAACCTTAGCATGGCGATCATGATGAGCACTATAGTCATGGGAAGCAGTGCAATGGCGGCGGACAGCAACGAAAAAATAGTCATCGCCCATCGCGGTGCCAGTGGATATTTGCCGGAGCATACGCTGCCAGCAAAAGCGATGGCGTATGCGCAGGGAGCGGATTATCTGGAACAGGATTTGGTGATGACCAAAGACGACAATCTGGTTGTTCTGCATGACCATTACCTCGATCGTGTTACTGATGTTGCCGATCGTTTCCCGGATCGGGCGCGCAAAGACGGTCGTTACTACGCGATAGATTTCACGCTGGATGAAATTAAGTCGTTGAAATTTACCGAAGGTTTCGATATTGAAAACGGTAAAAAAGTGCAGACTTATCCGGGGCGTTTCCCAATGGGTAAGTCCGACTTCCGGGTGCACACCTTTGAAGAAGAGATTGAATTTGTTCAGGGGTTAAATCACTCTACCGGGAAAAATATCGGTATTTATCCAGAAATCAAAGCGCCGTGGTTCCATCATCAGGAAGGGAAGGATATTGCGGCAAAAACGCTGGAAGTGCTGAAGAAATATGGTTACACCGGTAAAGACGATAAAGTTTATTTGCAATGTTTTGATGCTGATGAGCTGAAGCGTATTAAGAATGAGCTGGAACCCAAAATGGGCATGGAGCTCAATCTGGTACAGCTGATTGCCTATACCGACTGGGATGAAACGCAGCAGAAACAGCCGGATGGAAGCTGGGTTAATTACAACTACGACTGGATGTTTAAGCCGGGTGCCATGAAACAGGTGGCGGAATATGCAGATGGTATTGGTCCGGATTACCATATGTTGATTGAGGAGACATCGCAGCCGGGTAATATCAAACTCACTGGCATGGTGCAAGATGCTCAGCAGAATAAACTGGTAGTGCATCCTTATACCGTGCGGTCAGATAAACTGCCTGAATACACTCCTGATGTGAATCAGTTATATGATGCTCTGTATAACAAAGCGGGTGTAAATGGACTGTTTACTGATTTCCCTGATAAGGCAGTAAAATTTCTTAATAAAGAGTAATGTTACTGCAGGATGGCGTTCATGCGCCATCCTGTCTCATATCAAATTTTTCCAATCGCCACTAATTGTTCCATGCACATTTGTAGTAAAAACAGTGGACTGCCTTCTACCGGCTTTTCTTTAGCCAGCAACGAAATCTGTCGATAGAAAGTTGGTTCGAGAGGAACGGAACACAATTCACCTGCAATGCTTTTCAGCGTTAACTCTGGTTGTAAGGCGATGCCTAATCCCTGTCGAATAAAATTCATCGCTGTATCCGCCTGATTAAATTCACATTTTATCTGCTGGGCGCACTATTAGTGGTAGTGGCTGGTGGAATCTATGCGCTGCAAATGAAGGGTAAAAGCGGTGTCAAGCTAGTAGTGGCAAAAGAAATTCATTAATACGACACGTTTCATTAAGATTTTCCTCAGGTAACCACCTATAGTCATTGTCGTTAATAAAAATGACAGGCGATAGGGTATGGCAGTTTCAGCAAAGTACGACGAATTTAATCACTGGTGGGCAACAGAGGGCGACTGGGTTGAAGAGCCTAACTATCGCCGTAATGGTATGAGCGGGGTGCAATGCGTCGAGCGCAACGGCAAAAAGCTGTATGTAAAGCGCATGACGCATCATCTGTTTCATTCCGTACGTTATCCGTTCGGCCGACCAACGATTGTCCGTGAGGTTGCGGTAATTAAAGAACTGGAACGGGCCGGTGTCATCGTGCCGAAGATCGTTTTTGGTGAAGCGGTGAAAATTGAGGGTGAATGGCGAGCGTTGCTGGTGACTGAAGATATGGCGGGGTTCATCAGCATTGCTGACTGGTATGCCCAGCATGCAGTATCGCCTTATTCTGACGAAGTACGGCAAGCCATGTTGAAAGCAGTGGCGCTGGCGTTTAAGAAAATGCATAGCATTAATCGTCAGCATGGCTGTTGTTATGTTCGCCATATCTATGTGAAAACAGAAGGTAATGCAGAAGCTGGTTTTCTTGACCTGGAGAAAAGTCGTCGCCGCTTGCGTCGCGATAAAGCGATTAATCATGACTTCCGCCAGCTGGAAAAATATCTGGAGCCAATCCCCAAAGCGGACTGGGAGCAGGTGAAAGCGTATTACTACGCCATGTAATCGTTGTAGGCCAGATAAGACGCATAAGCGTTGTATCTGGCACTACAACCAATTCACATCTCGATTTCAATATCGCCTTTTGCCCGGCAACAACAGGGCAAAATTTCCCCCGGCTGAATAAAGGCTAACGGTTCGGCAATCCAGTCAACTTGACCTGCAACCAGGCGTGTGCGACAGGAGCCGCAGTAACCTTCGCGACACTGGTACTCAACCGCCACATTGTGGGATTCCAGCGCCGCCAGAAGGGAAGGGTGTTCATCCTGGCACAGCAGTTGTGTGCCAGTGATGCGCAGGGTAACGCGGGCCATCAGAGCTGGAAGTTACTCAAATCGTCGGTGTCCACTTCCGAGTCAATCTGCCCGACCAGATAAGAACTGACTTCCACTTCCTGCGGAGCAACCTGCACGTTATCAGACACCAGCCAAGTGTTGATCCACGGGATCGGGTTGGAGCGCGTCTGGAACGGCAGATCCAAACCGACTGCCTGCATACGGATATTGGTGATGTATTCAACGTACTGGCAGAGAATGTCTTTATTCAGACCAATCATCGAACCGTCGCGGAACAGATAATCCGCCCAGTCTTTCTCCTGTTGAGCTGCCTGAACAAACAGGTCATAGCACTCCTGCTTACACTCTTCGGCAATTTCCGCCATCTCAGGATCGTCCGCGCCGCTGCGCAGCAGATTCAGCATATGCTGGGTGCCGGTCAGGTGCAGGGCTTCGTCGCGGGCAATCAGGCGAATAATTTTGGCGTTGCCTTCCATCAATTCGCGTTCTGCAAATGCGAAGGAACAAGCAAAGCTGACGTAGAAACGAATCGCTTCCAGCGCGTTAACGCTCATCAGGCAGAGATACAGTTTTTTCTTCAGCTCGCGCAGGCTAACGGTCACAGTTTTACCGTTAACGGTGTGGGTACCTTCGCCCAGCAGATGCCAGTAGCTGGTCATTTCGATCAGCTCATCGTAATAGCTGGAGATCCCTTCCGCACGTTTCTGGATCTGCTCGTTGGTGACGATATCGTCAAACACAACAGACGGATCGTTAACGATATTACGAATGATATGAGTATAGGAACGGGAATGAATCGTTTCTGAGAACGCCCAGGTTTCGACCCAGGTTTCCAGTTCCGGAATAGAAATAAGCGGCAATAGCGCCACGTTCGGGCTACGACCCTGAATGGAATCCAGCAGCGTCTGATATTTCAGGTTGCTGATAAAGATGTGTTTTTCGTGCTCCGGCAGCGCCTGGTAATCTATACGGTCGCGGGAGACGTCAACTTCTTCCGGACGCCAGAAGAAAGAGAGCTGCTTTTCGATCAGCTTTTCGAAGATGTCATATTTTTGCTGATCGTAGCGAGCCACGTTGACCGGCTGACCAAAGAACATTGGTTCTTTGAGCTGATCATTTTTCGTCTGTGAAAAGGTGGTATATGCCATGAGTGTGTCCTGTTGGGAGTTTAATGCCGGATAAGGCATTTTACGCCGCATCCTGTGCCTGATGCGACGCTGGCGCGTCTTATCAGGCCTACAAATCCGAGCCGTAGGCCGGATAAGGCGTTCACGCTGCATCCGGCACCCGGAGCCTGATGCGACGCTGGCGCGTCTTATCAGGCCTACAAACCGAGCCGTAGGCCGGATAAGGCGTTTACGCCGCATCCGGCATCTCAATATCAGATCTTACATGCGCCGCTTTCGCAGCCATCGTCCTGGATTGACGGCACCAGATCGTCTTGTGCGTCTTCAGCGCCGTCACGGGTGTTCTGATAATACAGTGTTTTGACCCCGAATTTGTAGGCGGTGAGCAGGTCTTTCAGCAACTGCTGCATCGGCACTTTTCCTGACGGGAAGCGTGACGGATCGTAGTTGGTGTTGGCAGAGATCGACTGATCGATAAATTTCTGCATGATACCCACCAGTTGCAGATAACCATCGTTACCCGGCATTTCCCACAGCAGCTCATAGGCGTCGTGCAGGTGCTCGTAGTCCGGCACCACCTGGCGCAAAATACCGTCTTTCGACGCTTTGATGCTGACGTAACCGCGCGGCGGTTCAATACCGTTAGTGGCGTTAGAGATCTGCGAAGAAGTCTCGGACGGCATCAGAGCAGAAAGCGTGGAGTTACGCAGACCGTGCGTTTTGATTGACTCACGCAGAGCTTCCCAGTCGTAATGCAGCGGCTCATTAGCGATGGTATCCAGATCTTTCTTATAGGTATCGATCGGCAGGATCCCTTTCGCGTAAGTGGTTTCGTTAAACCACGGGCACGCGCCTTGCTCTTTCGCCAGCTCATTAGAGGCTTTCAGCAGGTAATACTGAATGGCTTCGAAGGTTTTATGCGTCAGGTTGTTGGCGCTGCCGTCGGAGTAGCGTTTACCGTGCTTCGCCAGGTAGTAAGCGAAGTTGATCACACCAATACCCAGCGTACGACGACCCATCGCTCCACGTTTGGCGGCCGGGATCGGGTAATCCTGATAATCCAGCAGCGCGTCAAGTGCACGAACCGCCAGAATTGCCAGCTCTTCCAGTTCATCCAGGTTATTAATTGCGCCCAGGTTGAAAGCAGACAGCGTACACAGCGCGATTTCACCGTTCTCGTCGTTGACGTCGTTCAGCGGTTTGGTCGGCAGGGCTATCTCCAGGCACAGGTTAGACTGACGCACTGGCGCGATGGCCGGATCAAACGGGCTATGGGTATTGCAGTGGTCAACGTTCTGAATATAGATACGACCGGTAGACGCACGTTCCTGCATCATCAGCGAGAACAGCTCAACGGCTTTCACACGCTGCTTGCGGATGCTGTCGTCTTTCTCATATTTGGTATACAGACGTTCAAACTCTTCCTGATCGGCGAAGAACGCGTCGTACAGCCCCGGTACGTCGGACGGGCTGAACAGGGTGATATCTTCACCTTTCAGCAGACGGGTATACATCAGTTTGTTGATTTGTACCCCGTAGTCCATATGACGCACGCGGTTGCCTTCCACACCACGGTTGTTTTTCAACACCAGCAGGCTTTCCACTTCCAGATGCCACATCGGGTAGAACAGCGTTGCCGCACCGCCGCGCACACCGCCCTGAGAGCAGGATTTCACCGCTGTCTGGAAATGTTTGTAGAACGGAATGCAGCCGGTATGGAACGCTTCACCACCGCGAATCGGGCTACCCAGCGCACGAATACGCCCGGCGTTGATGCCGATCCCGGCACGCTGGGAAACGTATTTAACAATCGCGCTGGAGGTGGCGTTGATGGAATCCAGGCTGTCACCGCACTCGATCAGTACGCAGGAGCTGAACTGACGAGTCGGGGTACGCACGCCGGACATGATTGGCGTCGGCAGCGAAATTTTAAATGTGGAAACCGCGTCGTAAAAACGCTTCACATATTGCAGGCGCGTTTCACGCGGGTAGTTCGAGAACAAGCACGCGGCAACTAGAATATAAAGGAACTGGGCGCTCTCATAGATTTCGCCGGTCACGCGGTTCTGTACCAGATATTTGCCTTCCAGCTGCTTAACGGCAGCATAAGAGAAGGTCATATCACGGTCGTGATCGATAAAGGTGTCCATCTGCTTGAACTCTTCTTCCGTGTAGTCTTCCAGCAGATGATTATCGTATTTGCCCATCTCGACCATTTTCACCACGTGGTCGTACAGCGCAGGCGGCTCAAACTGGCCGTAGGCTTTTTTACGCAGGTGGAAGATCGCCAGGCGCGCGGCGAGATACTGATAATCCGGCGCATCACGGGAGATCAGGTCTGCGGCAGCCTTGATAATGGTTTCGTGGATGTCAGAGGTCTTGATACCGTCATAAAACTGAATGTGGGAGCGCAGCTCGACCTGGGAAATCGAAACGTTATGCAGTCCTTCTGCCGCCCAATCCAGAACGCGATGGATTTTGTCGAGATTGATGCGCTCTGTGCTACCGTCGCGCTTTGTCACCAGCAGATTCTGATTCATGTATGTCGTACCTGTTTTTGGAATTCTTTCCGCAATAGTTTCATGCAGACTACCTGTAGTACGGGAAGCTGCTTAGAACACTATATATAGGGGGTATGTTTGGGATTCACTGCAAGATAGTGTGAAAATGACCCTCTTGCAAGTGCATAACTTTGTGGATAACTCAGGAAGGAAAAAGTGGCTTTCGCGCACCTTAGGTCAGACAAGGTGTCCGGGAAAGTCAATGGGAAGAGAAAAATTTGTTAAAAATAACTGTTCGGCGATTTCTTGAACGGCATAATAGGTTAGATAAATTGATATAGATGGCTTATTAATCTTTTTGCTAATGATTGCAAAAATTGATCTAAGCACGAGTCATCACATAATCTGATGTATCAGTTGTGGTCAATATATAAGCGAATGTAAGAGATTGTTGATGGCGAAATGGTTGTTTTCTATTCGGTTATTGTTAAATGCTAAGCCATTTTGTTAATTTACCTTATATTATAAGAAAATTATTCATGACTTTAATTTAGTTTAAATATAACTGATATCCCTGAAGGTTATTAACTTGAATTATGACGCACTGATATTATTCATCAAATAATAACAAAATAGCCATTGCACCGGGTTGAACAATTTACAAAAGAAAGATATTCCATATCGTATAATGCGATTAAATACGCCGTCTTATAGAAAATGATGGTTAGATTAATATGCGGATTATCTTTCTACGCAAGGAGTATTTATCTTTACTCCCGTCAATGATTGCATCTCTTTTCTCTGCTAACGGTGTCGCGGCGGTCACTGATTCATGCCAGGGATATGATGTCAAAGCGAGTTGTCAGGCCAGCAGGCAAAGCCTTTCAGGCATTACGCAGGACTGGAGTATCGCTGATGGGCAATGGCTGGTTTTTTCGGATATGACCAATAACGCCAGCGGTGGGGCCGTATTTTTGCAACAAGGAGCGGAATTTTCACTATTACCAGAAAATGAAACTGGAATGACTCTGTTTGCCAATAACACCGTTACAGGAGAATATAATAACGGCGGGGCCATATTTGCTAAAGAAAACTCAACGCTGAATCTTACTGATGTTATTTTTTCCGGTAACGTCGCAGGCGGCTATGGTGGCGCAATCTATTCTTCTGGTACTAACGATACTGGTGCCGTCGATTTACGTGTCACTAACGCCATGTTTCGCAATAACATCGCTAATGATGGCAAAGGTGGCGCAATTTATACCATTAATAATGACGTTTATTTAAGTGATGTTATTTTTGATAACAACCAGGCATATACATCAACAAGTTACAGTGATGGCGATGGCGGGGCAATCGATGTTACCGATAATAATAGCGACAGCAAGCATCCTTCAGGTTATACGATAGTAAATAACACTGCCTTTACAAATAACACTGCCGAAGGTTATGGCGGGGCGATATATACCAATAGCGTGACGGCTCCCTATCTTATTGATATTTCTGTTGATGACAGCTACAGCCAGAACGGAGGCGTGTTAGTCGATGAGAACAATAGCGCAGCAGGCTATGGAGATGGTCCTTCCTCTGCGGCGGGTGGCTTTATGTATCTCGGCTTAAGTGAAGTTACCTTTGATATTGCCGACGGAAAAACGCTGGTTATTGGCAATACAGAGAATGACGGAGCTGTTGACTCTATTGCTGGTACCGGGTTAATCACCAAAACAGGTTCCGGCGATCTGGTACTTAATGCAGATAACAATGACTTTACTGGTGAGATGCAGATTGAAAACGGTGAAGTTACCCTGGGCCGCAGCAACTCCCTGATGAATGTCGGCGATACGCATTGCCAGGACGATCCGCAAGACTGCTACGGTCTGACGATAGGGAGTATTGATCAGTATCAGAATCAGGCTGAGCTAAACGTTGGCTCGACCCAACAAACTTTTGTGCACGCATTGACGGGCTTTCAGAATGGCACTTTAAATATCGATGCTGGTGGCAACGTTACTGTTAATCAGGGCAGTTTTGCTGGCATCATCGAAGGTGCTGGTCAGCTCACCATTGCGCAAAACGGCAGCTACGTGCTGGCAGGGGCGCAGTCGATGGCGCTAACCGGCGATATAGTCGTTGATGATGGTGCGGTGCTTTCGCTGGAAGGCGACGCGGCAGATCTTACCGCTCTCCAGGACGATCCGCAGTCGATCGTGTTAAACGGCGGTGTGCTCGATCTCTCTGATTTCTCCACCTGGCAGAGCGGCACATCATACAACGATGGCCTTGAAGTCAGTGGCAGCAGCGGAACGGTTATCGGCAGTCAGGATGTGGTAGATCTTGCAGGTGGCGACAATTTGCATATCGGCGGCGACGGGAAAGATGGCGTCTACGTGGTGGTCGATGCGAGCGACGGGCAGGTAAGTCTGGCAAACAATAATAGTTATTTGGGCACAACACAAATCGCCTCCGGTACGCTGATGGTGAGCGACAACTCGCAGCTTGGAGATACCCACTATAACCGCCAGGTTATCTTTACCGATAAGCAACAAGAAAGCGTGATGGAGATTACCTCCGACGTTGACACGCGTTCAGATGCGGCAGGCCACGGACGTGATATTGAAATGCGCGCCGACGGTGAAGTGGCAGTTGATGCGGGGGTAGACACGCAGTGGGGCGCACTGATGGCTGACAGCAGCGGGCAGCATCAGGATGAGGGTAGCACATTGACTAAAACGGGGGCTGGTACACTGGAGCTGACCGCCAGCGGTACAACGCAGTCGGCGGTACGTGTCGAAGAAGGCACCCTGAAAGGTGATGTTGCTGATATCCTTCCTTATGCTTCGTCACTGTGGGTTGGTGATGGGGCAACGTTCGTTACTGGCGCGGATCAGGATATTCAGTCAATTGATGCTATTTCCAGCGGCACTATCGACATCAGCGATGGTACGGTTTTGCGCCTGACCGGGCAGGATACTTCCGTCGCCCTTAATGCCTCACTATTTAACGGCGATGGGACGCTGGTGAATGCCACCGATGGTGTGACGTTGACAGGTGAGCTTAATACCAACCTTGAAACTGACAGCCTGACTTATCTTTCCAACGTGACGGTTAATGGCAATCTGACCAATACGTCCGGTGCGGTTAGCCTGCAAAATGGCGTCGCTGGCGATACGCTGACGGTAAACGGTGATTATACCGGCGGCGGTACGCTACTGCTCGATAGCGAATTAAACGGCGATGACTCGGTAAGCGATCAATTGGTGATGAACGGTAATACTGCTGGCAACACAACTGTGGTGGTTAACTCCATTACAGGGATTGGTGAGCCGACATCGACAGGCATTAAAGTGGTTGATTTCGCAGCTGATCCCACGCAGTTTCAAAACAATGCGCAGTTCAGTCTGGCAGGCAGCGGCTACGTCAATATGGGAGCGTATGACTACACGCTGGTGGAAGATAACAACGACTGGTATCTGCGATCGCAAGAAGTAACGCCGCCATCGCCACCTGATCCAGACCCGACTCCCGATCCTGATCCCACGCCGGATCCTGATCCAACACCCGACCCGGAACCTACGCCTGCTTACCAGCCGGTGTTGAATGCCAAAGTTGGCGGTTATCTCAATAACCTGCGGGCGGCAAATCAGGCGTTTATGATGGAGCGACGCGATCACGCAGGTGGCGATGGTCAGACGCTGAATTTACGTGTTATCGGCGGAGATTATCATTACACAGCAGCGGGGCAACTGGCTCAACATGAAGACACTTCTACGGTGCAACTTAGCGGCGATCTGTTTAGCGGGCGCTGGGGCACGGATGGCGAGTGGATGCTTGGGATTGTTGGTGGCTACAGCGATAACCAGGGCGACAGCCGCTCGAATATGACCGGAACTCGCGCCGATAACCAGAACCACGGTTATGCCGTTGGGCTGACATCAAGCTGGTTTCAGCACGGTAATCAGAAGCAAGGGGCCTGGCTAGATAGCTGGCTGCAATACGCGTGGTTTAGCAATGATGTTTCCGAACAAGAAGATGGCACAGATCATTACCACTCGTCGGGGATTATCGCCTCGCTGGAGGCGGGGTATCAGTGGTTACCGGGGCGTGGTGTGGTGATTGAACCGCAGGCGCAGGTGATTTATCAGGGCGTGCAGCAGGATGATTTTACCGCCGCTAACCGTGCGCGCGTGTCACAATCGCAGGGTGATGATATTCAGACGCGGCTGGGTTTACACAGCGAATGGCGTACCGCTGTTCATGTCATACCAACATTAGATCTGAATTATTATCACGATCCCCATTCGACGGAAATTGAAGAGGATGGCAGCACTATCAGTGACGATGCGGTGAAGCAACGGGGTGAAATAAAAGTGGGAGTCACGGGCAATATCAGTCAGCGAGTGTCCCTGCGCGGCAGCGTGGCGTGGCAGAAAGGGAGTGATGATTTTGCCCAGACGGCAGGGTTTTTGTCGATGACGGTGAAATGGTAATCACTGTCTAGTCGGCACGGTTGCCGGATGCGGCGTAAACGCCTTATCCGGCCTACGGGGAGCATTTGTAGGCCTGATAAGACGCGGCAAGCGTCGCATCAGGCATTGGCGCGGCCAAACATCAACCTCACTTATTCTGCGTGTGCAGCATATAGTTCACATCCACGCCGGGGCCGAGTTTAAAAGTATTAGTGATCGGGTTGTAATGCAGCCCAGTGATATGCCGCTCTTTTAAACTGGTCTGATCCACCCAGCCCAGCAATTCTGCCGGTTTAATAAACTTCTTCACATCATGCGTGCCTTTGGGCACCATGCGCAAAATATATTCCGCACCAACCACCGCCATCAGCCATGACTTGCCGTTGCGGTTAAGTGTCGAGAAAAAGACATCGCCGCCTGGTTTCACCAGTTGCGCACAGGCTCTGACCACTGACTGCGGATCGGGGACGTGCTCCAGCATCTCCATGCAGGTCACCACATCATACTGCCCGGCATGTTTTGCCGCGTGCTCTTCCACGGTTTCCTGCACGTAATCCACCTGAATGCCGCTTTCCAGTGCGTGCAGTTTTGCCACCTGCAATGGCTCAAAGCCCATATCCAGACCGGTCACCGTCGCGCCTTCGCGCGCCATACTCTCGGCCAGAATGCCGCCGCCACAACCGACATCGAGCACCTTTTTGCCAAATAAACCGCCAGCACGCTCGGCAATATAGCCCAGACGCAGCGGGTTAATGCGGTGCAGCGGTTTGAACTCACCTTCCAGATCCCACCAGCGGGAGGCGACGGCTTCAAATTTAGCGATCTCTTCGTGGTCTACGTTATGGTTTACCGGCGATTTTTCGGCATTCATTGGCACTTCTACTCCGTAATTGGCAAGACAAACGAGTATATCAGGCATTGGATGTGAATAAAGCGTATAGGTTTACCTCAAACTGCGCGGCTGTGTTATAATTTGCGACCTTTGAATCCGGGATACAGTAGAGGGATAGCGGTTAGATGAGCGACCTTGCGAGAGAAATTACACCGGTCAACATTGAGGAAGAGCTGAAGAGCTCCTATCTGGATTATGCGATGTCGGTCATTGTTGGCCGTGCGCTGCCAGATGTCCGAGATGGCCTGAAGCCGGTACACCGTCGCGTACTTTACGCCATGAACGTACTAGGCAATGACTGGAACAAAGCCTATAAAAAATCTGCCCGTGTCGTTGGTGACGTAATCGGTAAATACCATCCCCATGGTGACTTGGCGGTCTATAACACGATCGTCCGCATGGCGCAGCCATTCTCGCTGCGTTATATGCTGGTAGACGGTCAGGGTAACTTCGGTTCTATCGACGGCGACTCTGCGGCGGCAATGCGTTATACGGAAATCCGTCTGGCGAAAATTGCCCATGAACTGATGGCCGATCTCGAAAAAGAGACGGTCGATTTCGTTGATAACTATGACGGTACGGAAAAAATTCCGGACGTCATGCCAACCAAAATTCCTAACCTGCTGGTGAACGGTTCTTCCGGTATCGCCGTAGGTATGGCAACCAACATCCCGCCGCACAACCTGACGGAAGTCATCAACGGTTGTCTGGCGTATATCGATGATGAAGACATCAGCATTGAAGGGCTGATGGAACACATCCCGGGGCCGGACTTCCCGACGGCGGCAATCATTAACGGTCGTCGCGGTATTGAAGAAGCTTACCGTACCGGTCGCGGCAAGGTATATATCCGCGCCCGTGCCGAAGTAGAAGTTGACGCCAAAACCGGACGTGAAACCATTATCGTCCACGAAATTCCGTATCAGGTAAACAAAGCGCGCCTGATCGAGAAGATTGCGGAACTGGTAAAAGAAAAACGCGTGGAAGGCATCAGCGCGCTGCGTGACGAGTCTGACAAAGACGGTATGCGCATCGTGATTGAAGTGAAACGCGATGCGGTCGGTGAAGTTGTGCTCAACAACCTCTACTCCCAGACCCAGTTGCAGGTTTCTTTCGGTATCAACATGGTGGCATTGCACCATGGTCAGCCGAAGATCATGAACCTGAAAGACATCATCGCGGCGTTTGTTCGTCACCGCCGTGAAGTAGTGACCCGTCGTACTATTTTCGAACTGCGTAAAGCTCGCGATCGTGCTCATATCCTTGAAGCATTAGCCGTGGCGCTGGCGAACATCGACCCGATCATCGAACTGATCCGTCATGCGCCGACGCCTGCAGAAGCGAAAACCGCGCTGGTTGCAAATCCGTGGCAGCTGGGCAACGTTGCTGCGATGCTGGAACGTGCGGGCGACGATGCTGCGCGTCCGGAATGGCTGGAGCCAGAGTTCGGCGTGCGTGATGGTCTGTACTACCTGACCGAACAGCAAGCTCAGGCGATTCTGGATCTGCGTCTGCAGAAACTGACCGGCCTTGAGCACGAAAAACTGCTCGACGAATACAAAGAGCTGCTGGATCAGATTGCGGAACTGTTGCGTATTCTTGGTAGCGCCGATCGTCTGATGGAAGTGATCCGTGAAGAGCTGGAGCTGGTTCGTGAACAGTTCGGTGACAAACGTCGTACCGAAATCACCGCTAACAGCGCCGACATCAACCTGGAAGATCTGATCACCCAGGAAGATGTGGTGGTCACGCTTTCTCACCAGGGTTACGTGAAGTATCAGCCGCTTTCTGAATATGAAGCGCAGCGTCGTGGCGGGAAAGGTAAATCTGCCGCACGTATTAAAGAAGAAGACTTTATCGACCGACTGCTGGTGGCGAACACTCACGACCATATTCTGTGCTTCTCCAGCCGTGGCCGCGTCTATTCGATGAAGGTCTACCAGTTGCCAGAAGCTACTCGTGGCGCGCGTGGTCGTCCGATCGTCAACCTGCTGCCGCTGGAACAGGACGAACGTATCACCGCGATCCTGCCGGTGACCGAGTTTGAAGAAGGCGTGAAAGTCTTCATGGCGACCGCTAACGGTACGGTGAAGAAAACCGTCCTCACCGAGTTCAACCGTCTGCGTACCGCCGGTAAAGTGGCGATCAAACTGGTTGAAGGCGATGAGCTGATCGGCGTTGACCTGACCAGCGGCGAAGACGAAGTAATGCTGTTCTCCGCTGAAGGTAAAGTGGTGCGCTTTAAAGAGTCTTCTGTCCGTGCGATGGGCTGCAACACCACCGGTGTTCGTGGTATTCGTTTAGGCGAAGGCGATAAAGTCGTCTCTCTGATCGTGCCTCGTGGCGATGGCGCAATCCTCACCGCAACGCAGAACGGTTATGGTAAACGTACCGCAGTGGCGGAATACCCAACCAAGTCGCGTGCGACGAAAGGGGTTATCTCCATCAAGGTTACCGAACGTAACGGTTTAGTGGTTGGCGCGGTGCAGGTAGATGACTGCGACCAGATCATGATGATCACCGATGCCGGTACGCTGGTACGTACTCGCGTTTCGGAAATCAGCATCGTAGGCCGTAACACCCAGGGCGTAATCCTTATCCGTACTTCGGAAGATGAAAACGTGGTGGGTCTGCAACGTGTTGCTGAACCGGTTGACGAGGAAGATCTGGATACCATCGACGGCAGTGCCGCGGAAGGGGACGATGAAATCGCTCCGGAAGTGGACGTTGACGACGAGCCAGAAGAAGAATAATTTCATCGCTTCATGCCAAAAGGGAGCCATCTCCCTTTTTTGAATTGAAAAGTCCAGGCTGTAAAGTCTGGGCTTTTGTCGTATTAGGGCGCGGTAAAGTTTGGCTGTGCCCGTAAAAAATGGCTGGCTATACACAAGGAATGTGGCAATGAGTGGTGAAAAAAAGGCGAAAGGCTGGCGGTTTTATGGCCTTGTTGGTTTTGGGGCAATAGCGCTGCTATCCGCTGGCGTATGGGCATTACAATACTCTGGCAGTGGGCCAGAAAAAACGTTGTCGCCACTGGTGGTGCACAACAATCTGCAAATCGATCTCAATGAGCCGGACCTCTTTCTCGACAGCGACTCTCTGAGCCAGCTTCCCAAAGATCTCCTTACCATTCCGTTTCTCCACGATGTTCTGAGCGAAGATTTCGTTTTCTATTATCAGAATCATGCCGATCGTCTGGGCATTGAAGGCAGCATTCGCCGCATTGTCTATGAACACGATCTCACGCTGAAAGATAAGCTCTTTTCGTCACTCTTAGATCAGCCTGCGCAGGCGGCGCTATGGCACGATAAACAAGGCCATCTTTCACATTATATGGTGCTTATCCAGCGCAGTGGTTTAAGCAAACTGCTGGAGCCATTGTTGTTTGCCGCTACCAGCGACAGCCAGTTAAGTAAAACGGAAATCAGTAGCATCAAGATAAATAGTGAAACTATTCCTGTTTATCAGTTGCGCTATAACGGCAATAACGTCCTGATGTTTGCGACTTATCAGGACAAAATATTGGCGTTTTCCAGTTCGGATATGCTGTTTAAAGATGACCAACAGGATACCGAAGCTACGGCGATCGCAAGTGATTTGTTGAGTGGTAAAAAACGCTGGGAAACCCGCTTTGGCCTGGAAGCGCGTACTGCCGAAAAAACGCCAGTACGCCAGCGCATCGTAGTCAGCGCCAGGTTGCTGGGGTTTGGCTACCAGCGATTAATGCCTTCTTTTGCTGGCGTGCGCTTCGAAATGGGTAACGACGGCTGGCACAGTTTTCTGGCGTTAAACGATGAATCCGCCAGCGTAGATGCCAGTTTCGATTTTACGCAGGTATGGAACAGTATGCCTGCCGGAGCCAGCTTCTGTGTGGCGGTGCCGTATTCACACGGTATTGCCGAAGAGATGCTTTCGCACATCAGCCAGGAAAACGACAAGCTGAATGGGGCGTTAGACGGTGGCGCGGGGCTGTGCTGGTATGAAGACTCAAAATTGCAAACCCCACTGTTTGTTGGTCAGTTTGATGGCACTGCCGAACAGGCGCAATTGCCAGGGAAACTGTTTACGCAAAATATTGGTGCGCACGAAAGCAAAGCGCCAGAAGGTGTTTTGCCGGTAAGCCAGACTCAGCAGGGCGAAGCGCAAATCTGGCGTCGCGAAGTGAGTTCCCGATACGGTCAGTATCCGAAAGCGCAGGCGGCGCAACCCGATCAATTAATGTCGGATTATTTTTTCCGCGTGTCGCTGGCGATGCAAAACAAAACGCTGCTTTTCTCCCTCGATGACACGCTGGTTAATAACGCCCTTCAAGCACTGAATAAAACCCGCCCGGCAATGGTGGATGTAATACCCACTGATGGCATCGTTCCGCTCTATATCAATCCACAAGGAATGGCGAAACTGCTGCGTAACGAAACGCTGACCAGTCTGCCGAAGAATCTCGAACCGGTTTTTTATAACGCCGCACAAACTTTATTAATGCCGAAGCTGGACGCTTTATCTCAACAACCGCGTTATGTCATGAAGCTGGCCCAGATGGAACCCGGTGCCGCCTGGCAGTGGCTACCCATAACCTGGCAACCGCTATGAGACACGGGCTGCTGGTGCTGATTTGCTGGCTGTATTGTGTTGTTGCCCATAGTGAAATGCTAAATGTCGAACAATCCGGGCTGTTTCGCGCGTGGTTTGTGCGCATTGCACAGGAACAGCTCCGCCAGGGGCCAAGCCCACGCTGGTATCAACAGGATTGCGCGGGCCTGGTGCGATTTGCGGCGAACGAGGCGCTGAAAGTTCACGACAGTAAATGGCTAAAAAGTAACGGTTTATCTAACCAGTATTTGCCGCCAGAGATGACGCTAACACCTGAACAGCGTCAACTGGCGCAAAACTGGAATCAGGGGAATGGGAAAACCGGCCCCTATGTGACCGCGATTAATTTGATTCAGTACAACAGCCAGTTTATTGGCCAGGACATAAACCAGGCACTGCCTGGCGATATGATTTTTTTCGATCAGGGCGATGCCCAGCACTTAATGGTCTGGATGGGGCGTTACATCATCTACCACACCGGAAGCGCCACGAAAACTGACAACGGAATGCGCGCAGTCAGTCTGCAACAACTTATGACATGGAAGGACACCCGATGGATACCCAACGATTCCAATCCCAATTTCATTGGCATTTATCGTTTAAATTTTCTGGCGCGATAGCAGCGTGCTTGTCCCTGTCTCTTGTGGGAACAGGGCTTGCTAATGCTGATGATTCGCTTCCTTCCAGTAACTATGTGCCGCCCGCCGGGGGAACATTCTTTTTGCTCGCTGACAGCAGTTTTAGCAGCAGTGAAGAGGCGAAAGTGCGACTGGAAGCGCCGGGGCGTGATTATCGGCGCTATCAGATGGAAGAGTACGGCGGCGTGGACGTTCGCCTGTATCGTATTCCTGACCCGATGGCATTTTTGCGCCAGCAGAAAAACCTGCATCGCATTGTGGTGCAACCGCAATATCTGGGCGACGGACTGAACAATACGCTGACCTGGCTGTGGGATAACTGGTACGGCAAATCTCGCCGCGTGATGCAGCGTACTTTCTCTTCTCAGTCACGGCAGAATGTGACTCAGGCGTTACCCGAATTACAGCTCGGTAATGCCATTATTAAACCTTCCCGTTATGTACAGAACAACCAGTTTTCACCGCTGAAAAAATATCCACTAGTGGAACAGTTCCGTTACCCACTATGGCAGGCTAAACCGGTCGAGCCGCAACAAGGGGTAAAACTGGAAGGCGCATCCAGCAATTTCATTTCGCCGCAGCCGGGCAACATCTATATTCCTCTCGGCAAACAAGAGCCGGGACTGTACCTCGTCGAGGCGATGGTGGGTGGGTATCGGGCGACGACGGTGGTGTTTGTTTCCGATACCGTGGCGCTTAGCAAAGTGTCAGGTAACGAGCTTCTGGTGTGGACCGCGGGGAAAAAACAGGGTGAAGCGAAGCCCGGCTCAGAGATCTTGTGGACTGACGGTCTTGGCGTGATGACCCGCGGTGTGACCGATGGCAGCGGTACCTTGCAGTTACAACATATATCGCCAGAACGTTCATATATTCTGGGTAAGGATGCTGAAGGCGGCGTTTTTGTCTCCGAGAACTTTTTCTACGAAAGCGAAATCTACAACACCCGCTTGTATATCTTTACCGATCGCCCGCTATATCGCGCAGGCGATCGTGTCGATGTTAAAGTGATGGGCCGCGAGTTCCACGATCCGTTGCATTCATCCCCCATCGTCAGCGCACCGGCGAAGCTTTCGGTGCTGGACGCCAACGGCAGTCTGTTGCAAACCGTCAATGTCACGCTGGATGCGCGTAATGGCGGGCAGGGGAGTTTCCGCCTGCCAGAAAATGCCGTCGCCGGAGGTTATGAGTTACGTCTTGCTTACCGCAAACAGGTCTATAGCAGCAGTTTTCGCGTGGCAAACTACATCAAACCCCATTTTGAGATTGGTTTAGCTCTCGATAAAAAAGAGTTCAAAACTGGCGAAGCGGTCAGCGGCAAACTGCAACTGCTCTACCCGGATGGCGAGCCGGTAAAAAATGCTCGCGTGCAGTTAAGTTTGCGCGCTCAGCAATTATCAATGGTTGGTAACGATTTGCGTTATGCAGGACGTTTCCCGGTGTCGCTGGAAGGCAGTGAAACGGTTTCCGACGATAATGGTCATGTGGCGTTGAATCTCCCCGCCGCCGATAAACCGAGCCGTTATTTGTTAACCGTCTCCGCCAGTGACGGCGCGGCGTATCGAGTTACCACCACCAAAGAGATCCTCATTGAACGTGGCCTGGCGCATTACTCTTTAAGTACCGCCGCACAATACAGTAATAGCGGCGAGCTGGTTGTGTTCCGTTATGCCGCGCTGGAATCTTCAAAACAGGTTCCTGTTACGTATGAATGGTTGCGTCTCGAAGACCGCACGAGCCACAGCGGAGAGCTACCGTCAGGCGGCAAATCCTTTACCGTCAATTTCGCTAAACCTGGCAACTACAATCTGACATTACGCGATAAAGACGGCTTAATTCTCGCCGGGTTAAGCCATGCAGTCAGCGGTAAGGGCAGCACGTCGCATACTGGTACGGTAGATATCGTGGCAGATAAAACGCTGTACCAGCCTGGCGAAACCGCGAAGATGCTGATTACCTTCCCGGAGCCAATTGATGAAGCATTATTGACGCTAGAACGCGATCGCGTGGAACAGAAGTCGCTGCTATCGCATCCGGCAAACTGGCTAACGCTACAACGTTTAAACGATACCCAGTATGAAGCCCGCGTACCGGTGAGCAATTCCTTTGCGCCTAACATCACTTTTTCGGTGCTGTATACCCGTAACGGTCAGTACAGTTTTCAGAACGCCGGGATTAAAGTTGCCGTTCCCCAGCTGGATATCCGGGTGAAAACGGACAAAACCCATTACCAGCCTGGTGAACTGGTCAATGTCGAATTAACCTCGTCGCTGAAAGGTAAACCTGTTTCTGCGCAGTTAACGGTAGGCGTGGTCGATGAAATGATCTACGCGCTGCAACCGGAAATCGCGCCGAATATCGGCAAATTTTTCTATCCGCTGGGGCGTAACAATGTGCGTACCAGCTCCAGCCTGTCATTTATCAGCTACGATCAGGCGCTCTCCAGCGAGCCGGTTGCGCCTGGCGCGACTAACCGCAGCGAGCGGCGAGTAAAAATGCTTGAACGTCCACGGCGTGAAGAGGTGGATACCGCGGCCTGGATGCCGTCACTCACAACCGATAAACAAGGCAAAGCGTATTTCACGTTCCTGATGCCTGATTCGTTAACCCGCTGGCGCATCACCGCGCGTGGGATGAACGGCGACGGGCTGGTCGGGCAGGGGCGTGCTTATCTGCGTTCGGAAAAAAGTCTCTACATGAAATGGAGTATGCCAACGGTGTATCGCATGGGCGACAAACCGGCGGCAGGACTGTTTATCTTCAGTCAGCAGGATAACGAACCGGTGGCGCTGGTGACTAAATTTGCAGGTGCTGAGATGCGCCAGACGCTGACGCTGCACAAAGGGGCGAATTATATTTCGCTGACGCAGAATATTCAGCAATCTGGCTTGTTAAGTGCAGAACTGCAACAAAATGGGCAAGTACAGGACAGCATTAGCACAAAACTGTCTTTTGTGGATAACAGCTGGCCCGTTGAACAACAGAAAAACGTCATGCTCGGCGGTGGCGATAATGCGCTGACGTTGCCCGAGCAGGCGAGCAATATCCGGCTACAAAGTAGCGAAACGCCGCAGGAGATTTTCCGTAACAATCTTGATGCATTAGTCGATGAACCGTGGGGTGGCGTGATCAACACCGGTAGCCGTCTGATCCCGCTCAGTCTCGCCTGGCGTTCGCTTGCCGATCATCAAAGTGCCGCCGCTAACGACATTCGTCAGATGATTCAGGATAACCGTCTGCGGCTGATGCAACTGGCGGGGCCCGGAGCGCGCTTTACCTGGTGGGGTGAAGATGGCAATGGCGACGCCTTCCTCACGGCATGGGCATGGTACGCCGACTGGCAGGCCAGCCAGGCGCTCGGCGTAACGCAGCAACCGGAATACTGGCAGCATATGCTCGACAGCTACGCGGAGCAGGCGGATAACATGCCGTTATTGCATCGGGCGCTGGTGCTGGCGTGGGCGCAGGAGATGAATCTGCCGTGCAAAACGTTGTTGAAAGGGTTGGATGAAGCTATCGCCCGGCGCGGAACTAAAACTAAAGATTTCTCTGAGGTAGACACCAGCGATATCAATGACAGCATGATCCTCGATACACCTGAATCTCCACTGGCAGATGCGGTGGCAAACGTCTTAACCATGACGTTGCTGAAAAAAGCGCAGTTGAAGTCCACTGTGATGCCACAGGTTCAGCAATATGCGTGGGATAAAGCGGCAAACAGTAACCAGCCGCTGGCGCACACGGTTGTGCTGCTTAATAGCGGTGGCGACGCTACCCAGGCGGCCGCTATTTTAAGTGGTTTGACCGCTGAGCAATCCACTATTGAGCGCGCGCTGGCCATGAACTGGCTGGCGAAATATATGGCGACGATGCCTCCAGTTGTGTTGCCTGCGCCTGCGGGCGCATGGGCCAAACATAAGTTAACTGGAGGGGGCGAAGACTGGCGTTGGGTTGGTCAGGGTGTGCCGGACATTCTCTCTTTTGGTGACGAATTATCGCCGCAAAATGTGCAGGTCCGCTGGCGTGAACCGGCAAAAACGGCTCAACAAAGTAACATTCCGGTGACCGTTGAACGCCAGTTGTATCGGCTTATCCCCGGTGAAGAAGAGATGAGCTTTACTCTGCAGCCGGTGACCAGCAATGAGATTGACAGCGATGCGCTGTATCTCGATGAAATTACGCTTACCAGCGAGCAGGATGCAGTTCTGCGCTATGGTCAGGTGGAAGTACCGCTCCCGCCGGGAGCCGACGTTGAGCGCACAACATGGGGCATTTCGGTCAATAAACCTAACGCTGGAAAACAGCAGGGGCAATTGCTGGAAAAAGCGCGTAATGAAATGGGCGAACTGGCCTATATGGTGCCGGTGAAAGAACTGACGGGAACGGTCACTTTCCGCCATTTGCTGCGCTTCTCGCAAAAAGGGCAATTCGTTCTGCCTCCTGCTCGTTATGTGCGTTCCTATGCACCTGCACAGCAAAGTGTTGCGGCAGGGAGTGAATGGACCGGGATGCAGGTGAAATAAGTGAACTGGCGCAGAATCGTCTGGCTATTGGCGTTGGTTACTCTGCCAACGCTTGCGGAGGAGACGCCGTTACAACTGGTGCTGCGCGGTGCGCAGCACGATCAACTGTATCAGATGTCGTCATCAGGCGTGACCAAAGTCTCAGCATTACCTGACACGCTCACCACGCCGTTAGGGAGTTTATGGAAACTGTATGTTTACGCCTGGCTGGAGGATACCCATCAACCGGAGCAGCCCTACCAGTGTCGCGGAAACTCCCCGGAAGAGGTTTATTGTTGTCAGGCTGGGGAGAGCATAACGCGCGATACCGCGCTGGTACGCTCCTGTGGACTCTATTTTGCGCCGCAACGGTTGCATATTGGTGCAGATATGTGGGGGCAATACTGGCAACAGCGTCAGGCACCTGCGTGGTTAGCGTCTCTTCCGACGCTGAAACCAGAAACCTCGGTAACGGTTAAATCGCTGCTTGATTCATTAGCGACGTTACCCGCGCAAAACAAAGCTCAGGAAGTCTTACTGGATGTGGTGCTGGACGAGGCGAAAATCGGTGTCGCATCCATGCTCGGTAGTCGGGTACGGGTGAAAACCTGGAGCTGGTTTGCCGATGATAAACAGCAAATCCGTCAGGGTGGTTTTGCCGGCTGGTTAACCGATGGTACACCGCTGTGGGTTACTGGCAGTGGCACCAGCAAAACGGTACTGACCCGTTATGCGACGGTGCTTAATCGGGTATTGCCAGTGCCGACGCAAGTTGCCAGTGGGCAATGTGTAGAGGTGGAGCTGTTTGCCCGTTATCCGCTGAAGAAAGTTACTGAGGAAAAGAGTACGACGGCAGTCAAACCAGGCGTGCTCAATGGGCGCTATCGTGTGACGTTTGCCAATGGTAACCACATGACATTTGTCAGCCACGGTGAGACAACGTTACTGACGGTAAAGGGCAAACTGAAATTACAGTCGCATCTCGATCGTGAAGAGTACGTTGCCAGAGTTCTGGATCGCGAGGCGAAAAGTACGCCTCCTGAGGCAGCGAAAGCCATGACCGTGGCGATTCGCACGTATTTACAGCAAAACGCTGATCGCGATGGTGATTGCCTGAGCATCCCGGACAGTAGCGCTACCCAGCGCGTTTCAGCTTCGCCAGCCACTGTAGGCGCGCGGACGATGACCGCCTGGACGCAGGATCTCATCTATGCGGGCGATCCGGTTCATTATCATGGCAGCCGGGTTACCGAAGGGACGCTTTCCTGGCGGCACGCTACTGCCCAGGCGGGGCAGGGAGAGCGTTACGATCAGATACTTGCGTTTGCTTATCCTGACAACAACCTTAGCCGCTGGGGAGCGCCACGCTCAACCTGCCAGTTATTACCCAAAGCGAAAGCCTGGCTGGCGAAAAAAATGCCGCAGTGGCGGCGTATATTACAAGGTGAGACGGGATACAACGAACCAGACGTGTTTGCGGTCTGTCGTTTAGTCTCAGGTTTCCCCTATACCGATCGGCAGCAGAAACGGCTGTTTATTCGTAACTTCTTTACGCTTCAGGATCGGCTGGATTTAACCCATGAGTATCTGCACCTGGCCTTTGATGGTTATCCCACCGGGCTTGATGAGAACTATATCGAAACGCTGACCCGACAATTATTAATGGACTAATGCTATGCGAAAGATTTTTCTTCCGTTGTTACTGGTGGCGCTTTCGCCTGTCGCTCACAGTGAAGGTGTGCAGGAAGTCGAGATTGATGCACCGCTCTCTGGCTGGCATCCGGCAGAGGGTGAAGATGCCAGTTTTTCACAAACGATCAATTACCCGGCGTCGTCCGTCAACATGGCAGATGATCAAAATATCTCAGCGCAGATCCGCGGCAAAATAAAGAATTATGCTGCGGCGGGTAAAGTTCAGCAGGGCCGGCTGGTGGTCAACGGTGCCAGTATGCCGCAGAGAATTGAATCAGATGGTTCTTTTGCACGCCCTTATATTTTCACTGAAGGCAGCAACAGCGTGCAGGTCATCAGCCCAGATGGGCAAAGCCGACAAAAAATGCAGTTTTACTCAACGCCGGGTGCTGGGGCGATTCGCGCACGTTTACGGCTGGTTCTCTCGTGGGATACGGACAATACCGACCTCGATCTTCATGTCGTTACGCCTGACGGTGAACATGCCTGGTACGGTAACACCGTGCTGAAAAACAGTGGTGCACTGGATATGGATGTCACGACAGGGTACGGCCCCGAGATTTTCGCCATGCCAGCGCCAGTTCACGGCCGTTATCAGGTGTATATCAACTACTATGGCGGACGCAGCGAAACGGAATTAACTACGGCCCAACTGACGCTGATCACCGATGAAGGGTCGGTCAATGAGAAACAGGAAACTTTTATTGTACCGATGCGTAATGCTGGCGAACTGACGCTGGTGAAAAGTTTTGACTGGTGATTAATGAGGTTATCTTTACTGTCAATGTTCAAGAAAACGCCCGATGACTTTCGCTATCGGGCGTTTTTACATGTTAATTCAATCGTTCAATCACCATCGCAATTCCCTGGCCGCCACCAATGCACAGTGTTGCCAGCCCCAGCGTTTTATCGCGTGCCTGCATTGCATGTAATAGTGTGACCAGAATACGAGCACCACTGGCACCGATAGGATGCCCCAGCGCGATGGCCCCGCCGTTGACATTCACTTTCTCAGGCTCAAAGCCCAGGGTTTTCCCAACGGCAAGGAACTGTGCAGCAAATGCTTCATTAGCCTCAATGAGATCAATATCCGCCAGTTGCAGCCCCGCCAGTTGTAACGCTTTTTGCGTGGCAGGTACTGGCCCCATACCCATCAATGCGGGGGGCACGCCACCGCTGGCATAACTTTTAATGCGAGCCAGGGGATTCAGGCCTGCTGCCAGCGCCGAAGATTCTTCCATAATCACCAGAGCGGCAGCACCGTCGTTAATGCCAGACGCGTTCCCGGCGGTGACTGTTCCTGCTTTATCGAAGGCCGGGCGCAATGCGCCTAACGCTTCAGCCGTAGAATCCGCTTTCGGGAATTCGTCTTGACTGAAGACGAAGGTTTTCTTCCGAGTGACAACATTTACCGGGACGATTTCGGCTGTAAAAGCACCGGACTCAATTGCGGCTGCCGCTTTACGCTGTGAATGTAGCGCCAGTTCATCCTGCATTTCACGGGTAATTCCGTACTCTTTAGCCACGTTTTCGGCGGTAATCCCCATATGATAACCATGGGTGGCGCACATCAGACCATCGCGCAGGATTACGTCATAAACCTGTCCGTCTCCAAGACGATAACCAGAGCGTGCTTTTGCATCGAGTAAGTAGGGCGCTAAACTCATATTTTCCATACCCCCCGCCACAATGCTCTGCGCCTGACCTGCCTGAATTGCCTGGGCGGCAAGCGCCACACTTTTAAGACCCGAACCACACACTTTATTGACCGTGAATCCGCACACCGTTTCAGCCAGTCCGCTTTTTAGCAGCGCCTGACGTGCCGGATTTTGCCCCAGTCCGGCTTGCAACACGTTACCCATAATCACTTCATCAACGTGTAGTGAATCGATTTTTGCACGTTCAATGGCGGCTTTAATTACTGTCGCCCCCAGGTCGATGGCGCTGGTGGAAGCGAGTGAACCGTTAAAACTACCGATAGCAGTACGTACCGCACTGACGATGACACAATTTTTCATTTTATATTCCTTCTGTCTGTAGGGTTGCCGTCAGAACAGCGTTAAACCAATGACGAAAATGACGCCGGAGAAGAGCAGGGCAGTGATGCAATAGCCCATGATGTCGCGGACACCGAGTCCGGCGATTGCCAGTGCTGGCAGCGCCCAGAACGGTTGTGCCATGTTCATCCATTGCTCGCCGTAGGCGATCGCCATTACCGATTTACCGAGATCAGCGCCCAGCGCCTGGGCTGCGGGCATCACGAACGGCCCCTGAATAACCCAGTGCCCGCCGCCAGACGGAACGGCGAAGTTAATCAGTGCAGAACTAAAAAAGGTCATGACCGGGAAGGTGTCTTTGTTCGCAACATTGATGAAGAATTCGGTAATGAGTCCGCCCAGACCGGAGTGCTCCATCATCAGTTGGATCCCCGCGTAGAAGGGGAATTGCACCAGAATACCGGCGGTACTGCGTGCTGCCGCGCTGATAGCACGCATATAAGCCATTGGCGTTTTATGTAGCAGCAGACCCGCAATCATAAACATCAGGTTGACGGTATTGATGGTGATGTTGAAGCCATGTTCGCTGAAGTACATCGCCAGGTAAGCGATACCGAGTGCGCCGATGATCAACGTCAGAATACGGCTTTCTTCCAGTCGCTCGGACGGTGGAGCATCTTTCGGTAGTTGCTTTTGAAAATCAGCCTCTTCCATGAGTAGTTTCGGATCGATACTCACCACGTCAGACGGTTTTGGCATCATCATGCGGGTGATAAATGGCATCACCACAATCAACGCCACAGTGATGAAAATATTAAAACCACTGAACAGAGTATCGCCCACCGGGATCAGCCCGGCGATATGCTCAACCGGGTTGCCCGGTGTTGCAGCCAACAGAGGCATTGAGCCAGAGAAACCGCCACCCCAGGTGAGAAAACCAATGTAGGCGCAGGCAATGAGCAACGGATAATCAGAACCGGGTACTCGCCGTGCGACTTCACGGGCGAACATTGCACCGACAACCAAACCAAATCCCCAGTTGATGACACAAGCAACTGAACCGAAGAAAGTAACCAGCATGACGCCCTGTACGGGCGTCTTTGCGGCGGAGGCGGCAGTACGCAGCAAACTTTTCACCGGCGCGGAGCTGGCAAGGGCATGACCGGTAACGATGATAAGCGCCATCTGCATACCAAACGCCAGCAAGTTCCAGAAACCGTCACCCCACATTTTCACCATGCTGATCGGCGTTTGTGGTGTTAACCAAAGCGCGATCACGAATGTTAGCAATGTCAGCAACATGGCAAAGATCAGTGGATCGGGAAGCCATCGGCTGACAAAACGCGTCATAAAACGCGATATGCGACCAATCATAAATCACCCCGTTGCGTATTCAGATCGGCAGCGACTTCAAACCGAGCTTCTGTTTTGGCACGCACGGTGGCTAAATCACACCCGTCGGCAATTTCGGTGAGCCACATTTTGCCGTCAATAAAACGAAAGACAGCCAGTTCAGTAACCAGCATATGCACCGCATGTTGCGCAGTGAGTGGCATGGTGCAGCGGCGCAAAATTTTTGCTGAACCATCTTTGGCGCAATGTTCCATGGCGATGATCACTTTGCGCGACCCGGTCACCAGATCCATCGCGCCACCCATACCGGGCACCATTTTCCCAGGCACTACCCAGTTCGCGAGGTTTGCTTCTTCGTCTACTTGCAAACCGCCGAGCACGCAGGCATCAATATGACCGCCACGGATTAGCGCAAATGACATGGCGCTATCAAACATGGCTGCGCCGGGTAAAATGCCGCACGGTTGTCCGCCAGCGTTCACCAGATCTGGATGCGCTGTTGTGACCGGGCCTAAACCGAGGAAGCCGTTTTCTGATTGCAGAGTGATATGAATACCCTCCGGTAAATAATTGGCGACCATTGTGGGTAAACCGATCCCTAAGTTAACGATGTCACCATCACGAAGCTCTTGCGCCACACGGCGCGCAATACGTTGTTTCGCATCCATTATTTGCTCTCCTGTGAAACGATGATGTGGTCGATAACGGCACCAGGGGTGACAATATGGTCAGGTTGCAGCTCGCCGGTTTCGACCAGTTCATCCGGCTCTACCAGCGTGATATCAGCCGCAAGGGCTATCAGGGGGTTAAAGTTGCGGGCGCTAAGGTGATAGGTCAGGTTGCCAAGTGTGTCGCAACGATGAGCGCGAATTAGCGCCAGGTCGGCGCGCAGCGGGCGTTCGAGCAGCCAGGTTTTACCGTCGAGTGTCAGTGTCTGTTTGCCTTCCTCTACGACGGTGCCGACACCAGTTGGGGTGAGAAAACCACCAAGTCCAGCTCCGCCACAGCGAATTTGCTCGATTAGCGTACCTTGCGGCACCAGAACGACGTCCATCTCACCAGATATCATGCGCCGACCTGTTTCCGGGTTGGTGCCGATATGTGAAGCAATCACTTTGCGGACTCGACCATTGACGATGAGCGGACCGATGCCTGTATCAACAAACGCGGTATCATTGGCTATCAATGTCAGGTCGCGAACACCAGATTCCAGTAATGCTTCAACCAGGCGGGATGGAGTGCCAATCCCCATAAATCCGCCCACCATGATGGTCATGCCGTCACGAAAGAAGCCGGTGGCGTCTTGTAATGTCATCAATTTTGTTTTCATTTTTTATCCCTCTTGCATACACCGTTGTGGGTACAGTCAGGGAATAGCAAGGGGAGTGCCAGAATGAGATTATTGAATGTTGTTATTTAACTAATTGAATAGAAAAGGATAAATTAGATGGGGATTCATAAGGAGAATGAGCGGCTATGCAGAAAATTGCGCACTGTGCAAATTTCTGCATAGCAAGTTTTGGCGTTATACATCCGCCGGATCGATACCGTATTCCTGGAGTTTATACATCAATGCACGGCGACTGATGCCCAGCATTAAAGCAGTGCGGGTTCGGTTTCCTTCTTGTTGTTCCAGCACTTCCATAATGATGCGTTTTTCGACGCGTTTAATTTCCTCTTTTAAATTACGCTCACCGACAGGGGTTGTTTTTGCTTCACCAGCATTACAGACTGGCTGACGAATCTGCGGCGGAAGATCCTCAGAAAAAATGATCGGGCCTGAATTCATCACGACAGCGCGTTCAATAACGTTGGAAAGCTCTCGAATATTTCCCGGCCATGACCAGGCGGTAAGCAGTGACATTGCCATCGGATCGATGTCGATAATATCGCGCTGATTCTCACTACTGAATTTTTGCAAAAAGTGATTAGCTAACAGGGAAATATCTTCCCGGCGATCGCGCAGAGGCGGCAGTATTAAATGAATAACGTTAAGGCGATAAAAGAGATCTTCACGGAAGGTGCCTTCTTTCACCATTGCCTGCAAGTCGCGGTTGGTGGCAGCAATGATGCGGATATCAACTTTTATGGTCTGATGGCCGCCAATCCGTTCAAATTCCCGTTCCTGTAGAATGCGTAGTAATTTGGCTTGCAGTACCAGCGGCATTTCGCCAATTTCGTCGAGGAGCAGAGTACCTTCGTTGGCACGTTCAAATAATCCCTGACGCAAGGTTTGTGCACCAGTAAATGCACCTTTTTCATGACCAAACAGTTCACTTTCGAGCAACGATTCCGGCAGCGCCGCGCAGTTGACTTTAATGAACGGCCCCTTTGCCCGCCGCGAATTGTAGTGAATCGCTCTGGCAATCAACTCTTTCCCGGTGCCGCTTTCACCGCTAATCAAGACGCTGGCCTGAGAAAGGGCAATTTTGGCGGTGTCTTTGCAGATGTCCATCATCGCCGGGCTGTTGGTGAGAATGTGCCCCCATTGCCAGCTGGTGCTCAGTGCCTGGTGCAGATGACGGATCTCTTTTTTCATTGACTGGAGTTGTAAAGCGCGCTGAACGATTAAATTCAACTCATCGAGATCAAACGGTTTGATAACATAGTCGAAGGCTCCGCAGCGTAGTGCTTCGACGGCGGTTTCCACTTCAGCATAGGCCGTCATCAGAATAACGGGTGTCCGGGTCTCATGGCTGCGCATCTCCTTTAGTGCCTTGATGCCGTCCATCTCTGGCATACGGATATCCATCAACACCACGTCAGGGTGAATATCGGCAAACAGGTGTAATGCTGTGCGCCCGTTGTTCGCACAATGTGTTTCGAATCCTTGTAGTGCAAAAGCGGTGCTCAGCATACGGCGAACATTATCTTCATCATCCACAATAAGGATGCGATTAATAGCAGTCATACAGTCTGATTTCCCTGCGGGTTGATCGGTAAAATAAGCGTGAAGGTTGCGCCGTAGCCCGGCAAACTGGCGACGCGAATATCACCCTGATGGGCATTAATGATGCGTTGACTTAACGCCAGACCAAGCCCGGTTCCTGAGGCTTTGGTAGTGAAAAAGGGATCGAAGATCTTTTTTTGCAGCGAGAGATCAATGCCACTGCCGTTGTCCTCTATCGAAATGGCCTGTTGCGAGTCGCTATACTGCCAGGTTCGAATGCGAATTTTCCCTCGTGCACTGATAGCCTGGACGGCATTGATCAGGATATTCAGTAGTACCTGTTTGAGCAGTTCACGATCGGCGTTAATCGGGCTTAATTCATTATCCAGTTCGCTTATGAAGTCGACCCGCGCTTGTACGCCGGCGGTTTGTACCAGTACCAGAGTTTCTTCAACCAATGCATTGAGGCTGACTTGTTGCCATTGACTGTGGCGTGGACGTGAAAATTCGAGCAATTGCTGAATAACTTTGTTAATTGAATCGATTTCTTTGAGTACTACGGACAGATATTCCTGATGTATTGGGTCACGGGTTTGTTGGCGCAAGATCTGTACATAACCACGAATAGCCGTTAACGGATTACGTACTTCATGCGCCACGCCAGCCATCAGCTCACCCAGTGTGGCGAGGCGTTCTGCTTGCGCCATGCGGCGCTGGGTTTCTTTGCGGGCAGTTAAATCAGAGAAAATCACCAAAGCACCTATCATTTCACCGTGCGTGTTATGAATACGACTGGTCGTGACACTGAGTTCAATGGTGCGGTCACGGCCTGGAAAACTGATCTCCAGTGCTACATGTTCGGTGCCATGTTCCAGCGTATCCAGTACGGGACTGTAGAACTGAGTATTGTCGAACAACATGGAGTAAGGCTGCCCTACCAGTTCATGACGTTGATAGCCAGTGATGACTTCTGCTGCTGGGTTCATGGTGGTTACATCACCCTGGCGGTCAATGGCAATGACGCCATCGGCAGCGTTTTCAATAATCAGATCGTTAAGTGTTCGCGTTTCACGCAGTGCCTGGGCGAGGTTGTTAACACTCTGACTGATTTGCCCCATTTCACCGGGCAATTGTGGTAATCGAGTGGGAATATTTTGAGCCAGAGTCGAGAGGCCATCGGTGATGATATCTATATTGGCGCTCAGGCGACGGGAGAAAAGGACAATCAACAGCAGGCTTATCAGCAAACCGGCGGTGAGCACAATGATAATCCTCACATCCATTTTCCAGGCCTGGCGGCGAATATCTTCGGTTAATTCATTGGCCCAGATATAGCCGAGGATTTCACCATTACGCTCAATGGGAATCATTGAATTCAAAATATCGCCGCGCACCTGCCTGCCTGAATAAACCAAAGGGGTATTTGTACGCATGACTTCGCGACCAGGGTGATCTGCGGCAATGGTAACGCCCACATTATTCTGATATAGCGCTGAAGGCGCGTAGGTGATTATCGCATCCAGCGTTTTGTTGTAATAACCAGCGCCGATGCCAGGGAAGGCGTGAGTGATATTTTCGGTAATGGGGGCAAGTTCTGCATTTAATGCGCGGATACGCTCCTCACGCGGTAAGTCGATGTAGAGATCGTAGCGATTGCCTAGCGCCTGATTAAGCAGGTTGACCACGGCAGAAAGTTTTTTCTCTTTTTCAGATAAGACTGCTGAACGTCCTTCCGTTTCTACGATATAACCAATAGTAAGCGTTGGGACAATGACCATCAGGATTGCCATCAGGATCATTTGATTGCGTAAGCGGCGTGGATAAATCCACTTCATATAATGCATGCTGAAATCCACTAGTCTTGTCCGGTATATGACGATTATCAGAGGTTAAGGTGATGATTTCTCGGCGGTGTATCATATTCCAGAGAAGAGAGAACATTGCGGTAACACGCTTTTACCGCTACCTTAACCACACTCCATCGGTCACCTGAGGCGGAGCTTCGCCCCTTTGAAATACCTTGCTTCTTTTCGTACAACCCTGAAAGCCTCGCGCTACATGTTCAGAGCATTGGCGTTAGTGCTCTGGCTGTTGATTGCTTTTTCATCCGTTTTTTACATCGTTAATGCGTTACATCAGCGAGAATCGGAAATTCGTCAGGAATTTAATCTGAGTTCCGATCAGGCTCAGCGCTTTATTCAACGCACCTCTGATGTGATGAAAGAGCTGAAGTACATAGCTGAAAATCGCTTATCGGCAGAAAACGGTGTGCTTTCCCCGCGTGGACGAGAAACGCAGACGGATGTGCCTGCGTTTGAACCGCTATTTGCTGACTCTGATTGTTCCGCAATGAGTAACACCTGGCGAGGTTCTCTGGAGTCATTGGCGTGGTTTATGCGCTACTGGCGCGATAATTTTTCTGCGGCTTACGATCTAAACCGGGTATTTTTAATCGGCAGCGATAACCTCTGCATGGCTAATTTCGGTCTGCGTGATATGCCAGTGGAACGCGATACCGCGTTAAAAGCTTTGCATGAACGCATTAATAAATATCGAAATGCACCACAAGATGATAGTGGCAGTAACCTCTACTGGATCAGCGAAGGTCCGCGCCCTGGCGTCGGGTATTTTTACGCCTTGACGCCAGTTTATCTGGCGAACCGGTTGCAGGCGCTTTTGGGTGTCGAGCAAACCATCCGGATGGAGAACTTTTTCTTACCTGGTACGTTGCCGATGGGGGTTACCATTCTTGATGAAAATGGTCATACCCTGATTTCGCTTACCGGACCAGAAAGCAAAATTAAGGGCGATCCTCGCTGGATGCAGGAACGCTCCTGGTTTGGCTATACGGAAGGGTTCCGCGAACTGGTGCTGAAGAAAAATCTGCCACCCTCATCGCTAAGCATCGTTTATTCAGTGCCAGTTGATAAGGTGCTGGAACGCATTCGCATGTTGATCCTTAACGCAATTTTGCTGAATGTGCTTGCCGGAGCTGCATTGTTTACTCTCGCGCGGATGTACGAGCGGCGTATTTTCATTCCGGCGGAAAGCGACGCCCTGCGACTGGAAGAACATGAGCAGTTTAATCGCAAGATTGTCGCCTCCGCGCCAGTGGGTATCTGCATTTTGCGTACCGCTGATGGCGTCAATATTTTAAGTAACGAACTGGCGCATACCTATCTCAATATGCTTACGCATGAGGACCGCCAACGGCTGACACAAATTATCTGTGGGCAGCAGGTCAATTTTGTTGATGTCCTGACCAGCAACAATACCAATCTGCAAATCAGCTTCGTCCATTCGCGCTATCGTAATGAAAACGTGGCCATTTGTGTGCTGGTGGATGTTTCTTCGCGCGTGAAGATGGAAGAGTCGTTGCAGGAGATGGCACAAGCAGCGGAACAGGCGAGCCAGTCAAAATCGATGTTCCTGGCCACCGTCAGTCATGAGCTGCGAACGCCGCTGTATGGCATTATCGGTAACCTGGATCTGTTGCAAACCAAAGAGTTACCGAAAGGCGTCGATCGTCTGGTGACGGCAATGAACAACTCTTCCAGCCTGTTGTTGAAAATTATCAGCGATATTCTCGATTTCTCGAAAATTGAATCAGAACAGTTGAAGATCGAACCGCGTGAGTTTTCACCGCGTGAAGTGATGAACCACATCACCGCCAACTATTTACCGCTGGTGGTACGCAAGCAGTTAGGCTTGTACTGCTTTATTGAACCGGATGTGCCAGTGGCCTTAAATGGCGACCCGATGCGTTTACAACAGGTCATCTCTAACCTGCTGAGTAACGCCATAAAATTCACCGATACCGGCTGTATAGTTTTGCATGTTCGCGCTGATGGCGATTATCTCTCTATCCGTGTTCGCGATACCGGCGTGGGGATACCGGCGAAAGAAGTGGTGCGCTTGTTTGATCCCTTCTTCCAGGTCGGAACGGGCGTACAGCGTAACTTCCAGGGGACTGGTCTGGGTCTGGCGATTTGTGAAAAACTGATCAGCATGATGGACGGCGACATCTCGGTAGATTCAGAACCGGGAATGGGCAGCCAGTTTACCGTGCGTATTCCGTTGTACGGCGCTCAGTATCCGCAGAAAAAAGGCGTGGAAGGGTTGAGTGGTAAACGCTGCTGGCTGGCGGTCCGCAATGCGTCGCTCTGTCAGTTCCTGGAAACCAGTTTGCAGCGCAGCGGCATCGTCGTTACAACATACGAAGGGCAGGAACCGACTCCCGAAGATGTGTTAATCACTGACGAGGTAGTGAGTAAAAAATGGCAGGGCAGAGCGGTAGTGACCTTCTGTCGTCGCCATATTGGTATTCCGCTGGAGAAAGCGCCAGGGGAGTGGGTACACAGTGTGGCTGCTCCGCATGAGCTACCGGCATTGTTGGCGCGTATTTATTTGATCGAGATGGAGAGCGACGATCCTGCTAACGCTCTGCCGTCGACGGACAAAGCGGTCAGCGATAATGACGATATGATGATTCTGGTCGTGGATGATCATCCGATTAACCGACGTCTGCTGGCAGATCAGTTGGGATCGTTGGGCTATCAATGTAAAACCGCGAATGATGGCGTCGATGCGCTTAATGTACTTAACAAGAATCATATTGATATCGTGCTTAGCGACGTCAATATGCCAAATATGGATGGTTACCGCTTGACGCAACGCATTCGTCAGTTGGGACTGACGTTGCCGGTAATCGGAGTAACTGCTAATGCGTTGGCTGAAGAGAAGCAGCGGTGTCTGGAGTCCGGTATGGACAGCTGCCTGTCGAAGCCAGTAACGCTGGATGTGATAAAACAGACGCTGACGGTATATGCCGAGAGGGTCAGGAAATCGCGGGAATCGTAGGACGGATAAGGCGTTTACGCCGCACCCGGCAATCCGTGCAAATGCCAGATAAGACACTGACGCGTCTTATCTGGCCTACTTTAATGTAATCTGTTGAAATAATGGGAATCGTAGGACGGATAAGGCGTTTACGCCGCATCCGGCAATCCGTGCAAATGCCAGATAAGACACTAACGCGTCTTATCTGGCCTACAGGTGATTAGTCTTTATCTGCCGGACTTAACGTCACAGAAGAGAGATAATTCAGCAGAGCAATATCGTTCTCGACACCCAGCTTCATCATCGCAGATTTCTTCTGGCTACTGATGGTTTTAATACTGCGGTTCAGCTTTTTAGCGATCTCGGTCACCAGGAAGCCTTCCGCAAACAGGCGCAGAACTTCACTCTCTTTTGGCGAGAGACGCTTGTCACCATAACCACCAGCACTGATTTTTTCCAACAGGCGAGAAACGCTTTCCGGGGTAAATTTCTTCCCTTTCTGCAGCGCGGCGAGAGCTTTCGGCAGATCGGTCGGTGCACCTTGTTTCAGCACGATCCCTTCGATATCCAGATCCAATACCGCACTAAGAATCGCCGGGTTGTTGTTCATGGTCAGAACAATGATCGACAGGCTTGGGAAATGGCGCTTGATGTACTTGATTAAGGTAATGCCATCGCCGTACTTATCGCCAGGCATGGAGAGATCGGTAATCAACACATGTGCATCCAGTTTCGGCAAGTTGTTGATCAGTGCTGTAGAGTCTTCAAATTCGCCGACAACATTCACCCACTCAATTTGCTCAAGTGATTTGCGAATACCGAACAAGACTATCGGATGGTCATCGGCAATAATTACGTTCATATTGTTCATGTAATAGGCTACCTTGCTACAGCAAGCTCTTGACATAACTGTCAATGTCGCTGATGTATTTTTCTATTCCTGGAACATCCTTCTCACGAATCAGATGTTCCAGCGTTTCACATAACTGCTTGCCGGGTACCAGATTTAGCATGGCAAATACGCCTTTAAGACGATGAGCCGTTTGGGCTAACGCAGCAAAGTCACTGGTTGCTGCTTCAGTATATAGCCTCTTAACATCATCCGGTACTGTGTCTACAAAGAGCGCATAATAGCCGCTGGCATGGAGTTGCGCATTTTCATCTCCGCCCAGAGGCGATTCTGTCACCTCTTCCTGCGCCAGTTGCACTTCAATTAATTGTAAGACCGCTTCCTGCATAGCGTTGCTCATATTGAAGTTGACGCACAATTGACCAGGCCCAATTTCCCGTACGCCAGACTCATCATCGCTTAAAAGCAAGCCAGAGGCAGTAAGATTAGACGGATTATCCGTTAAAAAGATATCATAATCTTGACTAATTAATCTTTCATCGGGTGTGATACAGGTTGCCCCCCAATTTTCTAACTGGCGAGTGACAATATTCCGAATTTCTGCCGAAGTAACATCCACCATTACGCAGACATCATCCAGTAATCGCTCTTCTTCCTCTTCAACTTCCGGGTCAGCTGCGAGCATTTTGATATGCACAGAGTAGCGTGTACCAAGCCCATCCCGCGTTTTGATGTTTAAATGACCGCCCAGTTTACGCGCCAGTTGATCGCTCAGCCAGAATGCCAGCGGGTCCGCCTTGCCATAGCGATCGTTTTGGGTCTGGTTGATAAACGGGAAGTGCAAATTATCCATTTCATGAATGCTTACGCCTTCTCCAGTGTCCAGAATGCGGAACGTCAGGCGGTCTTCGGAGGACTCATCCTGATCAACCTCAAGGGTGATTTTTCCCAATTGCGTTGAGGTCACGGCATATTGCATCAGTAGTAGCAAAATACGTCGTAAGGCATCGCGATCGCCGCGGCGCATATCGTGTGCTTTCAGATGATTGTTAATCAGCAGTTGCAGACCTTTACGCTTGATGGCAGGCAACACTGAAGGCACTACTTCATCAATTAAATCCTGCACGGAGAACAGCTCCGTCTCACTTTTCCAGCTATCGTCCGCAAGCATGTTCGCTAACTGTATTTCATCGACCAGCCGCACCAGCACATCTGCCTGATTCGCCAGTTGTTTGCCTTCCGGGGCGTTGAGTTTAGCCGCGCTCTCCGCCAGGGACTGTGCGGGTTCTTTCAGCGCATCGCCAATGTTTTTCATAAAGGTCATCCGCCCCTGCTGGTTTTTCTCATACAGACGCTGCGCCTGCTTGAGTTTCTTGTTTACCAGCACTTCGCGATCCTGATCGCGAATAATGAAAATTTGTGTGCGCGGCGCAACCTGGCTGCGGAACATGCGGATCTCATACAGCTCGTTATTGATCGTCGCCTGAATAATCCCCTGATGCTGCTCCGCCATGGTAGTGATGTTTTGCAGATTCAAATGCGGCAGCAAATGATCGGCAATTTTGTTACTTATGACTGTGCGGTTCGATTCCTGATCGTGAACCAGCAGGCCGAGCGGCAGCAGTGAGACTATCTCTTCATTAATTGCCCGTAAAATGCGCAATTCGTTATTGACCGCCGTGCTGGGGACGCTTTCTGTACTGCGGCTGGAGAAATGGCGGAATGTGGTATAGCCAAATAATGCCAGCGCCAGCAAACCGATGTTCAGCAGCAGTGGCAGCAGAATGTTTTGCAACGTATCCAGCAGTAAGGTGCCGTAAGGAACCTGCCAGACCAGGCGCATATCGGTAGAGTTGAGTGCCGAGGAGATTTCAATCTTCGTACTGTTAAAGTGGATACTGACGCTATCCGTCCCTTCTTTCTCATTTTCATTGTTTCCCGTTGCCGTCGCGTCTGGCTCAAGGCGGAAACTGTCCAGCGGCATACCCGGTGGGATCAAATCATTAATCGGCAGATCAAAAGCCACGACCGTTGCCAGATGTCCCGGCTGGTTGAACGTGGTACGCAAGGTAAAGTAATGACCGTTCTGCCAGGCCAGGCGGCGCATGTTAGAAAAACTTTCGCGTTCATCGAGGGCGTTGGCCTGTTGCAACATCTCTGCACGACGTGAATCAACAATGTCGCTGACGGTCGATTCTTTAAATCCGGAGGTGAGATCTTTGAGGGGCAGGGTTGAGATCAGCACCAGACTGTTATCCTGACCATTCAGGTAATACATCGACCACGGTACATTTTCTGCGCCCCACAATGTGTCCAGATAGGTGGACATCCGTTGAGTCATCTCAAGCGTTGAGTTGTCATGAGAGCCAAAGATTAACGCTTCCGTTTTGCGGCGTGGTTTCTCCAGATAGTAGACATCCTGTTTCAGGCGCGTCTCTTGTAAACCTTCGCCGGAGGAGGGGGAGGTCGTCGCGGCAATGTTGTCGTAGATCTGCCAGGTCACGTAACGCCAGGTATCGACGCGCTTTTGGATTGCGTGGGTAATGTCGACAATCTGGTAACTTTTATCTTTCAGCCAGGCGTTAACGGCGCTTTGTACCATTACACCCATCGTCACCAGTAACACAATGATCAACAGTAAAAAGAAGCGGGTAATGCTCCCCGGTAGGAGTGAAAAGCGGGTCGTGGCCGTTGTCTCTTTCTGACGCATTCGTGTTTATGACCTGTTAAAACTTCGCGAAGTGATAGGGCAGTATAAAGGGTACAGTGTGAAATTCCAGACTCTTACCTGATTGATGATTCTCTATTCTCCAGTGATATTTATCATCCTGCATTGGGGGAAATAGATGTACAAGCGCCATTTTGCTGTACAAATAACCTACAAAAAGCCTAACGAAATTAATTGCAAATAAACGAAGATTGCTGGAAATTATGCTGATGTTAATTATTTGTGAAATAGTTAACGAGCGTTATAGTTTTTCTGTGGTAGCACAGAATAATGAAAAGTGTGTAAAGAAGGGTAAAAAAAACCGGATGCGAGGCATCCGGTTGAAATAGGGGTAAACAGACATTCAGAAATGAATGACGGTAATAAATAAAGTTAATGATGATAGCGGAAGATATTCTAGTTGCGAGTGAAGGTTTTGTTTTGACATTCAGTGCTGTCAAATAATTAAGAATAAGTTATTGATTTTAACCTTGAATTAATATTGCTTGATGTTAGGTGCTTATTTGGCCATTCCGCAATAATCTTAAAAAGTTCCCTTGCATTTACATTCTGAAACATCTATAGCGATAAATGAAACATCTTAAAAGTTTTAGTATCATATTCGTGTTGGATTATTCTGCATTTTTGGGGAGAATGGACTTGCCGACTGATTAATGAGGGTTAATCAGTATGCAGTGGCATAAAAAAGCAAATAAAGGCATATAACAGAGGGTTAATAACATGAAAGTTAAAGTACTGTCCCTCCTGGTCCCAGCTCTGCTGGTAGCAGGCGCAGCAAACGCTGCTGAAGTTTACAACAAAGACGGCAACAAATTAGATCTGTACGGTAAAGTAGACGGCCTGCACTATTTCTCTGACGACAAGTCTGTAGATGGCGACCAGACCTACATGCGTCTTGGCTTCAAAGGTGAAACTCAGGTTACTGACCAACTGACCGGTTACGGCCAGTGGGAATATCAGATCCAGGGCAACAGCGCTGAAAACGAAAACAACTCCTGGACCCGTGTGGCATTCGCAGGTCTGAAATTCCAGGATGTGGGTTCTTTCGACTACGGTCGTAACTACGGCGTTGTTTATGACGTAACTTCCTGGACCGACGTCCTGCCAGAATTCGGTGGCGACACTTACGGTTCTGACAACTTCATGCAGCAGCGTGGTAACGGCTTCGCGACCTACCGTAACACCGACTTCTTCGGTCTGGTTGACGGCCTGAACTTTGCTGTTCAGTACCAGGGTAAAAACGGTAGCGTAGATGGCGAAGGCATGACCAACAACGGTCGTGGTGCTCTGCGTCAGAACGGCGACGGCGTTGGCGGTTCTATCACTTATGATTACGAAGGCTTCGGTATCGGTGCTGCAGTGTCCAGCTCCAAACGTACTGACGCTCAGAATGGTACTTACGTAGTTGATAATGTAACTCATAACTACATCGGTACTGGCGACCGTGCTGAAACCTACACTGGTGGTCTGAAATACGACGCTAACAACATCTACCTGGCTGCTCAGTACACCCAGACCTACAACGCAACTCGCGTAGGTTCCCTGGGTTGGGCGAACAAAGCACAGAACTTCGAAGCTGTTGCTCAGTACCAGTTCGACTTCGGTCTGCGTCCGTCCCTGGCTTACCTGCAGTCTAAAGGTAAAAACCTGGGTGTCATCAATGGCCGTAACTACGACGACGAAGATATCCTGAAATATGTTGATGTTGGTGCGACCTACTACTTCAACAAAAACATGTCCACCTACGTTGACTACAAAATCAACCTGCTGGACGACAACCAGTTCACTCGTGACGCTGGCATCAACACTGATAACATCGTAGCTCTGGGCCTGGTTTACCAGTTCTAATCTCGATTGATATCGAACAAAGGGCCTGCGGGCCCTTTTTTCATTGTTTTCAGCGTACAAACACAGTTTTTTGGTGTACTCTTGCGACCGTTCGCATGAGGATAATCACGTATGGAAATAAGCTTTACCCGCGTGGCACTGCTGGCTGCCGCGCTCTTCTTTGTTGGTTGCGATCAAAAACCACAACCCGCCAAAACCCACGCTACTGAAGTTACCGTTCTTGAAGGCAAAACCATGGGTACCTTCTGGCGTGCCAGCATTCCGGGCATTGACGCCAAACGCAGTGCCGAACTTAAAGAAAAGATTCAGACCCAACTGGACGCTGACGATCAGCTGCTTTCGACCTATAAAAAAGATTCCGCGCTGATGCGCTTTAACGACTCGCAAAGTTTGTCGCCGTGGCCGGTAAGTGAAGCGATGGCCGATATCGTCACTACCTCGCTGCGCATTGGCGCAAGGACCGATGGTGCGATGGATATTACCGTCGGGCCGCTGGTGAATCTGTGGGGCTTTGGTCCGGAACAACAACCGGTTCAAATTCCGAGCCAGGAACAGATCGATGCGATGAAAGCCAAAACCGGCTTACAGCACCTGACGGTCATTAATCAGTCGCATCAGCAATATCTGCAAAAAGACCTGCCGGATTTATATGTCGATCTCTCCACCGTCGGCGAAGGTTATGCGGCGGATCACCTGGCACGCTTGATGGAGCAGGAAGGGATTTCCCGCTATCTGGTGTCGGTGGGCGGCGCGCTGAACAGCCGTGGTATGAACGGTGCTGGCCAGCCGTGGCGGGTAGCGATTCAAAAACCAACCGATAAAGAAAACGCGGTTCAGGCCGTGGTGGATATCAACGGTCATGGTATTAGCACCTCTGGCAGCTACCGTAACTATTACGAACTGGACGGCAAACGTCTTTCTCATGTTATCGATCCGCAAACCGGGCGTCCTATCGAACACAATCTGGTATCCGTGACGGTGATTGCCCCGACGGCGCTGGAAGCCGATGCCTGGGATACTGGCTTGATGGTACTGGGGCCGGAGAAAGCCAAAGAGGTTGTTCGTCGGGAAGGGCTGGCGGTTTATATGATCACCAAAGAGGGTGATAATTTTAAAACCTGGATGTCGCCGCAGTTTAAAAGCTTCCTTATCAGCGAAAAAAATTAAAGCGCAAGATTGTTGGTTTTTGTGCGATGGTGACCAGGCAGACTAAAGGCTATCCTTAACCAGGGAGCTGATTATGAAATACGCCACATGCTTAACTGACGATCAACGCTGGCAATCTGTCTTAGCCCGCGACTCGAATGCCGACGGCGAATTCGTTTTCGCCGTGCGCACCACGGGTATCTTTTGCCGTCCGTCTTGCCGAGCCAGACATGCCTTGCGGGAAAATGTCTCCTTCTACGCAAATGCCAGCGAGGCGCTTGCCGCTGGCTTTCGTCCCTGCAAACGTTGTCAGCCAGACAAAGCCAATCCCCGGCAACATCGCCTTGATAAAATTACCCACGCCTGCCGACTTCTGGAACAGGAAACGCCTGTAACGCTGGAAGCCTTAGCCGACCAGGTGGCGATGAGTCCATTTCATTTGCATCGGTTGTTTAAAGCGACTACCGGAATGACGCCTAAAGCCTGGCAACAGGCCTGGCGCGCTCGCCGTTTGCGCGAATTGCTGGCGAAAGGGGAGAGCGTGACTACATCTATTATTAACGCCGGATTCCCCGACAGCAGCAGTTACTACCGCAAAGCCGACGAAACGCTGGGCATGACGGCTAAACAATTCCGTCACGGTGGCGAAAATCTGGCGGTGCGTTACGCGCTGGCTGATTGTGAGCTGGGCCGTTGCCTGGTGGCAGAAAGTGAGCGGGGGATTTGCGCGATATTACTGGGCGATGATGACGCGACACTAATCAGCGAGTTACAGCAGATGTTTCCCGCTGCCGACAGCGCGCCTGCCGATCTGACGTTTCAGCAACATGTGCGTGAAGTGATCGCCAGCCTCAATCAACGCGATACGCCGCTGACGTTACCGCTGGACATTCGCGGCACTGCTTTTCAGCAACAAGTCTGGCAGGCACTGCGCACGATACCTTGCGGTGAAACCGTCAGTTATCAGCAACTGGCTAATGCCATCGGCAAACCGAAAGCGGTACGGGCCGTTGCCAGTGCCTGTGCCGCCAACAAGCTGGCTATCGTTATACCTTGTCATCGGGTGGTCCGTGGTGATGGCACACTTTCCGGTTACCGCTGGGGCGTGTCGCGCAAAGCGCAACTGCTGCGCCGCGAAGCTGAAAATGAGGAAAGGTAATGTTGGATCTGTTTGCTGATGCTGAACCGTGGCAAGAACCACTGGCGGCTGGAGCGGTGATTTTGCACCGTTTTGCTTTTAACGCTGCGGAGCAACTGATCCGCGATATTAATGACGTTGCCAGCCAGTCGCCGTTTCGCCAGATGGTCACTCCAGGCGGATATACCATGTCGGTGGCGATGACCAACTGTGGGCATCTGGGCTGGACGACCCATCGGCAAGGTTATCTCTATTCGCCCATTGATCCGCAAACAAATAAACCGTGGCCCGCCATGCCGCAGAGTTTTCATCATTTATGTCAACGTGCGGCTACGGCGGCGGGCTATCCAGATTTCCAGCCAGATGCCTGTTTGATCAACCGCTACGTTCCTGGCGCGAAACTGTCGCTGCATCAGGATAAAGACGAACCGGATCTGCGCGCGCCAATTGTTTCTGTTTCTCTGGGCTTACCCGCGATTTTTCAATTTGGCGGCCTGAAACGAAATGATCCGCTAAAAAGATTGTTGTTGGAACATGGCGATGTGGTGGTATGGGGCGGTGAATCGCGGCTGTTTTATCATGGCATTCAACCGTTGAAAGCGGGGTTTCATCCACTCGCCGGCGACTGCCGCTACAACCTGACATTCCGTCAGGCAGGTAAAAAAGAATAAAAATAAGAATTATTATTGCTGTGCGCACGAAGATGTTTAAACTGCGGGCTGTAATTCATTGTCCGGGTTTTCTGCATGGAACTTCTTGTACTTGTCTGGCGGCAGTATCGCTGGCCATTTATCAGTGTGATGGCGCTAAGCCTCGCCAGTGCGGCATTAGGCATTGGCTTAATTGCTTTTATCAATCAGCGCCTTATCGAAACGGCGGATACCAGTCTGCTGGTATTGCCGGAGTTTCTGGGGTTATTGCTGCTGTTGATGGCCGTCACTCTCGGATCGCAACTGGCGCTCACCACTTTGGGGCATCACTTCGTTTACCGACTGCGTAGTGAATTTATCAAGCGGATTCTCGATACTCACGTCGAGCGCATTGAACAACTCGGTAGCGCCTCGTTGCTGGCGGGATTAACCAGCGATGTGCGCAATATCACCATTGCTTTTGTGCGTCTGCCGGAACTGGTGCAGGGGATCATTCTCACTATCGGTTCAGCGGCGTATTTGTGGATGCTGTCGGGCAAAATGTTGCTGGTAACGGCTATCTGGATGGCAGTCACCATCTGGGGCGGTTTTGTGCTGGTGGCGCGGGTGTACAAACATATGGCGACCCTGCGTGAAACCGAAGATAAGCTGTACACGGATTTTCAAACCGTACTCGAAGGGCGCAAAGAGCTGACTCTGAACCGTGAACGCGCCGAGTATGTGTTTAACAACCTCTACATTCCTGATGCGCAAGAGTATCGCCATCATATTATTCGCGCAGACACCTTCCATCTTAGTGCCGTGAACTGGTCAAACATCATGATGCTGGGCGCTATCGGCCTGGTGTTCTGGATGGCGAACAGTCTCGGTTGGGCTGATACCAACGTTGCCGCGACCTATTCGTTGACGCTGTTATTCCTGCGTACGCCGCTGCTTTCGGCGGTTGGCGCATTACCGACGCTGCTGACGGCGCAGGTGGCGTTTAACAAGCTGAACAAATTCGCGCTCGCGCCTTTCAAAGCAGAGTTTCCGCGCCCGCAGGCTTTTCCCAACTGGCAAACGCTGGAGCTGCGTAACGTGACGTTTGCTTATCAGGATAACGCGTTTTCCGTTGGGCCGATTAACCTCACCATCAAACGTGGTGAACTGCTGTTTCTGATTGGTGGCAACGGTAGTGGAAAATCGACGCTGGCGATGTTGCTGACGGGCTTGTACCAACCACAAAGCGGCGAAATCTTGCTGGATGGCAAACCTGTCAGCGGCGAACAACCGGAAGATTATCGCAAACTGTTTTCGGCAGTGTTTACCGATGTCTGGCTGTTTGATCAACTGCTGGGGCCGGAGGGGCAACCCGCTAACCCGCAACTGGTTGAGAAGTGGCTGGCGCAGCTGAAAATGGCTCATAAGCTTGAGTTAAGCAACGGGCGTATTGTTAACCTGAAGTTATCAAAAGGGCAGAAAAAACGCGTGGCGCTGTTGCTGGCGCTGGCAGAAGAACGCGATATTATCCTGCTGGATGAATGGGCGGCGGATCAGGATCCACACTTCCGTCGTGAGTTTTATCAGGTGCTGCTGCCGCTGATGCAGGAGATGGGTAAAACTATTTTCGCCATCAGTCATGATGATCATTACTTTATCCACGCCGACCGCCTGCTGGAAATGCGCAACGGGCAACTTAGCGAGCTGACAGGCGAAGAGCGCGATGCTGCTTCGCGTGATGCCGTTGCCCGGACGGCATAATATTACGACGCTGACCTGGCGGACTGCTGCCGGCAGGTCAATATTCTAAAAATACCTTCGTTTCTAATAACCCTATAATTAATCAACGAAATTATAATGTTTCTAAAATTAGAATATAATTTATAAACATTATTTAAATGTTGTTACTTAAGTGTTACCGTTGATGCCGCGCAAATCTCACCTGCAATAAAGCGACTAAAAGTAAGGCATTAACAAGATGAAAAAAGTGACTGCCATGCTCTTCTCGATGGCCGTGGGGCTTAATGCCGTTTCGATGGCGGCAAAAGCGAAAGCGTCCGAGGAGCAGGAAACTGATGTACTGTTGATTGGCGGCGGCATTATGAGCGCCACGTTGGGGACCTATTTACGCGAGCTGGAGCCTGAATGGTCGATGACCATGGTGGAGCGCCTGGAAGGTGTCGCGCAGGAGAGTTCGAACGGCTGGAACAACGCCGGAACCGGGCATTCTGCACTGATGGAACTCAATTACACCCCGCAAAATGCCGACGGCAGCATCAGTATTGAAAAAGCAGTCGCCATTAACGAAGCATTTCAGATTTCCCGCCAGTTCTGGGCGCACCAGGTCGAGCGCGGTGTGCTGCGTACTCCGCGTTCATTTATCAATACCGTTCCGCATATGAGCTTTGTCTGGGGCGAGGATAACGTTAATTTCCTGCGCGCCCGTTACGCCGCGTTGCAACAAAGCTCGCTGTTTCGCGGTATGCGTTACTCTGAAGATCACGCGCAGATCAAAGAGTGGGCACCGTTAGTGATGGAAGGGCGCGATCCGCAACAGAAAGTAGCGGCAACACGCACAGAAATTGGCACTGATGTGAACTATGGCGAGATCACCCGCCAGTTGATCGCCTCCTTACAGAAGAAATCTAACTTCTCGCTGCAACTCAGCAGCGAAGTCCGCGCCCTAAAGCGTAATGACGATAACAGCTGGACCGTCACCGTTGCCGATCTGAAAAACGGCACTGCACAGAACATCCGCGCCAAATTTGTCTTTATCGGCGCGGGCGGTGCGGCGCTGAAACTGTTACAGGAATCGGGGATTCCGGAGGCGAAAGACTACGCCGGTTTCCCGGTGGGTGGACAGTTCCTTGTTTCGGAAAACCCGGACGTGGTTAATCACCATCTGGCGAAGGTTTACGGTAAAGCATCCGTTGGCGCACCACCGATGTCGGTTCCGCATATCGATACCCGTGTTCTTGACGGTAAACGCGTAGTGCTGTTTGGGCCATTTGCCACCTTCTCAACCAAATTCCTCAAAAACGGTTCATTGTGGGATCTGATGAGTTCCACCACCACCTCTAACGTGATGCCGATGATACACGTTGGGCTGGATAATTTCGATCTGGTGAAATATCTGGTGAGTCAGGTGATGTTGAGTGAAGAGGATCGTTTTGAAGCGTTGAAAGAGTACTATCCGCAGGCGAAAAAAGAGGACTGGCGTTTGTGGCAAGCGGGGCAGCGCGTGCAGATTATCAAGCGTGATGCCGATAAAGGTGGCGTACTGCGTCTGGGTACTGAAGTCGTCAGTGACCAGCAAGGGACCATTGCCGCGCTCCTGGGGGCATCGCCAGGGGCGTCAACCGCCGCGCCGATTATGTTGAATCTGCTGGAAAAAGTATTTGGCGATCGCGTTTCCAGCCCGCAATGGCAGGCTACGTTGAAAGCGATCGTTCCGTCTTATGGACGCAAGCTGAACGGTGATGTAGCGGCAACAGAACGCGAGTTGCAGTACACCAGCGAAGTGCTGGGGCTGAAATACGACAAGCCGCAGGCAGTAGATAGTACGCCGAAACCGCAGTTGAAACCGCAACCCGTTCAAAAAGAAGTGGCGGATATTGCGTTGTAATGATGTGCCACATCCGGCATGGTTTGCCGGATGTGGCGTATGCTTTCAGCGTCGGATCAGGCAACCGGCTCGGGCGTTAGATGTCGGATGCAGCGTAACCGCCTTATTCGGCCTACAGGTTGCAGCACTTCACAGCAGTTTAGCGAACAACCGCGTTGTCAATTTTCTCTTCCGCCTTCCAGACACGGTACTTCACATCCACATTGTCTGGCGTATACACCACGATCGGCAGCTTGCTGTTGTAACGCAGCATTCCAGCATCGCCCAGATACGCGGTGACAAATTTCTTCTCTTTCTTGCCATCCGGGCAGGCCATCATCGTGGAAACCGGCGAGCTAACTTTATCAAAGACATAATAATCATAGCCCCAGCCTTCCAGCGTTTTGCTTTCCAGCTTCCCGCCGAGACGATGCAAATTGCAGTCGACTTCCAGCGTCTGACCGATTAACAGTTCTACTTTCAGGGTAGATTCATCTTCTTGCGGAGTTAACTGAATCACCTGACGCTTCATGCCTTTTTCAGCTTGTGGATAAGGTGCGATTTTTTCCAGTGGCTGGACGCTTTCTGCCGCCCAGGCGGAAGTGGTGGCGAAAGCGGCAAACAATACTGCAGGTAGAATGGTCTTCATTTTTTTGCTTTCCTTCTTCATTTATAGGTTTTCACCGATGATGTCGCTGAAGGTTAACATATTCATCAGATTTATTAATTTGCTTTATGAATAACTTAAAGAACATTCAGATAATTTTACCTGCTCTTTTAGTGTTAAATTCTGATGAGAAAACAAACCAGCAGAAATATCTCTGGCGAATTAATCGCTATATAAATATGTTTATAACCATTTGAAATGTGAGCAAAAGCCCGTTTTTGCCACGCTTCCCGCCACTCTTTTGATCCTGCTACAGGTTTTACCCCGATCGGGGTATGCATCTTTGACACATCCTTTAATATCTTAGCGGCTATAAAAATGGCTTATTAATTATGCGGTTTATTTGGTCGCTCTCAATTTTCAGAGCGCGTTAATGATGGAAGGTCAATGTGAAGATTGATGCATCCCGTCGGGGCATACTCACTGGTCGCTGGCGCAAAGCCAGTAACGGTATCCGTCCGCCCTGGTCCGGTGATGAATCTCATTTTCTGACCCATTGCACCCGCTGCGACGCCTGTATTAATGCTTGTGAAAACAACATTCTGCAACGCGGCGCGGGTGGTTATCCGAGCGTTAATTTCAAAAATAACGAGTGCAGCTTCTGCTACGCCTGCGCGCAGGCTTGCCCCGAATCACTATTTTCTCCGCGCCACACCAGGGCCTGGGATTTGCAGTTCACTATCGGGGAAGCCTGCCTGGCGTATCAGTCAGTTGAATGCCGCCGCTGTCAGGATAGCTGTGAGCCAATGGCAATTATCTTTCGCCCGACGCTCTCCGGGATCTACCAGCCGCAACTTAATAGCCAACTTTGCAACGGATGTGGAGCATGTGCAGCCAGCTGTCCGGTATCAGCCATAACTGCGGAGTATCTCCATGCACACTAACTGGCAAGTTTGCAGCCTGGTCGTGCAGGCCAAAAGCGAACGAATTTCAGACATCAGCACCCAACTGAACGCCTTTACCGGCTGTGAAGTTGCTGTCAGCGACGCGCCGAGCGGTCAGTTGATTGTGGTGGTGGAAGCAGAAGACAGCGAAACGCTGATCCAAACCATTGAGTCAGTACGCAACGTAGAGGGCGTGCTGGCGGTGTCGCTGGTTTATCACCAGCAGGAAGAGCAAGGTGAGGAAACACCATGAAACTCAGTCGTCGTAGCTTTATGAAAGCTAACGCCGTTGCGGCCGCTGCGGCGGCTGCCGGTCTCAGCGTGCCGGGCGTTGCCCGCGCCGTTGTTGGTCAGCAGGAAGCCATTAAATGGGATAAAGCGCCGTGCCGTTTCTGCGGTACGGGTTGCGGCGTTCTGGTCGGAACGCAGCAGGGGCGTGTGGTGGCCTGTCAGGGCGACCCGGACGCACCGGTTAACCGTGGCCTGAACTGCATTAAGGGCTATTTCCTGCCCAAAATCATGTACGGTAAAGACCGTTTGACGCAGCCGCTGCTGCGTATGAAAAACGGTAAATATGACAAAGAAGGCGAATTTACCCCAATCACCTGGGATCAGGCCTTCGATGTGATGGAAGAGAAATTCAAAACCGCCCTGAAAGAAAAAGGGCCGGAATCGATCGGTATGTTCGGTTCTGGTCAGTGGACTATCTGGGAAGGTTATGCCGCGTCCAAGCTGTTTAAAGCGGGCTTCCGTTCGAACAACATCGACCCGAACGCGCGTCACTGTATGGCGTCGGCAGTAGTTGGCTTTATGCGTACCTTTGGTATGGATGAGCCGATGGGCTGCTACGACGACATCGAGCAGGCTGACGCGTTTGTGCTGTGGGGCGCAAACATGGCGGAGATGCACCCGATCCTCTGGTCGCGCATCACTAACCGTCGTCTTTCTAACCAGAACGTCACCGTGGCGGTGCTTTCTACCTACCAGCATCGTAGCTTCGAGCTGGCGGATAACGGCATCATCTTTACGCCGCAATCTGACCTGGTGATCCTGAACTATATCGCCAACTATATCATTCAAAACAATGCGATAAATCAGGACTTCTTCAGCAAACACGTTAACCTGCGCAAAGGGGCGACGGACATCGGCTACGGTTTACGTCCGACCCATCCGCTGGAAAAAGCAGCGAAGAATCCGGGTTCTGACGCCTCCGAACCAATGAGCTTTGAAGATTACAAAGCCTTCGTTGCTGAATATACGCTGGAAAAAACCGCCGAAATGACCGGCGTGCCGAAAGACCAGTTAGAACAACTGGCGCAGCTGTATGCCGATCCGAACAAGAAAGTCATCTCCTACTGGACGATGGGCTTCAACCAGCATACCCGTGGTGTATGGGCCAACAACCTGGTCTACAACCTGCACCTGCTGACCGGCAAAATTTCCCAGCCGGGTTGCGGTCCGTTCTCCCTGACCGGGCAGCCTTCCGCGTGTGGTACTGCGCGTGAAGTGGGCACCTTTGCTCACCGTCTGCCTGCGGACATGGTGGTGACTAACGAGAAACATCGTGATATTTGCGAGAAGAAGTGGAATATCCCGAGTGGCACCATTCCGGCGAAAATCGGTCTGCACGCGGTGGCACAAGACCGTGCGCTGAAAGACGGCAAACTGAATGTTTACTGGACCATGTGTACCAATAACATGCAGGCCGGACCGAACATTAATGAAGAGCGTATGCCGGGCTGGCGCGATCCGCGCAACTTTATCATCGTTTCCGATCCGTATCCGACGGTCAGTGCGCTGGCAGCCGACTTGATCCTGCCGACCGCAATGTGGGTAGAAAAAGAGGGGGCTTACGGTAACGCCGAACGCCGTACTCAATTCTGGCGTCAGCAGGTACAGGCACCGGGCGAAGCGAAATCGGATCTCTGGCAGTTAGTTCAGTTCTCCCGCCGCTTCAAAACTGAAGAAGTGTGGCCGGAAGAGTTGCTGGCGAAGAAACCTGAACTGCGTGGCAAAACGCTGTATGAGGTTCTGTATGCCACTCCGGAAGTGAGCAAATTCCCGGTATCCGAACTGGCGGAAGATCAGCTGAATGACGAATCCCGCGAGTTGGGCTTCTATCTGCAAAAAGGGTTGTTCGAAGAGTACGCATGGTTTGGTCGCGGTCACGGTCACGATCTCGCGCCGTTCGATGATTACCACAAAGCACGCGGCCTGCGCTGGCCGGTGGTGAACGGTAAAGAAACGCAGTGGCGTTACAGCGAAGGTAACGACCCGTACGTGAAAGCGGGCGAAGGCTACAAGTTCTACGGTAAACCGGATGGCAAAGCGGTGATCTTCGCGCTGCCGTTCGAACCGGCGGCGGAAGCACCGGATGAAGAGTACGACCTGTGGCTCTCTACCGGACGCGTCCTGGAGCACTGGCATACCGGCAGTATGACTCGCCGTGTACCGGAACTGCACCGCGCCTTCCCTGAAGCGGTCCTGTTTATTCACCCGCTGGATGCGAAAGCGCGCGATCTGCGTCGTGGCGACAAAGTGAAAGTGGTTTCTCGCCGTGGCGAAGTGATCTCGATTGTCGAAACGCGCGGTCGTAACCGTCCGCCGCAGGGCCTGGTGTACATGCCGTTCTTCGACGCCGCACAGCTGGTTAACAAACTGACGCTGGACGCGACCGATCCGCTCTCGAAAGAGACGGACTTCAAGAAGTGCGCGGTCAAACTGGAGAAGGTGTAAGCCATTATGTCCCGGTCAGCGAAACCTCAAAATGGTCGCCGCCGCTTTCTGCGCGATGTCGTTCGCACAGCAGGCGGGCTGGCTGCCGTGGGTGTGGCGCTGGGGTTACAACAGCAAACCGCACGCGCATCTGGCGTGCGGTTGCGCCCGCCCGGAGCCATAAACGAGAACGCCTTTGCCAGTGCCTGTGTGCGTTGCGGTCAGTGTGTTCAGGCTTGCCCTTACGACACCTTAAAACTGGCGACCCTGGCCTCTGGTCTGTCGGCGGGCACGCCATATTTTGTCGCACGGGATATTCCTTGCGAAATGTGTGAGGACATTCCGTGCGCCAAAGTGTGCCCGAGCGGTGCGCTGGATCGTGAGATCGAATCGATCGACGACGCGCGGATGGGGCTGGCGGTACTGGTGGACCAGGAAAACTGTCTCAACTTTCAGGGGCTGCGCTGCGATGTTTGTTATCGCGAATGCCCGAAAATTGATGAGGCCATCACCCTGGAGCTGGAGCGCAACACGCGTACCGGTAAGCACGCCCGCTTTCTGCCGACGGTTCACAGCGACGCCTGTACCGGCTGCGGTAAGTGCGAAAAAGTGTGCGTGCTGGAACAACCGGCAATCAAGGTGTTACCGCTGTCACTGGCGAAAGGGGAGTTAGGTCACCATTACCGCTTCGGCTGGCTGGAGGGGAACAATGGCAAATCGTAAACGTGACGCCGGGCGCGAGGCGCTGGAGAAAAAAGGCTGGTGGCGCAGTCACCGTTGGTTAGTGTTACGTCGCCTTTGTCAGTTCTTCGTGCTGGGGATGTTTTTGAGCGGTCCGTGGTTTGGTGTGTGGATCTTGCACGGCAACTACAGCAGTAGCCTGTTATTCGACACCGTTCCACTGACCGATCCGCTGATGACACTGCAAAGTCTTGCCAGCGGTCATCTGCCTGCCACGGTGGCGTTGACCGGTGCGGTGATTATCACAGTGCTCTACGCCCTGGCAGGAAAGCGATTATTTTGCAGCTGGGTCTGTCCGCTGAACCCGATTACCGACTTAGCAAATTGGTTACGCAGACGATTTGACCTCAATCAGTCTGCGACGATCCCTCGCCATATTCGCTACGTGCTGTTGGTGGTCATTCTGGTGGGATCGGCCTTAACTGGCACGTTCATCTGGGAATGGATCAACCCCGTTTCTCTGATGGGGCGTAGCCTGGTAATGGGCTTCGGCAGCGGCGCGCTGCTTATTCTCGCGCTGTTTTTATTTGATCTACTGGTCGTTGAACACGGCTGGTGCGGGCACATTTGTCCGGTTGGTGCACTGTATGGCGTGCTGGGTAGCAAAGGTGTGATTACCGTTGCGGCCACCGATCGGCAGAAATGTAACCGCTGTATGGATTGTTTTCATGTTTGCCCGGAACCGCATGTGCTACGTGCCCCGGTGCTGGATGAACAAAGCCCGGTGCAGGTCACCAGCCGCGATTGCATGACGTGCGGTCGCTGCGTGGATGTCTGTTCTGAGGATGTATTTACAATAACTACACGATGGAGTTCGGGAGCGAAATCATGAAAAGCCATGACCTGAAGAAAGCGCTGTGTCAATGGACGGCGATGCTGGCCCTGGTGGTAAGCGGCGCGGTTTGGGCGGCTAATGGCGTCGATTTTAGCCAGTCGCCGGAAGTATCCGGGACGCAGGAAGGGGCCATTCGGATGCCAAAAGAGCAGGATCGGATGCCGCTGAACTATGTGAATCAGCCGCCAATGATCCCGCATAGCGTTGAAGGTTATCAGGTAACGACCAATACCAACCGCTGCTTGCAGTGCCACGGTGTCGAAAGTTATCGCACCACTGGCGCGCCGCGCATTAGTCCTACTCACTTTATGGACAGCGACGGCAAAGTGGGCGCGGAAGTGGCTCCGCGTCGTTATTTCTGTCTGCAATGTCACGTACCGCAGGCCGATACCGCGCCAATCGTGGGGAATACCTTTACCCCATCAAAAGGTTACGGGAAATAAGAGGTTATTATGGGAAATTCTGACCGTAAGCCTGGTCTGATTAAGCGCCTGTGGAAATGGTGGCGTACCCCCAGCCGTCTGGCGCTAGGGACGCTGCTGTTGATCGGTTTTGTCGGCGGCATCGTCTTCTGGGGCGGCTTTAACACCGGGATGGAAAAAGCCAATACCGAAGAGTTCTGCATTAGCTGCCACGAAATGCGTAACACGGTGTATCAGGAATACATGGATTCCGTGCACTACAACAACCGTAGCGGCGTCCGTGCGACCTGTCCGGATTGTCACGTTCCGCACGAGTTTGTGCCAAAGATGATACGCAAGCTCAAAGCAAGTAAAGAGCTGTATGGTAAAATTTTTGGCGTTATTGACACGCCGCAGAAATTTGAAGCTCATCGCCTGACGATGGCACAGAATGAGTGGCGGCGCATGAAGGACAACAACTCGCAGGAGTGCCGTAACTGTCACAACTTCGAGTATATGGATACAACCGCCCAGAAATCGGTTGCCGCGAAGATGCATGACCAGGCGGTGAAAGATGGGCAAACCTGTATTGATTGCCATAAAGGGATAGCGCACAAGCTGCCCGACATGCGTGAAGTCGAGCCAGGTTTTTAACAGGGTTATTGCGTGGGTATGCTTGAAGCCAGAGAGTTACTTTGCGAGCGGGATGAACGAACCTTATTTAGTGGTTTATCATTTACGCTGAACGCAGGAGAGTGGGTACAAATCACCGGTAGCAACGGCGCGGGGAAGACAACGCTTCTCCGTTTGCTGACGGGGTTGTCTCGCCCTGACGCAGGCGAGGTTCTCTGGCAAGGGCAGCCCTTGCATCAGGTACGCGACAGCTACCATCAAAACCTGTTATGGATAGGCCATCAGCCGGGGATCAAAACCCGGCTGACGGCGTTAGAAAATCTGCACTTTTATCATCGCGATGGCGATACCGCACAATGTCTGGAAGCCCTGGCGCAGGCCGGGCTTGCCGGATTCGAAGATATTCCTGTAAATCAACTTTCTGCCGGGCAACAACGCCGCGTCGCTTTAGCGCGTCTGTGGCTGACCCGTGCCACGTTATGGATACTCGACGAGCCTTTTACCGCGATTGACGTTAACGGCGTCGATCGTCTGACCCAGCGTATGGCGCAGCATACGGAGCAGGGGGGGATTGTGATTCTGACTACCCACCAGCCGCTCAACGTTGCTGAAAGTAAAATTCGCCGCATTTCACTGACGCAAACGGGGGCCGCATGATGTTCTGGCGCATTTTCCGTCTTGAGCTGCGCGTAGCGTTTCGCCATAGCGCCGAAATCGCCAACCCGCTGTGGTTCTTCCTGATTGTAATTACCCTTTTTCCGCTCAGTATCGGTCCGGAGCCGCAACTGCTGGCGCGTATTGCGCCGGGCATTATCTGGGTTGCTGCGCTGCTTTCATCCTTGCTGGCACTCGAGCGACTGTTCCGTGACGATTTGCAGGACGGCAGTCTTGAACAATTGATGTTGTTGCCGTTACCCTTGCCCGCCGCTGTGCTGGCGAAGGTGATGGCGCACTGGATGGTAACCGGTCTGCCGTTACTCATCCTTTCGCCCCTGGTAGCAATGCTACTGGGAATGGATGTTTATGGCTGGCAAGTGATGGCGTTAACGCTACTGCTGGGAACCCCTACGCTTGGCTTTCTTGGTGCGCCGGGCGTGGCGCTGACAGTGGGACTTAAGCGCGGTGGTGTGCTGCTCAGCATACTGGTGTTACCGCTGACTATCCCATTACTCATCTTTGCCACCGCCGCGATGGACGCGGCTTCTATGCATTTGCCCGTTGATGGGTATCTGGCAATTTTAGGCGCGTTGCTGGCAGGCACCGCGACATTAAGTCCTTTTGCGACGGCGGCAGCGTTACGAATCAGCATTCAATAACGCTGGATTACTGATTTTTGTTCGAGTCTGGTATCGAAACTATGTGGAAAACACTGCATCAACTGGCGATCCCACCACGGCTGTATCAAATCTGTGGCTGGTTTATACCGTGGCTGGCAATTGCCAGTGTGGTCGTGCTTACCGTCGGCTGGATCTGGGGATTCGGCTTTGCTCCGGCTGATTATCAGCAGGGAAATAGCTACCGCATTATCTACCTGCATGTGCCTGCGGCGATCTGGTCGATGGGCATTTATGCATCAATGGCGGTGGCAGCGTTTATTGGCCTGGTCTGGCAGATGAAAATGGCCAACCTGGCGGTGGCGGCGATGGCCCCCATTGGTGCCGTGTTTACCTTTATTGCCCTGGTTACCGGCTCTGCATGGGGAAAACCGATGTGGGGCACCTGGTGGGTATGGGATGCACGTCTGACTTCTGAACTGGTGCTGCTGTTTCTGTATGTTGGTGTCATTGCCCTGTGGCACGCCTTCGACGACCGTCGTCTGGCTGGCCGTGCGGCAGGTATCCTGGTGCTGATTGGCGTGGTGAATCTGCCGATTATTCATTACTCCGTTGAGTGGTGGAACACCCTGCATCAGGGATCAACGCGGATGCAGCAAAGTATCGATCCGGCGATGCGTTCGCCGCTGCGCTGGTCGATTTTTGGCTTCCTGCTCCTGTCTGCCACGCTGACGCTGATGCGGATGCGTAATTTGATTTTGCTGATGGAAAAACGCCGTCCGTGGGTGAGTGAACTGATACTGAAAAGAGGCCGTAAATGACCCCTGCATTTGCTTCCTGGAATGAATTTTTCGCAATGGGCGGTTACGCCTTTTTTGTCTGGCTGGCGGTGGTGATGACCGTTATTCCGCTGGTGGTTTTGGTCGTGCACTCGGTGATGCAACATCGCGCAATTCTGCGTGGCGTGGCGCAACAGCGGGCGCGTGAGGCGCGTTTACGTGCTGCGCAACAGCAGGAGGCTGCATGAATATTCGCCGTAAAAACCGCTTGTGGATTGCCTGTGCCGTGCTGGCGGGGCTGGCGCTGACTATCGGTCTGGTGCTATATGCGCTGCGCTCGAATATTGATCTCTTTTATACGCCGGGGGAGATTCTCTACGGCAAGCGTGAAACTCAGCAGATGCCGGAAGTCGGTCAGCGTCTGCGCGTTGGCGGGATGGTGATGCCGGGGAGTGTGCAGCGCGATCCCAATTCGCTAAAAGTAACTTTCACCATTTACGACGCTGAAGGTTCAGTAGATGTCTCTTACGAAGGCATTTTGCCGGATCTGTTCCGTGAAGGGCAGGGCGTTGTGGTGCAGGGCGAACTGGAAAAAGGCAATCATATCCTCGCGAAAGAAGTGCTGGCGAAACACGATGAAAACTACACGCCGCCAGAAGTTGAGAAAGCGATGGAAGCTAACCACCGTCGCCCGGCGAGTGTTTATAAGGACCCAGCATCATGATGCCAGAAATTGGTAACGGGCTGCTGTGTCTGGCGCTAGGAATTGCGCTGCTGCTGTCCGTGTATCCGCTATGGGGCGTGGCGCGCGGGGACGCGCGCATGATGGCGTCTTCCCGCTTGTTTGCCTGGCTGCTGTTTATGTCTGTGGCTGGCGCATTTCTGGTGCTGGTCAATGCTTTCGTGGTCAACGACTTTACCGTCACCTATGTTGCCAGCAACTCCAATACCCAGCTTCCGGTGTGGTATCGCGTGGCGGCTACCTGGGGCGCGCATGAAGGCTCGCTCCTGCTGTGGGTGCTACTGATGAGCGGCTGGACCTTTGCGGTAGCGATTTTTAGTCAGCGTATTCCGCTGGATATTGTTGCCCGCGTACTGGCGATAATGGGGATGGTCAGTGTCGGCTTTTTGCTGTTCATTCTCTTTACCTCTAACCCGTTCTCACGCACGCTGCCGAATTTCCCGATTGAAGGGCGCGATCTTAACCCACTGTTGCAGGATCCGGGGCTAATTTTCCACCCGCCTCTGCTCTATATGGGGTACGTCGGTTTCTCGGTGGCGTTTGCTTTTGCCATTGCATCTTTGTTGAGTGGGCGTCTGGACAGCACTTATGCGCGTTTTACTCGTCCGTGGACGCTGGCTGCGTGGATCTTCCTGACGCTCGGCATTGTGCTCGGTTCCGCATGGGCCTATTACGAACTCGGCTGGGGCGGCTGGTGGTTCTGGGATCCGGTAGAAAACGCCTCGTTTATGCCGTGGCTGGTGGGGACTGCGCTGATGCACTCACTGGCGGTCACTGAACAACGCGCCAGCTTCAAAGCGTGGACATTACTGCTGGCAATCAGTGCCTTCTCGTTGTGTCTGCTGGGGACTTTCCTGGTGCGTTCCGGCGTGCTGGTATCGGTACACGCGTTTGCCTCTGATCCGGCACGCGGTATGTTTATCCTCGCCTTTATGGTACTGGTGATTGGTGGTTCGCTGCTGCTGTTTGCCGCGCGTGGACACAAAGTTCGCTCACGCGTAAACAATGCGCTGTGGTCGCGGGAATCTCTGCTGTTAGCGAACAACGTTTTGCTGGTCGCCGCGATGCTGGTGGTATTACTGGGGACGCTGCTGCCGTTAGTGCACAAGCAACTGGGACTGGGCAGCATTTCGATTGGCGAACCGTTCTTCAACACCATGTTTACCTGGCTGATGGTGCCGTTTGCGCTGCTGCTTGGTGTCGGTCCTCTGGTGCGCTGGGGGCGCGATCGCCCACGTAAAATCCGCAATTTATTGATTATCGCCTTCATCTCAACGCTGGTGCTGTCGCTGCTGCTGCCGTGGCTGTTCGAAAGCAAAGTTGTGGCGATGACGGTGCTCGGCCTGGCAATGGCCTGCTGGATTGCGGTGCTGGCAATTGCGGAAGCTGCGCTGCGTATTTCACGCGGTACGAAAACCACCTTCAGTTATTGGGGAATGGTGGCGGCTCACCTGGGGCTGGCAGTGACAATTGTTGGTATTGCCTTTAGCCAGAACTATAGCGTTGAGCGTGATGTGCGCATGAAGTCCGGCGATAGTGTCGATATTCATGAATATCGCTTCACCTTCCGTGATGTCAAAGAGGTGACTGGCCCGAACTGGCGTGGCGGTGTGGCGACTATCGGCGTAACGCGCGATGGCAAGCCGGAAACGGTGCTGTATGCGGAAAAACGTTATTACAACACTGCCGGGTCGATGATGACCGAAGCGGCGATTGACGGCGGCATCACGCGTGACCTGTACGCCGCGCTCGGTGAAGAGCTGGAAAACGGCGCGTGGGCCGTGCGTCTTTACTACAAACCGTTTGTTCGCTGGATTTGGGCGGGCGGGCTGATGATGGCATTGGGCGGGCTGCTGTGCCTGTTTGATCCTCGCTATCGTAAGCGCGTGAACCCGCAGAAAACTGCGCCGGAGGCTGTATGAAGCGCAAAGTATTGTTAATTCCGTTGATTATCTTCCTGGCGATTGCCACGGCGCTACTGTGGCAGCTGGCGCGTAATGCCGAAGGGGATGATCCGACCAATCTGGAATCGGCGCTCATTGGCAAGCCAGTGCCGAAGTTTCGCCTCGAATCACTGGACAATCCGGGGCAGTTTTATCAGGCGGATGTGCTGACTCAGGGCAAACCGGTGCTGCTTAACGTCTGGGCGACCTGGTGTCCGACCTGCCGTGCGGAACATCAATATCTGAATCAGCTTTCTGCGCAGGGCATCCGCGTGGTCGGCATGAACTATAAAGACGATCGCCAGAAGGCAATCAGCTGGCTGAAAGAGCTGGGCAATCCTTACGCGCTAAGCCTGTTTGATGGCGACGGCATGTTAGGGCTGGATCTCGGTGTCTATGGCGCGCCAGAAACGTTCCTTATTGACGGCAACGGCATCATTCGCTATCGCCATGCGGGCGATCTCAATCCTCGCGTCTGGGAAGAAGAGATCAAGCCACTGTGGGAGAAATACAGTAAGGAGGCCGCACAATGAGGTTTTTATTGGGCGTGCTGATGCTGATGATCTCCGGCTCAGCGCTGGCGACTATCGACGTGTTGCAGTTTAAAGATGAAGCACAGGAACAACAGTTCCGTCAGCTCACTGAAGAACTGCGCTGCCCGAAATGCCAGAACAACAGCATTGCCGATTCCAACTCGATGATTGCCACCGACCTGCGCCAGAAAGTGTATGAACTGATGCAGGAAGGCAAAAGTAAGAAAGAGATTGTCGATTATATGGTGGCGCGTTACGGCAACTTCGTCACTTACGATCCGCCGTTAACGCCGCTGACCGTGCTGCTGTGGGTGCTGCCAGTAGTGGCTATTGGCATTGGCGGTTGGGTCATATACGCCCGTTCGCGGCGTCGGGTACGCGTGGTGCCGGAAGCGTTTCCAGAACAAAGCGTGCCGGAAGGTAAGCGTGCCGGATATATTGTTTATCTGCCGGGTATTGTGGTGGCGTTAATTGTGGCTGGCGTCAGCTACTACCAGACTGGCAATTATCAGCAGGTGAAAATCTGGCAGCAGGCCACGGCACAGGCTCCGGCGTTACTGGACAGGGCGCTGGATCCGAAAGCCGATCCGCTCAACGAAGAAGAGATGTCGCGCCTTGCGCTGGGGATGCGTACTCAACTGCAAAAAAATCCGGGAGATATAGAAGGCTGGATTATGTTGGGCCGCGTTGGCATGGCGCTGGGTAACGCCAGTATCGCCACCGATGCATACGCCACTGCGTATCGCCTCGATCCGAAAAACAGCGATGCTGCACTGGGATACGCTGAAGCGTTGACACGTTCATCTGATCCCAACGACAACCGCCTCGGCGGCGAACTGCTGCGCCAGTTGGTGAGAACGGACCATAGCAATATCCGTGTGTTAAGCATGTATGCATTTAATGCCTTTGAGCAGCAACGATTTGGCGAAGCCGTTGCCGCGTGGGAGATGATGTTGAAACTCTTACCTGCCAACGATACTCGCCGTGCGGTGATCGAACGTAGTATCGCGCAGGCGATGCAACATTTGTCGCCGCAGGAGAGTAAATAAAAAGTGGCCCGATGGTGATGCCATCGGGCTATTTTTATTGTGCCCCGCGTTGTTGCAGGAACAGAATGGTGGCCGCCACGCGTGAGCGGACGTTGAGTTTACGCAGCAGATTGCGAATATGGACTTTTACTGTCTGCTCGGAAATATTCAACACCGAGGCAATCTGTTTATTTGACAGCCCCTGTGCCAGCTCGTGCAGAACATCCAGCTCGCGTTCTGTCAGCACGCTGAAGGGGTCTTCTTCCGCGCCAAACATTTCACGTTCACGTAAGTACTGATTGACGCGTTCGCTAAAGACTTTGCTGCCTTTCGCTCCGGCACGAATTGCTTCCAGTAACACTTCCGGGTCGCTGTCTTTCAACAGATAACCGTCTGCGCCTGCGTCTATCAGTGCAAAGACATCGCTGGAGGCATCTGATACGGTCAGGATAATAATTTGCGCGGTAACGCCATCCCTGCGCAAGGCATTGAGGGTATCCAGGCCACTCATGCCTTTCATATTGAGATCCAGCAAGATCACGTCGATATCCAGTCTATTCGCCAGATCGATCGCGCTTGCGCCGTCGCCCGCTTCGGCGACCACTTCAAAGCCAGAATCAAGCTCCAGTAACTGACGAACACCGCGTCGCATAAGTGGATGATCATCCACAATCATCACCTGAAAAGGCGTTGCTTCAGGCATAGTAGTCTCCTGAGGTTTTATTAGAATCATTATGTTTGAGCGTAGCGTTGGTAACGCTACCAGGCGCGTGAATGTTACCCCATTTTATGTATGGACATGTAGTGAAAACTACAACTTTGTCGTTCGCTTTGGCATCATCTTCATTATAAAGACGGAATTTTGCATCAGCTTCTCATCAGGAAAAACAACTAAAAAATCAATCACAATACTTGTGCATTTCTTTAAACAGTTTTTAAAAACTGACTCCGGGTATGGAGCTATGGGTATTTTCTGTCCCCAATGCTTTTAACAGCAATTAATTTCATAGGATGAAAGCTTAATGCACCAATCTGGTTCTGTTTCTCTTTGTCGTTCCGCAATATCTGTTCTGGTGGCTACAGCGTTATATTCACCCATAGCATTGGCATTAACTGTTGAGTATGGTGAGACAGTTGATGGTGTTGTCCTGGAAAAAGATATCCAGCTGGTTTATTGGACCGCCAATAATACGAAAATCAATCCTGGCGGAGAACAGCATATATAAGAATTAGGTGTAAGTAGTAATACTGAAATTAACGGGGGATATCAGTACATTGAAATAAATGGCACCGCAGAATACTCAGTATTAAATGATGGTTATCAAATTGTTCAAATGGGTGGCGCGGTAAACCAGACTACGATCAATAATGGAGTGCTACAGGTTTATGGCGCGGCGACTGATCCCACGATTAAAGGAGGGCGCGGTGATGCGGCATTTACGTTGGGCAATGCCGGAAGCGTTGTTGATATCAGTACGTATGAATATACCTTGCTGGATAATGGCAACCATAGCTGGAGTCTCGCAGAGAATCGCGTACAAATGCCCCCTTCAACCACGGATGTGCTGAATATGGCGGCAGCACAACCGCTGGTATTTGATGCAGAACTGGACACCGTGCGTGGGCGTCTTGGTAGCGTAAAAGGCGTTAATTACGATACGGCGATGTGGAGTTCGGCAATTAACAGCTGCAACAACGTGAACACTGATGCGGGAGCTGGCTTTGAGCAAACATTGACGGGCCTGACGCTCGGTATCGATAGTCGTTTCTCCCGTGAAGAAAGCAGCACAACTCAGGCGGGTGTAGTCTGGACGTTCTGATAACAGAAAATAAACAGGTCGTGATGTGTCGCTGTCTGTTTATCGAATTAAATGCAGATATAAAAAAACCAACCGCAATAGGTTGGTTTTCTTGGGATTTTTGGTCGGCACGAGAGGATTTGAACCTCCGACCCCCGACACCCCATGACGGTGCGCTACCAGGCTGCGCTACGTGCCGACTCGTGGCTGTTAATACTACCGTTTTCCACACCGATTGCAAGTAAGATATTTTGCTAACTGATTTATAATTAATCAGTTAGCGATAAAACGCTTCTCGTCTGTCAGTACTTGCAATAACAAACTTAACTGTGGTTTTTCATCTTTCACTCTTTCACCACGTAAGTTGTAAGTGCGGTATTTACCGTTATTGTTCAGCACCAGCGTCTTTTTCGGGGTGGTAATTGCCAGCGTATCGTTATCCGCGGCGGTAACCCAGTAATGGCGGCGTTGAGGGTTGAACAAATCCTGACCTTGCGAATATTCGCTGGCAGGTGTGCTGACATGTAGCAGGCGTTGCATCAGCGTCGTCATCAGATCGGTATGATCAGTCAGCGCATTAATACGCTGCGCCGGCGTGCCTGGCCAGTGAATCACTAATGGCACCTGCAGATGACCGTGGGACCAGTCAAAGGTTTCTTCCTCTTCGCTCAGCGGAATACCCCGCCCGGCAGTGATAATCACCACCGTATTGTCCAGTTTGCCAGAATCACGCAGTGCATTGAGCACGCGGTTGATCTGGTCATCGACATTGCCTACTGCTCGGCTATATTTCCGTGCAAATGCCTGCTGATTGCTGTCGTCAATGTTTGTGCCATTGAAAGAGACCCACGAGAACCAGCGGTTATCTTCTTGTGCGTAGCGGCCCAGCCAGTTGATCCACTGCGTGGCGGTCTGTTCGTCGGATTGGGTGCGTACACTCGGCATCGAGAAATCTGACAACAATGCCTGCCGATACAGCGGGCTGGTAAAGCCATCTGACGAGAATAACCCCAGCTGATAGCCTTGCTGATTAAGCGCAGTAATTAACGCCGCAGGCGTACGGGTCGACAAAATGCCGTCCATATAGCTTGGCGAGATGCCATAAAACAGGCCAAAGATGCCGTTGTCTGTAGTGTTGCCGGAGCTCATATGACGCGTGAACGAAATATTTTGCTCAGCAAAACCTGCCAGCGCAGGCATCTGCTTCTCGAAGCGTGAGTAGTTCAGGCCATCGACAGTAATCAACAGCACATTCTGCCCGGTGCCCATATCGCGATAGCGCAGTTCGCTTAACGGGTACTGAACGGAAACGGCGTCTGGATTGCCTTGCTCAATAAGACGGCGTTGATACTCCTGCGCATCAAGCAGGCCATGCTTCTCAAGAAAACGTCGTGCCGTCATCGGGTACGAAAGCGGCAGGTTAGCGCGCTGCATGGTGATCGGGCGATAGAAGTTGGCATCGGCCCAGATATAAACCACATGCGAGGCGATAAAGGCGATAAATAAGAATGCGGCCAGCGGGCGCGCGAAGCGCCGACGACGCGTCAGGCTGCGCAGCTTTTGCCAGCTCCACGTCGCAAACACCAGTTCAAGCAATAAAATAACCGGCACACTGATGAACATTAGCTGCCAGTCGCGCGCCATCTCATTTTCGTCTGGGTTGATAACCAGCTGCCAGACGATGGGATTAAGATGGAGATGGAAACGAGTAAAGACTTCGCTGTCGATCAGTAATAGCGTCATTCCCGCCGTTGCCAGAATGACGGACAAAAACCTCATCAGCCTCTGGGAGCCGACGATAAAGGTTAGCGGGAAGAGGATCAGCAAGTAGGTGGCGAACACCAGGAAGCTGAAATGACCGATAATGCTTACGTAGGAATAAATGCGACCAGCAAGCGTTGTCGGCCAGTCGGCGATAAACAGGTAACGGCTGCCAATGACGAGCGAAAGCAGAATATTGAACAGTGCAAACCAGTGCCCCCAACTGACCATCTGGGAGACTTTTTCACGGTAGCGCTGACGATGAGTTACCATAACCTGTTATCTGTTTCCCTTAGTGCGCTTTGTCTTCGTTGATAGAGGACTGTAAGGCGCGGGCAAAAGAGTTGGCAATTGCCTGGCGTTGGGCCGGGGCAATGCTGGTGTTGATAAGGTTAGTGACCATGTTGCCTAACACCATCAGGGAAAGGTCGGTCGGAGCCTTATGTTTTTCCAGTACGTTGAGCAGCTCTGCGAGCAATTGTTCAACCTGTTCATCACTGTAGCGGGAAATTTGTGGCATAAATCGAAATCAGTTAGTTGATGAAAGGGCAACATATTACCGTAGCAACGGTTTTTTTTCTGCTTTTTTATGCGTTAAATCATTCTCGTTACGCTGCCTTCTGTAAAATGACCGCCATCTTTTATTGCGTCGCTTAACCGGCGGTGGTTGAATACCGCCCGGTCTTAAAGGAGAGTTTATCATGAGTCTGGATATCAACCAGATTGCTCTGCACCAGCTTATCAAGCGTGATGAGCAGAACCTTGAGCTGGTGTTGCGCGATTCATTGCTGGAACCGACGGAAACCGTCGTTGAGATGGTGGCAGAACTGCATCGGGTCTATAGCGCCAAAAATAAAGCTTACGGCTTGTTTAGCGAAGAGAGTGAACTGGCGCAGACGCTGCGCTTACAGCGTCAGGGCGAAGAGGACTTTCTGGCATTTAGCCGCGCGGCAACCGGTCGCCTGCGTGACGAATTAGCGAAATATCCTTTTGCTGACGGTGGATTCGTGCTGTTTTGCCACTATCGCTATCTGGCGGTGGAGTATCTGCTGGTGGCAGTTCTGAGCAACCTGAGCAGTATGCGTGTTAACGAAAATCTCGACATCAACCCAACCCATTATCTTGATATCAATCATGCGGATATTGTTGCGCGTATCGATTTAACCGAGTGGGAAACCAATCCAGAGTCGACCCGCTATCTCACTTTCCTGAAAGGGCGAGTAGGGCGCAAAGTGGCGGATTTCTTTATGGATTTCCTCGGTGCCAGCGAAGGGTTAAACGCGAAAGCGCAAAACCGTGGGCTGTTGCAAGCGGTCGATGATTTCACTGCCGAAGCACAACTGGATAAAGCAGAGCGACAGAACGTGCGCCAGCAGGTTTATAGCTACTGTAATGAGCAGCTGCAGGCAGGTGAAGAGATTGAACTGGAATCGCTGTCGAAAGAGCTGGCAGGCGTCAGCGAAGTGAGCTTCACGGAGTTTGCGGCTGAAAAAGGCTACGAACTGGAAGAGAGCTTCCCGGCAGACCGTAGCACACTGCGTCAGTTGACGAAGTTTGCCGGTAGCGGCGGTGGCTTGACTATTAACTTTGATGCGATGCTGTTAGGTGAACGCATCTTCTGGGATCCAGCAACCGATACCCTGACCATTAAAGGCACGCCGCCGAACTTGCGCGATCAATTGCAGCGCCGGACGTCTGGCGGCAATTAATCGGTTTTGTGTTCTGAATGCCAGATGCGGCGTGAACGCCTTATCTGGCCTGCAAAAAATAGCGATACCGTAATCAGGCATAATTTGCAGAGACAAAAAACCCCGCCGGAGCGGGGTTTTTTACAACTTATTCAGCAATTAAGCGCGAACGAAGTCGATGTGCAGCAGCTTCGGTTTGTACGGGTGACGCTGTACGTCCTGAGCTTTAACTTTGATTTCTTTACCGTCAACAACGATGGTCAGAACTTCGCTGTAGAATTCAGCTTTAACTTGCATGTTCATGACTTTGTCGTGATCCAGTTCGACAGCCAGCGGCGCTTCTTTGCCACCGTAGATGATTGCCGGGAACTTGTTAGCGGCACGCAGGCGGCGGCTCGCACCCTTACCCTGCTCTTTACGTACTTCTGCGTTGATAGTAAACATTTCTTTCTCTCTTAAATTAATCCTGCTACAGGCGACCCAGCAACAGGTAAGTGATCTGCTTTGCGTATGCAAAAGCGGGCGAGATTCTATACTCAATCGCCTTATACATCAATCAAAACTACCATTAACCGCGTAATTCGTGCGCCCGACGAAAACGACCTTCGTAATCGAACACTTTTTCACGCACTTGCCAGTACTGGCCTTTCATGCGGGCGACGACAAAATCCGGGTGTCGCAATAAGGCTTGCTGGGCGAGGACATCGGCGGCGGTGATCCAGCGCAGCGGGATGCCCGGTGTGCGCGTATGCGGGCGGATAAAAAGCTGCTCGAAGGCAGTTCGCTGGGCGGGCGTTTGCAGACGGAAACGCTCACTCACATCCGCGCCGTCTTCATCGTAATAGGTGATTTTCAACCATTCGCCTTTTTCGTCGTGCCCATGCTGCAAAGACATGCCGCTACAGCGTAATACCAGCGCGCCTTTCAGTCGTAGCGCCGCTTTTAACATATCATCCGGGTCAACCAGAATGGTATCACACTCGCGGCAACGGCGGGCGGCAATATCATTTTCTGCGTTACATTGCGGGCAATTTTTAAAACGGAAACGGAAGTCACACTGTTCGCGATGTCCGTCGTCATCTTCAAACCATCCCTGACAGCGACGACCAAAGTGTTCAATCAATGTCCCGTCGGCAGTCGTTTTCCCCCAAAAGGTGTTGGCAAAACCGCAGGCAGGGCAGAAAACCTGTACCGGAACGTTGTCACTTTTGCCTTTCGGTGTACCAACTTCCGGCGCGTAGAGATCGTGAGGGTTACCCGCATAATCAAGAATTAAGCAATCAGTCTTGCCGGGGGCCAGGCGCAGGCCGCGCCCGACAATTTGTTGGTAAAGACTCACCGATTCGGTAGGGCGCAGAATGGCGATAAGATCGACGTGCGGGGCGTCAAATCCGGTGGTCAGTACCGCGACGTTGACCAGATAGCGAAAACGCTGGGCTTTAAAATCATCAATTAATACATCGCGCTCAGCGCCGGGTGTGTCGCCAGTAATCAGTGCTGCATCTTCGGCAGGCAGTAATCCCACAATCTCTTTTGCGTGTTCGACCGTCGCGGCGAAAATCATCACCCCTTTGCGCGTTGCAGCAAACTCCATGATTTGGCTGATGATGTGTGGCGTAATGCGTTGCTGTTTTTTCAGCTCGCGGTTGAGATCGGCTTCGCTGAACAGTCCGTTACTCTGTGCCTGCAAGCGGCTGAAATCGTATTGCACTACTGGCATATCCAGCCGTTCTGGCGGCGTCAGATAGCCGTGTTTAATCATATAACGCAGCGGCAGCTCATAAATGCAGTCACGGAAAAGGGCTTTCTCATCGCCGCGTACCATGCCGTGATAATGGAACTGGTAGATCCAGCCTTTGCCCAGTCGAAAAGGCGTGGCAGTCAGCCCCAGCAGGCGTAAGTGGGGATTCACTTTGGTCAGGTGAGTGAGGATTTGCTGATACTGGCTCTCTTCATCGTCACCAATACGGTGGCATTCATCGACAATCAACAGCGAAAATTCACCCTGAAAGGCATCAAGATTACGGGCGACCGACTGCACGCTGCCAAATACCACTTTACCGTGGCTCTCTTTGCGCTTTAGCCCGGCGGCAAAAATATCGGCTTCCAGCCCCAGCGCCTGATATTTTTCATGGTTTTGTGCCACCAGTTCTTTAACGTGTGCCAACACCAGCACGCGACCACGCGCCAGCCGCGCCAGTTCCGCTATCACCAGGCTTTTACCTGCACCGGTGGGCAGCACGATTACGGCAGGGGTTTTATGACGACGAAAATGGTTGAGCGTGGCATCCACGGCTTCTTGCTGATATGGGCGGAGTGTAAAAATCATGGTCTCGCGTAGGTAGATTATTCTGCTAATAGTATGCCACGGATCTTTTTCCCTTGAGGGAAGTTATTAGACCGCTATACTGGGCAGACAACAGTTCAGATTTTCGGGTCATTACCCGACCTCCGTTTTTTACAGGCAAAATCACACACATGCGACTTGATAAATTTATCGCACAGCAACTCGGCGTTAGCCGTGCTATTGCCGGGCGTGAAATCCGCGGCAATCGTGTCACCGTCGATGGCGAAATCGTCCGTAATGCAGCGTTCAAACTGCTCCCTGAACATGATGTCGCTTACGATGGCAACCCGCTGGCGCAGCAACACGGTCCACGTTACTTCATGCTCAATAAGCCTCAGGGCTATGTTTGCTCCACGGACGACCCGGATCACCCAACGGTGCTCTATTTTCTTGATGAACCGGTAGCGTGGAAACTGCACGCTGCAGGGCGTCTGGATATCGATACCACCGGTCTGGTACTAATGACAGATGATGGTCAGTGGTCGCACCGCATTACTTCCCCGCGCCATCATTGCGAGAAGACCTATCTGGTGACGCTGGAATCACCCGTAGCTGACGATACGGCAGAGCAATTTGCTAAAGGCGTGCAGCTGCATAACGAAAAAGATCTCACTAAGCCGGCGGTGCTGGAAGTGATTACCCCAACGCAGGTTCGTCTGACCATCAGCGAAGGGCGTTATCATCAGGTGAAACGCATGTTCGCCGCCGTGGGTAACCATGTGGTTGAGCTGCATCGTGAACGTATTGGCGGCATTACGCTGGATGCTGATTTAGCCCCCGGTGAATATCGTCCGTTAACTGAAGAAGAAATTGCCAGCGTCGTCTAACTTTTCAATGACTTTCAGGAGCCCGTTGTGACCACCCGACAGCATTCGTCGTTTGCTATTGTTTTTATCCTTGGCCTGCTGGCCATGTTGATGCCGCTGTCGATTGATATGTATCTGCCTGCGCTACCGGTAATTTCAGCGCAGTTTGGTGTACCGGCGGGCAGTACGCAGATGACCCTGAGTACTTATATTCTGGGCTTTGCGTTGGGGCAGTTAATCTACGGGCCGATGGCAGACAGCTTCGGGCGTAAGCCGGTGGTTCTTGGCGGTACGCTGGTGTTTGCCGCCGCCGCGGTGGCGTGTGCGTTGGCGCAAACCATCGATCAGCTGATTGTGATGCGTTTCTTCCACGGGCTGGCTGCGGCTGCGGCCAGCGTGGTTATCAACGCTTTGATGCGTGATATCTACCCGAAAGAAGAGTTCTCACGGATGATGTCGTTTGTCATGCTGGTGACGACCATTGCACCGCTGATGGCACCGATAGTTGGCGGCTGGGTGCTGGTGTGGCTGAGCTGGCATTACATCTTCTGGATCCTCGCCGTGGCGGCGATTCTGGCTTCGGCAATGATCTTCTTTCTGATCAAAGAAACCTTACCACCGGAGCGTCGCCAGCCTTTTCACATTCGTACCACTATTGGTAACTTTGCGGCGCTGTTCCGTCATAAGCGTGTCCTGAGTTATATGCTGGCCAGCGGTTTCAGCTTTGCCGGGATGTTCTCATTCTTAAGCGCCGGACCGTTTGTCTACATTGAAATCAACCACGTCGCGCCGGAAAACTTTGGTTATTACTTTGCGCTAAACATTCTTTTTCTGTTCGTGATGACCATCTTTAACAGCCGCTTCGTCCGCCGTATTGGCGCGTTAAATATGTTCCGCTCGGGGTTGTGGATACAGTTTATTATGGCAGCGTGGATGGTCATTAGCGCGCTGCTGGGGCTGGGATTCTGGTCGCTGGTGGTTGGCGTTGCGGCGTTTGTGGGCTGCGTGTCGATGGTGTCATCCAATGCGATGGCGGTCATTCTTGATGAGTTTCCCCATATGGCGGGAACGGCATCTTCGCTGGCAGGAACCTTCCGTTTCGGCATAGGGGCAATTGTTGGCGCATTACTTTCTCTTGCGACCTTTAACTCTGCATGGCCGATGATTTGGTCAATTGCATTCTGCGCAACCAGTTCCATTCTCTTCTGTTTGTACGCCAGTCGGCCGAAAAAACGGTGATCTATTGCACAACGAGGAAGCTAAAAGGCTTCCTTTGTTGATACATGTCAACCACAAATCTATCATTCCCCCGATGTATGTATATTTTATGTAAAATCAATTTATGTAAAAAGTCACATCATTGTAGTTAAAAAGGTTGAGTTAGATCGCAGAAACGGGTACATATAGCCCCGCAAACGTGACCACGCCCGCAGATATTATTTAAATCAGAGCCATAGAGGCCACGCTGGCGAGGCATCAATCTTTACGATCTGTATAAAGACGGATTGTTGATGATGTGTTAAAGTTGATGTAAATAAACTGTGAAATAAATGTGCTTCCGGGGAAAATAAGTGACTCCATTACAACTCTCAATCGTCCATCGACTGCCGCAGAACTATCGCTGGTCTGCTGGTTTCGCAGGTTCGAAGGTTGAACCGATTCCGCAAAATGGACCGTGCGGTGACAACAGCCTGGTGGCGCTTAAATTGCTTAGCCCGGATGGTGATAATGCATGGTCGGTGATGTACAAACTAAGCCAGGCGTTAAGCGACATCGAAGTTCCATGTTCGGTGCTGGAGTGTGAAGGTGAGCCGTGCCTGTTTGTAAATCGCCAGGACGAATTTGCTGCAACATGCCGATTGAAAAATTTTGGTGTGGCAATTGCCGAACCCTTTTCAAACTACAATCCTTTTTAAGCGTCAGCTCAACGCCAGTAGCTGACGCGTATACTCCTGCTGCGGTGCGGCAAACACGCGCGCGCACGGTCCTTGTTCCACTACTTCCCCTTGTCGCAGTACGATAACCTGATGACATAACGCGCGGACAACGTGCAAATCGTGGCTGATAAACAAATAGGCCAGTTGATGCTTTTGTTGCAATGATTTCAATAGCGTCAATATTTGCGCCTGCACCGTTTTGTCGAGTGATGATGTTGGTTCATCAAGAATGATCAGCGAGGGCTTAAGAATTAACGCCCTGGCAATCGCAATACGTTGCCGCTGACCACCAGAGAACTCCGCCGGATAACGGTGGCGTGTTTCAGGATCTAATCCCACTTCATGCATCACGGCTATCACTTGTTGTTCGCGTTGTGCGGCAGAAAGCGTCGGCTGGTGAACCCGTAAGCCTTCCTCAATAATTTGCAAAACGTTGAGTCGTGGGTTGAGTGAGGAGTTTGGATCCTGAAATACCACCTGAATGCGATGACGAATAGGTAACAGCTGGCGGCGATTTAAATTTTGCAGTGGCTGACCGTCAAAGACGATGCTGCCATGAGAATTAATCAGTCGCAGCAGCGCCAGTCCCGTCGTGCTTTTCCCGGAACCGGACTCGCCCACTAAACCCAGTGTTTCACCCGCCCGTAGCGTAAAACTGATGTTTTTCACCACCACATTATGATCCACAATGCGCTTCAAAATCCCTTTGCGGATGGGGAAGGCAACCTGAAGCTGTTCAACATCTAGCAACGTTGAGGCAGGTTCTGGCAATGGCACCGGGTCGCCAGATGGTTCACTGTTGAGTAGCTTTTGTGTGTAAGGATGAGTGGGTGAGGCAAATAGCGTAGCAGCGTTATTTTGCTCGACACAGCGACCGTTTTGCATTACCGCCACGCGGTGGGCCAGTTTTCTGACAATGCTGAGGTTATGAGTAATAAACAGCATGCCCATATTCAGCTCGCCTTGCAGTTCGCGCAACAGCTGTAAAATCTGCGCCTGGACAGAGACGTCCAGCGCGGTGGTTGGTTCATCGGCAATTAATAATTCCGGTCGCGTTAACAGCGCCATCGCAATCATCACCCACTGGCGTTCGCCGCCGGAGAGCTGATGCGGATAATCTGTCAGCCGTTTTGCCGCCTGGCGGATACCGACGCGATCAAGGCAGTTAAGAATTTCGCCACGAGCCGCTTCCCGACGCATCCCGCGGTGGAGTGAAAGCACTTCATAAAGCTGTTTTTCCAGGGTATGTAATGGATTTAACGACACCATCGGCTCCTGAAAAATCATGGCGATCTTATTACCGCGTACACCGCGCAACGTTTGATCGCTGGCATGAAGCAGCGATTCGCCATGAAAACGAATATCGCCGGAGAGATATTCAACCGGCGGGCAAGGGAGCAGGCGTAAAATTGACAGCGCGGTAACGCTCTTACCTGAACCAGACTCACCTACCAGCGCCAGCGTTTCGCCAGCCGCAATCTGTAGTGAAACATCATTGACTACTGTACGTACGGTTTGCTGATGGCGAAAACCCACTGACAAATTTTCAATCGCTAACAGAGTTTGCGTCATGCTACACCGCCTTATTAGGATCAAATGCGTCGCGGACGGCTTCACCAATAAAGATCAGCAAAGACAACAATATCGCCACCGATAAGAAGGCGGTGATCCCAAGCCACGGGGCCTGAAGGTTATTTTTCCCTTGTAACAGCAGTTCACCGAGTGACGGTGAACCGAGCGGCAGACCGAAGCCGAGGAAATCGAGTGAGGTCAGGGTGGTTATCGAACTACATAAAATAAACGGTAAAAAAGTGAGGGTAGCGACCATGGCATTTGGCAACATATGACGCAGGATGATACTGCGATCGCTGACGCCAAGCGCCTGCGCCGCGCGGATGTAGTCGAAATTACGGGTACGTAAAAACTCCGCCCGCACCACGCCGACCAGACTCATCCAGCTAAACAAGACAGTAATTGCCAGCAGCCACCAGAAGTTAGGCTGTACGACGCTGGAAAGTAAAATAATCAAAAACAGCGTCGGCATCCCCGACCATACTTCAATAAAACGTTGCCCCCAGAGATCGACTTTACCACCGTAATAGCCTTGTAGCGCCCCCGCCAGCACGCCCATCACGCTGGAGCAGAGGGTCAGCATCAGGCCAAACAGAACTGAGATCCGCGTGCCATAGAGAATGCGTGCCAGTACATCGCCGCCATTGGCATCCGTTCCCAGCCAGTTTTGCCGGGAGGGTGGAGAAGGGAAGGGCTTATCGGTAGCAAAGTTGATACTGGTAGCACCAAAGCGAATCGGAGCCCACAGTACCCAGCCGTTATTTTCCAGCCGTTGTTTCAGCCACGGGTCCTGATAATCAGCCTGACTTGCCAGCGGGCCGCCAAAATCGCTTTCGCTGTAGTTTTTCAACAACGGGAAATACCAACTGCCGTCATAACGCACCAGCAACGGTTTATCGTTGGCGATAAGTTCAGAACACAAACTCAAACCAAACAAGACGAGGAAAATCCATAACGACCAGTAGCCGCGACGGTTATGGCGAAAACGCGCCCAACGGGCCTGATTGACGGGGCTGAGTCGCGACATTAACGTCCCTCAAAATCTATACGCGGATCGACCAGCGTATAGCTGATATCACTGACAATATTCAGCAGCAGGCCAATCAGGGTGAAAATATACAAGGTACCAAACATTACAGGATAATCGCGCGAGACGGTCGCTTCGTAGCCCAGTAAGCCGAGGCCATTGAGTGAAAACATCACCTCAATCAGCAGCGAGCCGGTAAAAAACATGCTGATAAACGTCGCCGGAAAACCGGCAATCACCAGCAGCATGGCGTTGCGGAACACATGTTTCCAGAGAATATTTTTTTCACTTACCCCTTTCGCACGTGCCGTCACCACGTATTGCTTACGCACTTCATCAAGGAATGAGTTTTTTGTCAGCATGGTCAGAGCCGCAAAGCCGCCAATCACTGTCGCCAGCACCGGCAGCGTGATATGCCACAGATAATCGGTGATTTTCTGATACCACGGCAGCGAATCAAAGTTAGCGGAAACCAGGCCGCGCAGAGGGAACAGGTCGAAATAGCTGCCGCCCGCGAAGAAGACAATCAGCAGGATGGCAAACAAAAAGGCCGGAATGGCGTAGCCGATGATGATAAATGCACTACTCCAGACGTCAAAACGGCTCCCATTATAAACAGCTTTGCGAATGCCTAACGGAATCGACACCAGATAGATAATCAGCGTGCTCCACAATCCGAGGGTGATGGAGACCGGCAGACTGTCTTTAATCAGCGTCAGCACCGAGGCGCTGCGAAAAAGGCTGTCGCCAAAATCAAAACGGATGTAGTCCCAGAGCATTTTGAAGTAACGTTCGTGGATCGGCTTATCGAAACCGTAGCGATGAGTGATCTCGGCGATCACTTCTGGATCTAATCCGCGTCCGCCACGGTAATTACTGTCGCTGATATTGCCGACGCCCGTTTGCGCATGGCTGGCGCGAACACCTTCACCGCCTGCGCCGGGTAATACTCCGGCATTACCAAACTCAATGGCGGCGATGGCCTGGTCGACCGGACCGCCAGGCGCAATTTGCACGATGAAAAAGTTGATAGTGATAATCGCCCATAACGTTGGGATCACCAGCAACAGACGGCGAATCAGATAAGCGCCCATCTACTCTCCCTGTTGTCTGGCTGACGGCAGTTTCGTCGCTTTATTAACGTCATACCACCAGGTATCGATACCCAGGCTGTAAACAGGGCGTACAGCGGGTTGGGAGAATTTATCCCACCAGGCGAGACGGTCTTCCGCCATGTACCACATTGGCAGCATGTAATAATTCCACGTTAATACGCGATCCAGTGCTCGCCCCAACGGCAGTAATTTTTCTTTATTTCCCTGCGCGGCAATAATTTGGTTGATCAGCGAGTCGATAACCGGGCTTTGCACGCCGGGGGCATTATAAGTGGAATTGATATATTCCGATGACCAGGAAATCTGTAAATCGGAACTGGGCCACGGCATCGCCCGCCATACGCGCGGCATCATGTCATAGTCGCGACTGCGCATGCGGTTGGTGATTTGCGAGTTATCCACCTTACGAATGTCCATGTTGATACCCAGCCGTTGCAGGCTGTGCTGGAACGGCAATACCCACTGACTATTGCTGCTTGCGGGAAGCAATAATTCAAAGCTGAGTGGCTGACCCGTTGTGACATTAACGCGTTGCTGACCCTTCAGCACCCAGCCTGCTTCGTTGAGAAGTTTGTCGGCTTTTAACAGGTTGTCACGATCGTAGCCATCGCCTTTGGATACCGGCGGCTGGTAGATTTGCGTGAAGACTTCTGGCGGTAGATCTTTTTTCATTGGTGCCAGAAGCACCAGTTCCGCGGCGTCGGGGTAATTTCTGGCCGCATATTCGGTATTCTGAAAATAACTGTTCGTGCGACTCCAGGCATTGTAAAACAACGCTTTGTTCATCCATTCAAAGTCAAAGGCGAGAGTGATCGCTTCCCGCACCCGGCGATCGCTGAATACCGGACGTTGGATATTAAACGCCAGCCAGCGCGTATCCTGGGCTGATTCGTTCTTTTGCTCATCTTTGATGATGTATTTTTTATCGAAATTTTTACCGGTATAGCGCGTGGCCCAGTTTTTGGCGTCGTTTTCCATACGCAAATCAAAGGCACCTGCTTTAAACGCTTCAAAGGCGACATTATCATCGAGGTAATAATCGTAGCGAATGGTGTCGAAATTCCAGCGTCCACGGTTTACCGGTAAGTTTGCTGCCCAGTAATCTTTCACGCGGGAATAGACAATATTTTGCCCCATTTTCCAGGACGTAATGCGGTACGGACCACTGGCAAGCGGAGGCGTGGCGAGCGGGTCGCTAAGTTTGTGATCTTTCCAGTACTTTTCTGGAAATACCGGCAGCGAAAACAGACTCAGCATATCTTCTTTGCCGGGTTTAGCTAACTCAATGCGCACGGTTAACGGCGCAATGGCTTTGACGGTGGTGCCTTTGTAGACCAGACGAAATTGCGGCACGCCTTCGGTCATAAATTTTTGAAAAGTAAACTCTACATCGCGGGCAGTAATGGGCGAACCATCATGAAAACGGGCGCGCGGATTAATAGCGACCTCCACCCAGGAATAATCGTCAGCATAGCGTGCGCTTTCAGCAATCAGCGGGTAATAACTGCCTGGTTCGTCATCGGAAGTCGTAAATAGCGTGTCGTACAGCTGCTCGGTGCGTGCGCCCGGGTTGCCGCGTAGTGCATAGCGGTTGAAATTATCGAAGGTGCCGAGGGCGGACAACGTTATTTGCCCACCTTTTGGCGCGGCGGGGTTCACATAATCAAAATGGTTGAAATTAAATGCGTACCGGGGTTCGCCCAGTACGGCAAAGGCATAGCTTTCCTTGATAGCCTGCGCCTGCGCACCAAAGGTGAACAGAGCGATAAACAGCAGCAGTATGCGCACAATCATCTGCAACGGATTTCCTTTTACTCATCATTAGCCGCAATCCGGCATGCTTTCACTATGAATAATAAGGGACGTAAGCACACCTTACCACTGCGGCGTATACGGTTTCTTCAGCCAGCGAACAAAATCGTCCAGCGGTAACGGGCGACTAATCCAGTAGCCTTGCATGAAATTAACGCCGCGTTCGCTTAGCCATCGTGCCTGTTCTGGCGTTTCGACCCCTTCAGCAACTGTCAGCATATTGAGACGTTTCGCCAGCGTCAGCACCGCGTCAAGTACGGGTGAAGTGATCGTTTCCGTACCGATGGCGTTGATAAATCCACGATCAATTTTCAGATAATCGAGCGTAAAACGCTCAAGATAGATAAGCGCGCTGTGCCCGGTGCCGAAGTCATCAATAGCAATTTCTACGCCGACCGAATGCAGCCAGGCGAAGAGTTGTGTGGCTTCTCGCTCTTTCAGCATATCGCGCTCGGTAATTTCCAGCACAATCTGGAAATGGTGTGCGGGCAGGGAAGTGAGCAGTTTCTGGATATCCGCTTTAAAGCTTTCGCTGTGCAAGTGGGCCGGCGCAATGTTAATGCCAAATTTGACGCCTACCGGCAGTACTTTTTCTAATTCTGCGGCATCGCGGGCAATCAACTCAAACAGGTGCTGAGTCAGTGGCACAATCATCTTTTGCGCTTCGGCAAAGTTAATGAAGGCATCCGGGGGGATTTCACCTGCTACTGGATGCCGCCAGCGTAGCAGTACTTCCAGGCCCGTTACCCGCAAAGCTTGTGTATCAACCACCGGTTGATACACCACGTAAAATTGTTCGCGCTTGATGGCGGTCATGATTTCTCTGCCTGGGCGCATACGCACACTCATCAGGTAATAGCAGAGAAGTCCAACGAAAGTTCCACTCATGCCACCCAGTAAAAATGCGTACCACACATCGTTCCATGTCCAGTCATCTGCATAAAGCCGAACAGTCAGAGGAATGCCCGCAATTTTAGTTTCACGGACCGGCATGTCGGTTAATTCATTAACGTTCATCAAACGTGAAGAAAAGGTAGATAGCGCAGTATTACCAATAATGAGGGCTAGGCCATCGTAATCTTCCTGCCGTGAACTATAAAAGAGTGAAGGCGTCAGGTTGAGATTCAGAGCGGCAAACACGCCGCTATTTTTCAGCAAAGGGTTGCGATACCAGATGACGATTGCGGGTTTGTTCGGCACCATCGGCGTGCCGGGTAAGATTGCCATATCGACGTTTTTATTAATGTCGAGCGCCGGAATCAATTCATTGAGTGGAATGTCCATCTCACCAGTTGCAGATGAACAGAATGTTTTTTTATCTTTTACCAGCACAAACGTACGAACATTCATGCTAAACGCCGCGCGGGCGGTCAGTTCGGGGTTAGCCTGCTGGCAGGTATCTAAGGTCAGCGGCTGGAGCCGGTCAGTAGTGGATTTAAGGTCGGCAAAATAGGTATCGAGATACTTTTGTACGTCGGTAATCAGTGTGTCGTATTTGACTTCGTGCTTATGCCAGGCCACTAAAAACTGAAGGCAGCTCACCAGTATCGCAATCATCACGCCTGCAACAATGCAGGTAAGCAGGAGCTTACGTCCAGAATTGGGAGCGCGTATAAACATGATTCCGTTAATTTCCTGAAATTACGACAACATTTAAAAGATAACAATGACCGGACTATAGCCTGGATCAAGACGCGGAAACATCATTTTCTCTGATGAATGAAAACAAAAAAGCACTGCCTAAGCAGTGCTTTCAGTTAACTCGTCAGGATAGCCAAGGGATTGCATCCAAACGGTTTATTAGCTGCGGCTGAGAACCCGGCGTGCTTCGTTGTAACGCTTCTTCCAGTATGGTTCATTCATGCTGGAAATAATAACACCACTGCTGGTGGAAGCATGGACAAACTGGTTGTTGCCGATATAAATACCGACATGGCGTCCCGTTGAACCGGCACGGAACAGAACTAAATCACCCGTACGCAAATTACTGCGGGAAACAGATTTACCCATTTCCTGCTGTTCATAAGTCGAACGCGGAAGTTCTAAGCCAAATTGCTCACGGAATGTACGCTGTACGAAACCAGAACAATCGATACCTTTTTTAGTGCTGCCGCCCAGACGATAGCGTACGCCTTTCCAGTCAGCATACTGATCCATAATTCGCGATTTTACGTCGACATTACGAACCAGGTTTTCAAATTCATCCTGAGAAGCTTGCAGTGATGATGTTTCACTACCCACTGCACGTGTCTCAGGATGCATATTCTTTGCGGTGTTATTTGCACTACATGCAGAAAGCAGAACCGCTACTGCAATCGCGGGGATCCCGCGCAAGATATATCTCAAAATCGGTTGAGATTTGACCATGTTGTTTGTTTTCCCTTGAAGTCCTTAACGACAAATATCGTTATAAAAAAATGCCAAGCGACACGAGACTAATTACCTGGGCATGTTGAAACAATTCCTTAAGGCCAAATCTGTGGACTAACGCACAAAATTATATGCTGTGAGGATAATCTACCGCCGAGGCAAAACGAGTTCGAGATTACCCGATTGGTGCGGTCTTGGCGAGCGGTTTTACATGATTTTTTATAAGAAAAAGTGATACAGAAAGTTAATCAGCGGGATTGGTCAATTAAAGTACGATTGAGTGAAACGCATGCAATCCATTCATTTACTTAGAGAATGATTTTTGCGCTCGATGGATGAAAGCAGGAGGCGCATCATCAGGATTATCCTCACTATAAAAATAAACCTGATGATGTTAATTACTGTGAGTTATTTGTTTTGGAAATGTTTGTTTTTTCCAGGAAGTGATTTGTCAAAAAAGGTGATTAATCGATCACTTAATGGCGTCAGCAACACCCAGGGCAAACCGATCAATATCACGGTCATGGAACCGACGATGATGTCAGTAAACCAGTGTGCGCCAATCATTACTCTGGGAAACGCAAAAACCACAAAAATAATAAGGGCGATAAGGCCTGCAACTTTGCCGAAATAACGCCACATGAATGCCGAAAAAATAAGCAGCATCATACCGTGATCGCCGGGAAAGCTATCTCGTGAGGCATCTTTCGTGGGAACAGAGAGCAGTTCGCTGACGCGGTTAATATTGGTAAAAGTCAACGTTGGGCTGGCCCGTTTTACAGGAATTAGTGCCTGACCCAGCTGGTTTAATACCACTGCAGTTAATAGCATGACCAGACCAATAATCACGATACGTCGTCTGCCTGGGGCGTTTTCTTTCAGCCAGAAACTCAGCATCAACATTCCCATCGCCAGCAGTGAACAACCGTCGAAAGCGCGATTGTTGGTCAATGCAACCAGCCATAAAAAGGCCTTACTTTCGACCAGTTTCTGATTAAAGAAATAAAAAATATCCGCATCAATCGGCAACCAGAATCCATGATTAATGGGAATATACCAGGAAAGAAACAGCGCGAGGCCGACAATATTCAACAACACTATTTGCGGCAAATTTTTAATCATATTTTCTCTAATTATCTTACTGAAAAACGCAGGCAACCTTACGCGGTAGTCGCTAAACGAAGCTTCAACAGCGCGCTCTGCAAGGCATTCCAGTCAGCTTCGCTGCTGGAAATCAGCTCAATACGACTGTCCGGTGGCGCAACGTTTTGCGTTTCAATGTGCAGGTCATCGCCCTGACGGTTGATTCGCACCAGCCCTTCGGGAATACGTAGCACGCCTTTGACGCGTTCCACCGGTGCAAGTCGCGCCCATTCCAGAATACCAATGGTGTCGAATACCGTATCAGCGTCGAATATCCAGCCACAGGCCTGATGCCCTTGTCCGCTGTTCAGACTGCGACGCCAGCGTTGATGCTCTGGCAGGCTTAACGCTGCTAACCCTTTTTTCACGCTATGCTGATGAGAATGCGCGGCGCTGGCGGGCAACTCGGCTAAATTGCGACGCGGCAAATCCAGAAGATGACCGTCAATTTTTCCATGCTCGCTGTGAATTAATTGCCGATCGCCACCATTTTGCTGCCACCAGCGCTCTAGCGCTTGCTCACTTTCGGGCGTCGCACGGTCGGATTTATTGGCGACAATAATGTCTGCGGCAGCCAGTTGGTCACGGAAGTTTTCATTGCTGGCGCTTTTTTCGTCCAGCAACAGGCGTGGATCGAGAATGCACAACGTGGCGCGCAGATCTATCCACGGTTCATAGACGGGTGCGGTTAAGAGATCGAGGATCTGTTTCGGATGGCCCAGCCCGGTCGGCTCTATCAACAAGCGGTCTGGTTTTCCCTGACGCAGTAAGGTATTCAACCCTACCTGCATGGGTAAACCATTAACGCAGCACATGCAACCGCCGGGGATCTCTTTCAGCAGTGCGCCGCTATCGGCGAGCAAAGCACCATCAATTCCGACTTCCCCAAATTCATTAACCAGTACCGCCCATTTTTCGTTGGGATCTTTATGGGCTAACAGATGAAGAATCGACGTAGTTTTCCCGCTGCCGAGAAAACCGGTGATGAGGTTGGTTCTGGTCACAACGGCTCCGCAATACTCTGGTAAGTTAACTGAGCGTTAATCCTGGCTAAAAAAGGCAGAAAAGAGAAGGGGAGAGCGGACGAAGGCGAGCTTCATCCGCTTTAACCGCAGAAATCGTTAAATTTTGAGGGTGTTTAATAGCGCCTGATGCGCGCCGAATTGTGCGATTTGTTGCCAGGCTTGTTCGATGGCCTGCACAAAATGCGGGTTATCTGGCAGATCATCACCGAAAATTTCACGCAGGGAAAGCAGGGCGGTTACGCGTTGTTCACTGCTGCTGCCCGCAACAAGTTCACGAATTTTATCGCTAAGCGGATCGCGAACATCAATGGCATTTCCGGCATCATCAACGCCGCTGACGTAACGCATCCAGCCTGCAACGCCTAATGCCAGCAACGACCAGTCCGTTTCGCGCCCCAGATGTATGCGAATACCTGCCAGCATGCGTTGCGGTAATTTTTGGCTGCCATCCATCGCGATTTGCCAGGTCTTATGTTTCAGTGCCGGATTAGCAAAACGTGCAATTAACTTATCCGCATATTGTGTTAAATCGACATCTTTAATCCGCAGTGTCGGCGCTTGCTCATCCAGCATTAATGTTCTGGCGGCATGGCGAAATGCGCGATCCTGCATGCAATCACTGATATGGGCGAATCCTGAGAGGTAACCCAGATAAGCGAGAAAAGAGTGGCTGCCATTAAGCATACGCAGTTTCATCTCTTCCCATGGCAGGACATCATTCACCATTTGTACACCTGCGACTTCCCAGGCAGGACGCCCAGCGACGAAGTTATCTTCAACCACCCACTGGATAAACGGTTCGCAGCTAATCGCGCAGGGATCATTCACCCCCAGATGCTGGCTTATTTCCGCCAGTGATTCGTTGGTTGCAGCCGGAACAATGCGGTCGACCATGGTTCCCGGAAAACTGACGTGTTCTTTTATCCACCCGGCGAGTTCTGGTGAACGTTTTTCCGCCATCCCCAGCACCGCGTTTTTCACCACATGGCCATTGTCGGGAATATTGTCGCAGGAGAGCACGGTAAACGGTGTAAGGCCGCGCTCACGGCGGCGTTTCAGTGCTTCGACGAGAATACCTGGCGCGGAGTGAGGTTCTTCAGGGGTTTGTAGATCGTGAATAATCCGCGGATTGCTGGTGTCGAGTGCACCGGTGGCCGGGTCAATACAATAGCCTTTTTCGGTAATCGTCAGGGAAACAATTGCCACCTGTGGCTCGCAAAACTTCTCAATAATTGCCGCTAAGGAATCCAGTTTTGCATTCAGGCATTCGTGAACGGCACCGACAATTATCGCCTGATTGCCGTCCGCCCCTTTCTCCAGCACGGTATATAAATGGTTCTGTGCGCGGAGCTGGCTCATCAGTTGATCGCCGCTGAACAAGCTGATCTCACAGATCCCCCAGTCGCCGCCCTGGGCATTCAGCACACGATCGGTCAGTAACGCCTGATGTGCGCGGTGAAAGGCTCCAAAGCCAAAATGAACGATACGTGATTGCAACTGCTGTCGATCGTAGCGTGGAGCGTGTACATGATGCGGGAGCGTAATGGAGGCGATTGTATTCATAGGAGTCACGTCTTAGTAACGATTAATTAACAATGACAGTGTAAAGTTATATGACAACAATTGAAATTGGTCTGGATTGTTAATGCGATGAAGTGTGAGGGCGATCAATCAACGAGTGAAAATTGCGGGCGTAAGGTGTTCAGGAAGCGCAAAATAGAAGATTGGTATAATAAATTAAAAAAGGGACAGCCTGAGCTATCCCTTTTCTGCAAGCGGCTGAAGTTAGTCAGCACGACCCATATAACGGCGTTCTTCGATATGGATACGAATTTTTTCGCCCGGGCTTAAGTATTCTGGTACCTGAATCACCAGACCAGTGCTCAATGTCGCCGGTTTGTTACGGGCGCTGGCAGATGCCCCTTTGATGCCTGGTGCAGTTTCAACGATTTCCAGATCAACGGTCTGCGGCAGCTCAAGCGCCAGCAATTGACCGTCCCAGGTCAGCACCTGCATGTCCGGCATGCCGCCCTCAGGCATAAACAGCAACTCTTCTTCAATCTGATCTTTGGTGAAGGTATACGGGGTATAGTCTTCTTTATCCATAAAGACATATTCGTTGCCATCGACATAGGAGAAGTCAACGTAACGGCGGGTCAGCGTCACGGTGTCAACGATATCATCACCTTTGAAACGCTCTTCTACTTTCAGCCCGGTACGGACATCAGAAAAACGCATTTTGTACAGCGTAGCGGCACCGCGGGCAGTGGGCGACTGAATATCAATGTCCTTAACCAGCAGCAGTTTGCCGTTGTAATTCAGTACCATACCTTTTTTAATTTCGTTCGCTCTTGGCATCGAAAAATTCCTGTAGTCAAAAATGTCAAAAATATCGCGACAAAGTACTCGCGACGGGCCTTTCGGGCAAGTGGTATTCGCACTTTTGCTGGTGCAAAAAAGGTGGTACTGTGCGCGCTCATCAATCCGGTGGTTAACCTTAAGAGAACAACGTATGGAATGCCGTCCGGGTTGCGGGGCGTGTTGCACTGCCCCTTCAATTTCCAGCCCTATTCCCGGTATGCCAGATGGCAAGCCCGCCAATACGCCCTGCATTCAGCTTGATGAACAGCAACGCTGTAAAATTTTCACCTCGCCACTGCGACCGAAAGTCTGTGCAGGCTTACAAGCCAGCGCTGAAATGTGCGGTAACTCGCGTCAGCAGGCAATGACCTGGCTTATCGATCTGGAAATGTTGACCGCGCCTTAAACATCTTTAATTCGCAGTAAGCAAAACAGAGTGGCGATAATCATCACCATCGCAAACCAGAACACAGCGTGATAATTCCAGATCTCGGCGACGATGCCCGCCACTGATCCTGCGATGATCCAGCCCACGCGCGACGTGTTGGTATAGAGCGTGGTGGCTGAACCTGCCTGACCGGGCATCAAATCCTGAAAATAGAGCATCCCGATGCCGCCCAGAATGCCAATAAAAATAGCATTTAGCAGCTGCAAGCCCAACAGAATGACAGGTGAATGCGCCATCAGCATTCCTGCGTAAAAACAGACGCCACCCACGGCAGCAACGCGCATTAAGAAGCGCTTACCCAGACGTTTGGCAAAATATCCGGCGATCAACATGGTCGGGATTTCCAGCTCGGCGGCGGTCCCCATCATCACACCGGCCAGTTTCTCGGGAAGATGCAGTTCGTTGATAATAAATAGCGGCATGTTGATGATGTACAGGCTGTTCGAGCCCCACATCAATGTACAAATGACAAACAGCAGCAACGTATCGCGACGGTTACGGCGCGGCGCTTCAACCGTGCCGGTCGCCAGCGGAAGCTCTTTTTGCATCGACGGCAAAAACAGCCACACCATCACGCCGCAAACAATAAACGCTACCGCTGCGCTCAGATACATTACCGTAAAGCTGAAACCCATCGCTAAGGCATAAGCCAGCGGTGGGCCAATGACCCATGCCAGTGAAACCTGAGCGCGTAAAAAAGAGCTGAACATCACCGCCTCACGTCCGGTTTTGTCAGCATGTTCACGGGCAAGGGCAAACATTTGCGGGTTAGCGGTTGAGCCAAAGCTGCTAAGAAAGACGCCAACGAATAGCAAAACAAAGTAGTTGCGATTCCAGGCAAAAAGGGTGCAGGTCAGCACGCCTAACAGGCAGCAAAAGACAATCAGCGATTTGCGATCGCCGCGCTTATCAGAGCGCCCGGCGAGAAACTGACTCACCAGAATCCCAATGACTGCGCTGCCGGTAAAGAAGAATCCCACCATCGCCGGACGGGCATGTACTTCATCAGTAAGAAAAATACTGAGTGTCGGGGTTTGCAGAGCGCCCGCAATACCGGTGAGAAAGGCAACGATTAAAAACGCCGTCGAGGTCAGGTCAAACGATTTCGCGCTGGTGACTGCGGGGGAGTTATGCATGCTGGTCGATCACTGGAAGAGGAAGACGCGGAGTTTACGCTGCTTGTCAGAAAATAAACAGACAGCGAAATCAAAAGCGCCACGAATAATCAAAATGCCATTTCACTGTTGCTGATTGGCTGCTGACGCTGCTGAAATGAAATTGCTGATAACGGATTTTCCCATCAGCAATTAGGAAAAATGACAAAAAATTGTGCAGCACATCAAACTTTTGCTCATAACTTTACGGCTTTCCTTGCGTGCTGAAACAAAAGTATTATGCTTTCTTGAAACGTTTCAGCGCGATCTTGTCTTTAACCCTAAGCCAGGTTGGCGCTTTTTTTCTCATAGAAGCTGAATCGTTTCAATTCAGCAAGAGAGGAGAACTATGTTCCAGTTATCCATACAGGACATCCATCCGGGCGAAAAGGCCGGAGACAAAGAAGAGGCGATTCGCCAGGTCGCTGCGGCGCTGGTGCAGGCCGGTAATGTAGCTGAAGGCTACGTCAATGGCATGCTGGCGCGCGAACAGCAAACCTCAACGTTCCTCGGCAATGGTATTGCTATTCCACACGGCACTACCGACACCCGCGATCAGGTGCTGAAAACCGGCGTTCAGGTATTTCAGTTCCCGGAAGGCGTCACCTGGGGTGACGGCCAGGTAGCGTACGTGGCGATCGGTATTGCTGCCAGCTCGGATGAACATCTGGGCCTGCTACGCCAGCTGACCCACGTACTGAGCGATGATTCCGTTGCTGAACAACTGAAGTCAGCAACAACAGCAGAAGAACTTCGCGCATTGCTGATGGGCGAAAAGCAGAGTGAGCAGCTGAAGCTCGACAACGAAATGCTGACGCTGGATATCGTCGCCAGCGATCTGCTGACTCTTCAGGCGCTGAACGCTGCGCGTCTGAAAGAGGCGGGGGCAGTTGACGCCACTTTCGTCACCAAAGCCATCAATGAACAACCGCTGAACCTCGGACAGGGTATCTGGCTGAGCGATAGCGCCGAAGGCAATCTGCGTAGCGCGATTGCGGTAAGCCGTGCGGCAAATGCTTTTGATGTGGACGGCGAAACGGCAGCCATGCTGGTGAGTGTGGCGATGAATGACGATCAGCCCATTGCGGTTCTTAAGCGTCTCGCTGATTTGTTACTCGACAATAAAGCTGACCGCTTGCTGAAAGCGGATGCGGCAACGTTGCTGGCGCTGCTGACCAGCGATGATGCGCTGACCGACGACGTGTTAAGCGCGGAGTTTGTGGTGCGCAATGAACACGGCCTGCATGCTCGTCCAGGTACCATGCTGGTCAATACCATTAAACAATTTAACAGTGATATTACCGTGACAAACCTTGATGGCACCGGCAAACCGGCAAACGGACGTAGTCTGATGAAAGTTGTGGCACTTGGCGTTAAGAAAGGTCATCGCCTACGCTTTACCGCCCAGGGGGCAGATGCTGAACAGGCGCTGAAAGCCATTGGCGACGCTATCGCTGCTGGTCTTGGGGAGGGCGCATAATGAGCAGACGTGTTGCTACTATCACCCTTAATCCGGCTTATGACCTTGTTGGTTTCTGCCCGGAAATTGAACGCGGCGAAGTGAACCTGGTGAAAACCACCGGTCTGCATGCGGCGGGTAAAGGCATCAACGTGGCCAAAGTATTAAAAGACCTGGGAATTGATGTCACCGTTGGCGGCTTCCTCGGTAAAGACAATCAGGATGGTTTTCAGCAACTGTTCAGCGAGCTGGGCATTGCCAACCGTTTCCAGGTTGTACAGGGGCGCACCCGAATTAACGTTAAGCTGACGGAAAAAGACGGCGAAGTGACCGACTTCAACTTCTCGGGTTTTGAAGTCACCCCCGCCGACTGGGAACGCTTTGTGACTGATTCTCTGAGCTGGCTCGGTCAGTTCGATATGGTCTGTGTCAGCGGAAGCTTACCGTCAGGCGTCAGCCCGGAAGCGTTCACCGACTGGATGACTCGCCTGCGTAGTCAGTGTCCTTGCATTATCTTTGATAGTAGCCGTGAAGCGTTAGTAGCAGGTTTGAAAGCGGCACCGTGGCTGGTGAAACCTAACCGCCGCGAGCTGGAAATCTGGGCAGGCCGTAAACTGCCTGAAATGAAAGATGTGATTGAAGCTGCGCATGCGCTGCGTGAACAAGGTATTGCGCATGTTGTTATTTCACTGGGTGCCGAAGGCGCGCTTTGGGTTAATGCCTCCGGCGAATGGATCGCCAAACCACCGTCAGTCGATGTCGTAAGCACCGTTGGCGCAGGGGATTCTATGGTTGGTGGCCTGATTTATGGCTTGCTGATGCGTGAATCCAGTGAACACACACTGCGTCTGGCGACAGCTGTTGCAGCCCTGGCGGTAAGTCAAAGCAATGTGGGTATTACCGATCGTCCGCAGTTGGCCGCAATGATGGCGCGCGTCGACTTACAACCTTTTAACTGACAGCAGGAGAGGCATAATGAAAACGCTGCTGATTATTGACGCTAATCTCGGTCAGGCACGCGCCTATATGGCGAAGACCCTGCTGGGCGCGGCGGCGCGAAAAGCAAAACTGGAAATCATCGACAATCCGAACGACGCAGAAATGGCGATTGTTCTCGGTGATTCCATCCCGAATGACAGCGCGCTGAACGGTAAAAATGTCTGGCTGGGTGATATTTCCCGGGCAGTTGCGCACCCTGAGCTGTTCCTGAGTGAAGCCAAAGGCCATGCGAAACCTTACACTGCGCCGGTCGCTGCGACAGCACCGGTTGCTGCCAGCGGTCCGAAACGCGTAGTTGCGGTGACTGCTTGCCCGACTGGCGTAGCACACACCTTTATGGCGGCTGAAGCCATTGAAACCGAAGCGAAAAAACGTGGCTGGTGGGTGAAAGTTGAAACCCGTGGTTCTGTTGGCGCGGGCAATGCAATCACCCCTGAAGAAGTCGCAGCAGCGGATCTGGTGATTGTGGCGGCAGATATCGAAGTGGATCTGGCGAAATTTGCTGGTAAACCGATGTATCGCACCTCTACCGGTCTGGCGCTGAAGAAAACTGCGCAGGAACTGGATAAAGCGGTTGCTGAAGCAACGCCGTATGAACCAGCGGGCAAAGCTCAAACAGCGACCACTGAAGGTAAGAAAGAGGGTGCAGGCGCTTACCGTCACTTGCTGACGGGCGTCTCTTACATGCTGCCGATGGTTGTTGCAGGTGGTCTGTGTATCGCGCTTTCTTTTGCTTTTGGTATCGAAGCGTTTAAAGAGCCGGGTACGTTGGCAGCGGCGCTGATGCAGATTGGTGGTGGTTCAGCCTTTGCGCTGATGGTGCCGGTACTGGCAGGTTATATTGCCTTCTCCATTGCCGATCGTCCGGGTCTCACGCCGGGCCTGATTGGCGGTATGCTGGCGGTTAGCACCGGTTCTGGCTTCATTGGTGGTATTATTGCGGGCTTCCTGGCGGGTTACATTGCGAAGTTAATCAGCACGCAACTGAAACTGCCACAGAGTATGGAGGCACTGAAACCGATCCTGATCATTCCGCTAATTTCCAGTCTGGTGGTCGGTCTGGCGATGATCTACCTAATCGGTAAACCGGTTGCTGGCATTCTCGATGGGTTGACTCACTGGCTGCAGACCATGGGGACTGCGAATGCGGTTCTGCTGGGGGCGATCCTCGGTGGCATGATGTGTACTGACATGGGCGGTCCGGTAAACAAAGCAGCGTACGCATTCGGTGTGGGTCTGCTGAGTACTCAAACCTATGGCCCGATGGCGGCGATTATGGCGGCAGGTATGGTGCCACCGCTGGCAATGGGTCTGGCAACAATGGTGGCGCGTCGCAAATTCGACAAAGCGCAGCAGGAAGGTGGCAAAGCCGCTCTGGTACTTGGTCTGTGCTTTATTTCGGAAGGTGCAATTCCGTTTGCTGCTCGTGATCCGATGCGTGTGCTACCGTGCTGTATCGTTGGTGGGGCGCTGACTGGCGCAATTTCAATGGCGATTGGTGCGAAACTGATGGCACCACACGGTGGTCTGTTTGTTCTGCTGATCCCTGGCGCTATTACGCCGGTATTGGGTTACCTGGTAGCAATTATTGCCGGTACGCTGGTGGCGGGTTTGGCCTATGCCTTCCTCAAACGCCCGGAAACACAAATAGTAGAAAAAAACGCATAATTTCTCTTCATCATCGGGGCTGAGACATCTCTGCCCCGATGATGACAAACGCAAAATTGCCTGATGCGCTATGCTTATCAGACCTACATGAACCCTGCAATATATTGAATTTTTGCGCTTTTGTAGGTCGGATAAGGCGTTTACGCCACATCCAGCATGAACAAAGCGCGCGTTGTCAACAATCTGAGGGCAGAAACATCTCTGCCCTTTTTCTTGCCTGCCATATTGTGTGTTACACATCACAACTTTCTCTTTTGTTGCTGCATAAATAGACAAACTTTGTGACCGCCTTCATATCTGGCCGATTTCGTTTTTTCTGATCGATTTACATTACGTTAAACATGCTTATTATGAACATGTGTTTAAATCTGAACACGTGCTCTAATAGTCTTATTGACTGTAATGACTATTTTACCCAATTTCTTCGTTGGCAATTTATTGCCAGGGGGCGTGCTATGCGCGAAAAGGACTACATAGTAATTATTGGCTCGGCGAATATTGATGTGGCTGGGTATTCACATCATCCATTGAATTATGCGGATTCGAATCCCGGAAAAATTAAATTTACCCCAGGTGGCGTGGGAAGGAATATCGCTCATAATCTGGCGTTACTGGGGAAAAATGCCTGGCTTTTAAGTGCAGTAGGTGGTGATTTTTATGGGCAATCATTACTGGCGCAAACTAATCAATCCGGTGTTTATGTCGATAAATGCTTAATTGTTCCGGGTGAGAATACATCCAGCTATTTATCACTGCTCGATAATACAGGAGAAATGCTTGTCGCGATAAATGATATGAGTATTAGTGACTGTATTTCTGCAGAATTTCTTGCCCAGCATCAGGAGTTTATTCGCGGTGCAAAGGTTATTGTCGCGGATTGCAACCTTAGTGAAGAGGCGCTGGTCTGGGTTCTGGAAAATAGCGGGGAAACGCCTGTATTTATTGATCCGGTATCGGCATGGAAATGCGTCAAAATCCGCGATCATCTGAGCAAAATCCATACGTTAAAACCTAACCGTCTTGAAGCCGAAACGTTGAGCGGAATTGCACTTTCCGGACGTGAAGATGTCGCAAAGGTCGCCGCCTGGTTTCATCAACACGGCCTGAACCGCCTGGTGCTGAGCATGGGAGGGGATGGCGTTTACTACAGTGATATCAACGGTGAAAGTGGGTGGTCGGCCCCTATTAAAACGAATGTCATCAATGTTACTGGGGCAGGCGACGCCATGATGGCGGGGCTGGCCTCCTGTTGGGTAGACGGTATGCCGTTTATCGATTCTGTTCGATTTGCGCAGGGATGTTCGTCAATGGCACTTGCCTGTGAATATACCAACAACCCTGAATTATCAATTGCCAATGTTACATCGTTAGTGGAGAACACAGAATGTCTGAATTAACTCTGTCCCCTGAATTATTACAAATATCCGCTGAAGTACAGGATGCTTTAAAAAATAAAAAACCGGTTATTGCGCTGGAATCGACCATAATTTCTCACGGAATGCCATTCCCACAAAATGCCCAAACCGCAATTGAAGTAGAAGAAACAATTCGTAAACAGGGCGCAGTACCAGCCACTATCGCCATTATTGGCGGCGTGATGAAAGTGGGCTTAAGTAAAGAAGAAATTGAATTGCTGGGCCGTGAAGGACATAACGTGACGAAAGTTAGTCGTCGTGATTTACCTTTTGTCGTTGCTGCAGGGAAAAATGGCGCGACTACCGTTGCATCAACCATGATTATTGCAGCACTGGCTGGGATTAAAGTTTTTGCAACCGGAGGTATTGGTGGTGTGCATCGCGGAGCGGAACATACCTTCGATATTTCTGCCGATTTACAGGAACTGGCAAATACCAATGTCACTGTTGTTTGTGCGGGGGCAAAATCTATTCTCGATTTAGGATTAACAACAGAATATTTAGAAACCTTCGGTGTACCGTTAATTGGTTATCAGACAAAAGCGCTGCCTGCGTTTTTCTGCCGAACCAGCCCATTTGAAGTCAGCATTCGTCTTGACAGTGCCCGCGAAATTGCTCGCGCGATGGCAGTGAAGTGGCAAACCGGTTTGAACGGCGGCCTGGTGGTAGCGAACCCGATCCCGGAACAGTTTGCGATGCCAGAAGAAACCATCAATGCAGCAATTGATCAAGCCGTTGCTGAAGCCGAAGAACAGGGTGTTATTGGGAAAGAGAGTACACCGTTCCTGCTGGCGCGTGTTGCGGAGCTAACCGGCGGTGATAGCCTGAAATCCAATATTCAACTGGTCTTTAATAACGCCATTCTGGCGAGCGAAATTGCCAAAGAATATCAGCGTCTCGTGGGTTAATTTCTGGTGGGCAGAAAGCCGTCGCCCGTACTCATCAAACATACCAAAACCTGGCGCTGACGCCGGGTTTACTGGCATGAAGGGAAAATCATTATGGATATAATGAGAAGTGTTGTGGGGATGGTGGTGTTACTGGCAATAGCATTTCTGTTGTCGGTAAATAAAAAGAGCATCAGCTTGCGCACGGTTGGGGCTGCGCTGCTGCTGCAAATTGCCATTGGTGGCATCATGCTCTATTTTCCCCCGGGAAAATGGGCAGTAGAGCAGGCGGCATTAGGCGTCCATAAAGTGATGTCCTACAGTGACGCAGGAAGTGCCTTTATTTTTGGTTCGCTGGTCGGTCCCAAAATGGATGTTCTGTTTGACGGTGCGGGCTTTATCTTCGCCTTTCGCGTACTCCCGGCGATTATTTTCGTTACCGCGCTTATCAGCTTGCTGTACTACATTGGCGTAATGGGGCTGCTGATTCGTATTCTTGGCAGTATTTTTCAGAAAGCCCTCAACATCAGCAAAATCGAATCTTTTGTCGCAGTCACCACTATTTTCCTCGGGCAAAATGAGATCCCGGCGATCGTTAAACCTTTTATTGATCGCATGAATCGCAACGAGCTATTTACGGCTATTTGTAGCGGCATGGCGTCTATTGCGGGTTCGATGATGATTGGCTATGCCGGAATGGGCGTGCCGATTGACTATTTGTTAGCCGCTTCGCTGATGGCTATTCCTGGCGGTATCCTGTTTGCACGTATTCTTAGTCCGGCGACGGAACCTTCGCAAGTTACGTTTGAAAATCTGTCGTTTAGCGAAACACCGCCAAAAAGCATTATTGAAGCTGCGGCGAACGGTGCAATGACCGGGCTGAAAATCGCCGCCGGTGTGGCGACGGTGGTAATGGCATTTGTGGCGATCATTGCGCTGATCAACGGCATTATTGGTGGAGTTGGCGGCTGGTTTGGTTTTGCCAATGTCTCTCTGGAAAGCATTTTCGGCTATGTGCTGGCCCCGTTGGCATGGATTATGGGGGTGGACTGGAGTGATGCAAATCTTGCCGGAAGTTTGATTGGGCAGAAACTGGCGATTAATGAGTTTGTTGCTTATCTCAATTTCTCGCCCTATCTGCAAACGAGCGGCACGCTGGATGTCAAGACCATTGCCATTATCTCGTTCGCCCTCTGTGGGTTTGCAAACTTTGGTTCTATCGGTGTTGTCGTTGGAGCGTTTTCGGCTATTTCGCCAAAACGCGCGCCGGAAATCGCCCAGCTTGGTTTACGGGCGCTGGCGGCGGCGACGCTTTCCAACCTGATGAGCGCGACCATTGCCGGGTTCTTTATTGGTTTAGCTTGAGTTTCATTGCCGGATGTACGCCTTATTAAGCGTTGCATCCGGCAATCGCACTATTGCCAATAATTTTTACTGCATCATCCCGGAGAATTTATTCTCCGGGTCCATCTCCAGCGCCAGTCCTGACAACTGCTTTCTGTTTTTAATGAGATACCCTTTCTTGCTTTTAATTAATAAACCGTCATTAATGAATTGCGCAAGAACATATAAAAGATGTCGATAAGAAACGCCTAAATACTCTGCCGCTTGCGTATGCTTTTCGTGATAAAGATCACCTTCCTGCGAGAGTAATATAAAAGCTGCCAGGCGATTCACTAACGGAAATGATTGATTCTGAGTTAAAGAAACAATATTACGATAATTTTTATGACTTAAGGTGACGCAGAGTTTTCGTAAAAATAGCGTGTCGTTTAATAACAACGGGCGGTAATGCTTCATAGGGAGCGCAAGGCACCAACACTCTTCAATAGCCTGCACTGCACGTGGTTCATGGTCTTTGTCGATTAACTCAATCTCGCCAATAAAACAGGGCGCGGCAAAGAAATCGATCAGCGACACGCGACCATTAGCAAGCGTGACATAAAGCCTGGCGCGGCCTCGCGTCAGGTAAAACAGCCAGGACGGCTGTTGCCCTTCCTGCACAATGTAGTCACGCGCTAAAAAATGAAACAGCCGCGTATCGGCTGAAACATCCGTTGAAAAGCAATCCTTAAACGCAGATTCACTCATCAATTGCTGCTTAAGATCATTATTGTGGATTTCTTTCACGATGTTTATCCGCTATGAGATTTCTCATATTTAGCATACGTACGCTGTTGTTAAGATTCAATCATCGGCCAGGTCGAATATTCTTTGCTGTAGAAACAATAACGCAACTGGAAACAGAGGAAATAAACAATGGAAAAGAGAAAAATTATTCTGGATTGTGATCCGGGTCATGATGATGCTATTGCTATAATGATGGCGGCGAAACATCCGGCGATTGATTTATTAGGTATCACCATTGTAGCGGGTAATCAAACCCTCGATAAAACATTAATTAATGGCCTGAATGTTTGCCAGAAACTGGAGATTAATGTTCCGGTTTATGCGGGGATGCCGCAGCCCATTATGCGTCAACAAATTGTTGCCGATAATATTCACGGTGAAACCGGACTGGATGGCCCGGTATTCGAGCCGCTGACCCGCCAGGCAGAAAACACTCATGCGGTGAAATATATCATCGATACCCTTATGGCAAGCGATGGCGATATCACTCTGGTGCCGGTTGGTCCGTTGTCAAACATCGCGGTGGCAATGCGTATGCAACCCGCGATCCTGCCGAAAATCCGTGAAATTGTTCTGATGGGCGGTGCTTATGGTACTGGCAACTTCACCCCATCTGCTGAGTTCAACATCTTTGCTGACCCGGAGGCCGCACGTGTGGTGTTCACCTCCGGCGTTCCATTAGTGATGATGGGCCTCGATCTTACCAACCAGACCGTTTGCACCCCGGATGTGATTGCTCGGATGGAAAGGGCTGGCGGCCCTGCCGGAGAGCTGTTCAGCGACATCATGAACTTCACTCTCAAAACGCAGTTCGAAAACTACGGCCTGGCTGGCGGCCCGGTGCACGACGCCACCTGCATCGGTTATTTGATTAACCCTGATGGCATTAAAACCCAGGAAATGTACGTCGAAGTGGACGTTAACAGTGGCCCTTGCTATGGGCGTACCGTCTGCGACGAGCTGGGTGTTCTTGGCAAGCCCGCCAATACCAAAGTCGGCATCACTATTGATACCGACTGGTTCTGGGGATTAGTCGAAGAGTGCGTACGCGGCTACATAAAAACCCATTAAGTGTTGATAACAAGCCGGGTCAGTATCGCAAGATGCAGGCCCGGCTATTTATGATGGGCAGAGAGCCGTCGCCCAAAATGACATGAAGAGATAATAACTATGGATGTCATGAGAAGTGTTCTGGGAATGGTGGTATTACTGGCTATTGCGTTTTTGCTGTCAGTAACCTGATGAGCGCTACTATTGCAGGATTCTTTATTGGTTTAGCGTAGTGCGCAATTTATGAGCCGGATAAGATGCGGTCAAGCGTCGAATCCGGCAACATTGTTACACCATTGGCACTAATGAAAGCGCGTTATCGGCAGACAGGGTAGGGTTGTTTAAGCTGCCGCTGGCGCGCGAAATTGCCGCGCAGGCTATCGCAAAATGGGCGCTGTCGCGGAAACTGTATCCTTCAAGAAAGCTATATACCAGGCCCGCCATAAAACCATCGTCAGCACCAAAACTGTCTACTGTCGTATGCGTTGGCGCGGTCAGCAAAAATTGTTCTCCATCCTTATCGCTGCAAAATACGGATTCATCTTTCAGATAAACAAAAATGCGTTTAACACCTTGTTGATGCAGCGAATTTACAGCTCTGATGCGATCGTTGTCGTCTTTAATCGGTTGCCCCCACAAAATTTCCAGTTCATTTTGTGTCGGTTTCAGAGTGTGGATCCGGCTGTACCAGTTTTTTACTTTGTTCGCTTTAAATTCGGAAACGGTATCGACAAACATCGGAATTTCATCAGCAATGGTAAAGACCCACTCCAGGGCTTCAGGTGTGAGATTACAATCAGCCAGCACCACACCAGCATGGCGAATCAAGTCCCGTGAAGTATTGAGCAGTTGAGGCGTTAGCTGTTGCAGAATATGTGTGTCATTGATTGCCAGGATAGTTTCTTCCTGCTTATTAGCGATAGCGAGATAAGTTGCAGTGCTGTGTCCATGCAGACGAATGCAGTTTGAAACGTTCACGCCCGCGCGGCGCGTTTCTTCCAGTAATGTCTCGCCGTAAAAATCGTTGCCAATAGCTGAAATTAAATGCACATCCCGACCAAGCAGAGCCAGGTTATGCGCGATATTACGTCCGACGCCGCCTGCGGAACAGTGAACAGAACCTGGATGAGAGGCTGCTTGCGGGTAACGGATATCCGCCATTCCGCGAATATCCATATTGATTGCACCCACAACCACACAGTAATCCTGCTCGGTAAGGATATATCCTTTGCCTTTAATCAAACCCTTGCGCATCAAATCCATAATATGAGCGGCAACACGTGAGCGGCTGATTTGCAGAATATCGGCGATTTCATTCTGTTGAATCAGCGGGTTACGCCGTAAAATTTTAAGAATCTGCTTTTCCCTGTCGTTCATCGATCAGGCCACCGCTTTTTCAGTTTGTTGCGCTTTCAGCCAGGCGATCTCTTCTGCCCAGATATCCGGGTTGATGGTTTCAAGGATCAGCGGAATGCCGTCGAAACGGTCGTCTTGCATGATCCAGCGGAACGCATCATGACCGATATTGCCTTCGCCGAGGCTATGATGACGGTCAACGCGGCTGCCAAAGGTGCTTTTCGCATCGTTGAGGTGCATCCCGCGCAGATACTTAAAGCCAACAATACCGGCAAAATCAGCGAACGTTTTCTCGCATTCGGCAGGAGTACGCAAATCATACCCGGCAGCGAAAGCATGGCAGGTATCAATGCAGACGCCGACGCGGGATTTATCTTCCACGCCGTCGATAATCGCTGCGAGATGTTCGAATTTAAACCCTAAGTTACTGCCCTGACCGGCGGTGTTTTCAATCACCGCGGTGACACCTTGAGTTTTATCCAGCGCAATGTTGATGGATTCGGCAATACGCGCAAGGCAATCCTCTTCTGAAATCTGCATCAGATGGCTGCCAGGGTGGAAGTTGAGCAAAGAAAGTCCCAGTTGTTCGCAACGCTGCATTTCATCTATAAAGGCATCGCGCGATTTTTCCAGAGCTTCAGCAACCGGATGTCCGAGGTTAATCAGATAACTGTCGTGGGGAAGAATTTGCGCCGATGTGTAGTGATATTTTTCACAGGCGGCTTTGAATTCATCGATGGTTTGCGTCGTGAGCGGTGCGGCACGCCACTGACGTTGGTTTTTGGTGAACAAGGCAAACGCGGTTGCGTCGATTTCGGCGGCGCGAATTGCGGCATTTGCCAGACCGCCAGCAGCACTAACGTGCGCTCCAATGTATTTCATGCGAGGACTCCTGTTAAACCCGCTGGAGGAAAACGGTAATGATAGCGGGTTAACAGGAGCAAGATGTAGTGGTTTATGCGATGACGCTTTGAATCACATAGTTAATCGCACCACCACCAACAATCAGCCAGGCAAACAGTACCAGTGCCATCAGCAGAGGTTTCGCCCCGGCTTTTTTCAGCGCGCTGACGTGAGTGGTCAGACCCAGCGCCGCCATCGCCATTGCCAGCAGGAAGGTATCCAGCGTTACCAGCATGTTCACCACGCTCTGCGGTAACAGGTGGAACGAGTTAAAGATGGCAACGACGATGAACAAGATGGCAAACCACGGAATAGTGATTTTGCTTTTCTCGCCGCTGTTCGCCCCAGACAGCTGTTTAACACGCGCCGCCAGCAGGATGAGGAACGGAGCCAGCATCATCACGCGCAGCATTTTGGAAATAACTGCTGCGTTTTCTGCATCCGGGCTGATGGCATGACCTGCCGCCACCACCTGCGCCACTTCGTGCACAGTAGAACCAATGTAGATACCGAAAGTTTCCGGACTAAACCATTGAGACATCAGCGGATATATCGCCGGGTAGAGGAAAATCGCGACGGTCCCGAAGATAACAACGGTTGCAACAGCCACGGTTACTTTACTGGCTTCTGCTTTTACTACCGGCTCAGTCGCCAGTACCGCGGCAGCACCACAGATACTGCTACCGGCACCGATCAACCAGCTGGTGTGCTTATCCAGACCAAACACTTTCTGCCCCAGGAAGCAAGCCAGCAGGAAGGTACTGGACAGCGTCAACACGTCAATGATGATCCCACTGATACCGACATCGGCAATTTGCGAGAACGTCAGACGGAAGCCATAAAGAATGATACCCAGACGTAATAAATATTGCTTGGCAAACAGCACACCACCGTCACAGCTTTTCCAGATGTGCGGGTAAATGGTGTTGCCTAAAACCATCCCCAACAAGATTGCGAGGGTGAGGGCACTAAACCCGGCACCCGCAACAGCGGGAATGGAACCACCCCACAGGGCGACCCCGGTGATAACTGCACTCAGGGCTAACCCCGGAATAAAATGCCACAGTGTACGATGTTGTTTCTGTAAGGTGATATTCGTCATAACCCTCTCCTTTAACCGGGCATAAGGTTACGACTAACTGGTTTAAAAATAAAATTGATTATATATTTATAATTAATCTTTATAAGTGGTAAGCGACTATGCACATCACCCTCCGGCAGTTGGAAGTTTTTGCAGAAGTATTGAAAAGTGGATCAACCACCCAGGCGTCGGTGATGCTGGCGTTGTCGCAATCAGCAGTGAGCGCAGCCTTGACCGACCTGGAAGGGCAGCTTGGCGTTCAACTGTTTGATCGCGTGGGGAAAAGACTGGTTGTTAATGAACACGGGCGGCTGCTCTATCCGCGTGCGTTGGCACTGCTTGAACAGGCGGTTGAAATCGAACAACTGTTTCGCGAAGACAACGGCGCGATTCGTATCTATGCCAGTAGTACCATCGGTAACTACATTCTGCCTGCAGTTATCGCCCGTTATCGCCATGATTATCCGCAGTTGCCGATTGAACTTAGCGTTGGGAATAGCCAGGACGTGATGCAAGCGGTGCTGGATTTCCGCGTTGATATTGGCTTTATTGAAGGACCGTGCCACAGCACTGAAATCATTTCTGAACCGTGGCTGGAAGACGAGCTGGTGGTTTTCGCCGCGCCGACTTCGCCGTTGGCTCGTGGTCCGGTCACCTTAGAACAGCTGGCCGCTGCGCCGTGGATCCTGCGTGAACGCGGTTCCGGCACGCGGGAGATTGTCGATTATCTGTTGCTGTCACATTTACCGAAGTTTGAGATGGCGATGGAATTAGGTAACTCCGAGGCAATCAAACATGCGGTGCGTCATGGGTTGGGAATTAGTTGCCTGTCGCGACGGGTGATTGAAGATCAATTGCAGGCAGGCACATTAAGTGAAGTTGCGGTCCCTCTGCCGCGCCTGATGCGTACGTTGTGGCGTATACATCATCGGCAAAAACACCTTTCCAACGCGCTACGGCGCTTTCTGGACTATTGCGATCCCGCGAATGTACCGCGTTAAGGTGCTGTACAAGAACATGCTGGTGCTGTGTCGATTTCGTGACGCAGCGCCCTCAGCATGCATTCGCCAGAAAAGAGATTGGCTGCTTTACTTATAATCCCTGGGCGATCATGAAGGTGTCTTATAACCGTGTATTTCTGCCGGAAGGATTGCCAATCGTCTGCTACAATCGCGCCTCATTTTTAAGATGGATAGCATTTTTGTATGGGTTCCGAAACTAAAACTACAGAAGCGCCGGGCTTACGCCGTGAATTGAAGGCGCGTCACCTGACGATGATTGCCATTGGCGGTTCCATCGGTACAGGTCTTTTTGTTGCCTCTGGCGCAACGATTTCTCAGGCAGGTCCGGGCGGGGCATTGCTCTCGTATATGCTGATTGGCCTGATGGTTTACTTCCTGATGACCAGTCTCGGTGAACTGGCTGCATATATGCCGGTTTCCGGTTCGTTTGCCACTTACGGTCAGAACTATGTTGAAGAAGGCTTTGGCTTCGCGCTGGGCTGGAACTACTGGTACAACTGGGCGGTAACTATTGCCGTTGACCTGGTTGCAGCACAGCTGGTCATGAGCTGGTGGTTCCCGGATACACCGGGCTGGATCTGGAGTGCGTTGTTCCTCGGCGTTATCTTCCTGTTGAACTACATCTCTGTTCGCGGCTTTGGTGAAGCGGAATACTGGTTCTCACTGATCAAAGTCACGACAGTTATTGTCTTTATCATCGTTGGCGTGCTGATGATTATCGGTATCTTCAAAGGCGCGCAGCCTGCAGGCTGGAGCAACTGGACAATCGGCGAAGCGCCGTTTGCTGGTGGTTTTGCGGCGATGATCGGCGTAGCTATGATTGTCGGCTTCTCTTTCCAGGGAACCGAGCTGATCGGTATTGCTGCAGGCGAGTCCGAAGATCCGGCGAAAAACATTCCACGCGCGGTACGTCAGGTATTCTGGCGAATCCTGTTGTTCTATGTGTTCGCGATCCTGATTATCAGCCTGATTATTCCGTATACCGATCCGAGCCTGCTGCGTAACGATGTTAAAGACATCAGCGTCAGTCCGTTCACCCTGGTGTTCCAGCACGCGGGTCTGCTCTCTGCGGCGGCGGTGATGAACGCAGTTATTCTGACGGCGGTGCTGTCAGCAGGTAACTCCGGTATGTATGCGTCTACTCGTATGCTGTATACCCTGGCGTGTGACGGTAAAGCGCCGCGCATTTTCGCTAAACTGTCGCGTGGTGGCGTGCCGCGTAATGCGCTGTATGCGACGACGGTGATTGCCGGTTTGTGCTTCCTGACCTCCATGTTTGGCAACCAGACGGTATACCTGTGGCTGCTGAACACCTCCGGGATGACGGGTTTTATCGCCTGGCTGGGGATTGCCATTAGCCACTATCGCTTCCGTCGCGGTTACGTATTGCAGGGACACGACATTAACGATCTGCCGTACCGTTCAGGTTTCTTCCCACTGGGGCCGATCTTCGCATTCATTCTGTGTCTGATTATCACTTTGGGCCAGAACTACGAAGCGTTCCTGAAAGATACCATTGACTGGGGCGGCGTAGCGGCAACGTATATTGGTATCCCGCTGTTCCTGATTATTTGGTTCGGCTACAAGCTGATTAAAGGAACTCACTTCGTACGCTACAGCGAAATGAAGTTCCCGCAGAACGATAAGAAATAAGTTTCCTCGCTTCCTTGCTAAGCCCTCTCAACCGAGAGGGCTTTTTCAATTCCATTTCCCTGACAAATCATGCGGATATAAAATTTAACATTTGGATTGATAATTGTTATCGTTTGCATTATCGTTACGCCGCAATCAAAAAAGGCTGACAAATCAGAGGCTGTTCCGGCTTTCTGGGATGATCACCTGCATACAAATAAGTCCACCGCGATGCTGCCGTACGCAAGGGGACGTAAAGAAGATGTGAGCGATACCCATTTTATTTTCGTAGTTACCTCATGGAGATATGGAATGTTTAGGTTGAACCCTTTCGTACGGGTCGGGCTGTGTTTGTCCGCTATTTCTTGTGCATGGCCTGTGTTAGCGGTCGATGATGATGGCGAAACGATGGTTGTCACTGCATCTTCCGTTGAACAAAACCTTAAAGATGCTCCCGCCAGTATCAGCGTCATTACCCAGGAAGACCTGCAGCGAAAACCGGTACAGAATCTGAAGGATGTCCTCAAAGAAGTGCCTGGCGTACAACTGACGAACGAAGGGGATAACCGTAAGGGCGTAAGTATTCGTGGTCTGGACAGCAGCTACACCCTGATTCTTGTCGACGGTAAACGCGTTAACTCCCGCAATGCCGTCTTCCGCCACAATGATTTCGATCTGAACTGGATCCCGGTCGATTCCATCGAGCGTATTGAAGTGGTCCGTGGCCCGATGTCGTCGCTGTACGGTTCCGATGCGCTCGGCGGTGTAGTGAATATCATCACCAAAAAAATCGGTCAGAAATGGTCGGGCACCGTTACCGTCGATACTACCGTTCAGGAACATCGCGATCGCGGTGATACCTATAACGGTCAATTCTTTACCAGCGGACCATTAATTGACGGCGTGCTGGGAATGAAAGCTTACGGCAGCCTGGCAAAACGTGAAAAGGATGACCCGCAAAACTCAACGACCACCGATACCGGAGAAACGCCGCGTATTGAAGGATTCTCCAGCCGCGACGGCAATGTCGAATTTGCCTGGACACCGAATCAAAATCACGATTTTACTGCCGGATACGGTTTCGACCGTCAGGATCGTGATTCCGACTCGCTGGACAAAAACCGCCTGGAACGCCAGAACTACTCCGTCAGCCATAATGGGCGTTGGGATTACGGCACCAGCGAACTGAAATACTACGGTGAGAAAGTCGAGAACAAAAACCCTGGCAACAGCAGCCCGATAACTTCCGAAAGCAATACGGTCGACGGCAAATACACGTTGCCGCTGACGGCGATTAATCAGTTTCTCACGGTTGGCGGTGAATGGCGTCACGACAAACTTAGCGATGCGGTGAACCTGACCGGGGGAACCAGCTCCAAAACGTCTGCCAGCCAGTACGCGCTGTTTGTGGAAGATGAATGGCGGATCTTCGAGCCGCTGGCGCTGACGACCGGCGTGCGTATGGACGATCACGAAACCTACGGTGAACACTGGAGTCCGCGTGCCTACCTGGTTTATAACGCCACCGACACCGTAACGGTGAAAGGGGGCTGGGCGACGGCATTTAAAGCCCCTTCTCTGTTGCAACTTAGCCCTGACTGGACGAGCAATTCCTGCCGTGGCGCATGTAAGATTGTGGGTAGCCCGGATCTGAAACCAGAAACCAGCGAAAGTTGGGAGCTGGGGCTTTACTACATGGGTGAAGAAGGCTGGCTGGAAGGGGTTGAATCCAGCGTTACCGTTTTCCGTAACGATGTGAAAGATCGTATCAGCATTAGCCGTACGTCTGACGTCAATGCTGCACCGGGCTACCAAAACTTTGTCGGTTTTGAGACGGGCGCTAACGGACGGCGCATACCGGTATTTAGCTACTACAACGTTAACAAAGCTCGTATTCAGGGCGTGGAAACCGAACTGAAAATTCCGTTCAACGATGAATGGAAACTGTCGATCAACTACACCTACAACGATGGTCGTGATGTCAGCAACGGCGAAAACAAACCGCTATCCGATCTGCCGTTCCATACTGCTAACGGTACGCTGGACTGGAAACCGCTGGCGCTGGAAGACTGGTCATTCTATGTTTCTGGTCACTATACCGGGCAGAAACGCGCCGACAGCGCGACGGCTAAAACACCGGGCGGTTATACCATCTGGAATACCGGCGCGGCCTGGCAGGTGACTAAAGACGTCAAACTGCGCGCAGGCGTGCTGAACCTTGGCGACAAGGATCTCAGTCGTGACGACTACAGCTATAACGAAGACGGACGTCGTTACTTTATGGCAGTGGATTATCGCTTCTGATGAGAAGATGCCCGGCGAACCGGGCGGACTTTCACTTCAGTAAATACTGCGCATGGAAGCGCAGGTGATCCTCTATAAAAGAGGCGATGAAGTAGTAACTGTGATCATATCCCGGCTGAATACGCAGCGTCATCGGCCACGCTTTCTGGCGCGCGGCTTCTGCCAGTACTGCAGGTTGCAGTTGGTCAGCAAGAAACTGATCATTATCACCCTGATCAATAAGCGTCGGGATTGCATCCTGCGCGTTACTGGCATACATCAACGCGCAACTGTCCCATTCCAGCCATGCATTTTTGTCCTCACCTAAATAAGTGCTAAACGCTTTGATTCCCCACGGGACGCTGCACGGATTCACAATTGGCGCAAAGGCGGAAACGCTGGTGTATTTACCCGGATTTTTCAGCGCCATAATCAGCGCACCGTGACCACCCATGGAATGACCGCTAATAGCGCAGCGGTCGCTGACATTAAATTGCGACTGAACCAGCGCCGGTAATTCATCGCGCAGATAATCATACATCCGGTAATGCGTCGCCCACGGTGGTTGCGTGGCGTTAAGATAAAACCCCGCGCCCTGGCCTAAATCGTAGCCATCGTCGTTGGCAACCTGTTCGCCGCGCGGGCTGGTGTCTGGCATCACCAGTACAATCCCCAGTTCCGCCGCCACGCGCTGGGCACCCGCCTTGGTGGTGAAGTTCTCGTCATTGCAGGTTAATCCGGAAAGCCAGTACAGCACTGGTGGCGGGGTGTGATCACGAGGTGGTGGGAGAAAGATACTGAACGTCATCGGGCAGTTTAAGGTACTGGAGTCGTGTCGCCAGCGTTGCTGCCAGCCTTCAAAACAGCGGTGCTCTTCGAGCATTTCCATGCGTGGCTCCTTGTTGTGTTGTTTGCAATTTCTTCATCATACCGTTTATTCAATGTGCTGTGAGTAACTTTCACTTCCGTATTTGCATAACGATGTTTTAACATCTGCTGATGAAAGGCAGCGGCAATTACAATAATTATCGCTGTGAATACTGGATTATGTGCGCTGCCTCACGCACAATAATCAGGCTGTAAATCAGCTTAATAACTTTGCCCCCACGCAGGGCGGAGGCGTCACACCTGCAGGAGAAATCATAAATGCCATCACTCAGTAAAGAAGCGGCCCTGGTTCATGAAGCGTTAGTTGCGCGAGGACTGGAAACACCGCTGCGCCCGCCCGTGCATGAAATGGATAACGAAACGCGCAAAAGCCTTATTGCTGGTCATATGACCGAAATCATGCAGCTGCTGAATCTCGACCTGGCTGATGACAGTTTGATGGAAACGCCGCATCGCATCGCTAAAATGTATGTCGATGAAATTTTCTCCGGTCTGGATTACGCCAATTTCCCGAAAATCACCCTCATTGAAAACAAAATGAAGGTCGATGAAATGGTCACCGTGCGCGATATCACTCTGACCAGCACCTGTGAACACCATTTTGTTACCATCGATGGCAAAGCGACGGTGGCCTATATCCCGAAAGATTCGGTCATCGGTCTGTCAAAAATTAACCGTATTGTGCAGTTCTTTGCCCAGCGTCCGCAGGTACAAGAACGTCTGACGCAGCAAATTCTCATTGCGCTACAAACGCTGCTGGGCACCAATAACGTGGCTGTCTCTATCGACGCGGTGCATTACTGCGTGAAGGCGCGTGGCATCCGCGATGCAACCAGTGCCACGACAACGACCTCTCTTGGTGGATTGTTCAAATCCAGTCAGAATACGCGCCACGAGTTTCTGCGCGCTGTGCGTCATCACAACTGATAAAAAGGCAGGAACCGTGGAGCGCAACGTCACGCTCGATTTTGTTCGCGGCGTCGCCATTCTGGGGATCCTGCTATTAAACATCAGCGCCTTTGGGTTACCAAAGGCGGCTTATCTCAATCCCGCCTGGTACGGCGCTATTACGCCACAGGATGCATGGACCTGGGCATTTCTCGATCTCATCGGCCAGGTGAAATTCCTCACGCTTTTTGCGCTGTTGTTTGGTGCGGGCCTGCAAATGTTGCTGCCCCGTGGCAGACGATGGATCCAGTCGCGGTTAACGCTGTTAGTCTTGCTGGGCTTTATTCACGGTTTATTGTTCTGGGACGGCGATATTCTGCTGGCTTACGGGCTGGTGGGCTTAATCTGCTGGCGGCTGGTGCGCGATGCGCCATCGGTAAAAAGCCTGTTTAATACCGGCGTCATGCTTTATCTGGTGGGGCTTGGCGTTTTGCTGTTATTGGGGTTGATTTCCGATAGCCAGACCAGCCGCGCCTGGACACCTGATGCATCGGCTATTTTGTATGAAAAGCACTGGAAACTTCACAGTGGTGTTGACGCGATCAGTAATCGTGCCGATGGTGTTGGCAACAGTTTACTGGCACTGGGCGCACAGTATGGCTGGCAACTGGCAGGGATGATGCTCATTGGTGCCGCATTGATGCGCAGTGGCTGGCTGAAAGGGCAGTTCAGCTTTCGTCACTATCGTCGTACTGGTTTTGTGCTGGTGGCGATTGGAGTGATCATTAACCTTCCTGCCATCGCCCTGCAATGGCGACTGGACTGGGCGTATCGTTGGTGCGCCTTCTTACTTCAGATGCCGCGGGAACTGAGTGCGCCGTTTCAGGCGATTGGCTATGCGTCGCTGTTTTATGGCTTCTGGCCGCAATTAAGCCGCTTTAAGCTGGTGCTGGCAATCGCCTGTGTCGGACGGATGGCACTGACCAACTATCTATTGCAAACGCTGATTTGTACTACGCTTTTTTACCACCTCGGTTTGTTTATGCAGTTTGACCGTCTGGAGCTGCTGGCGTTTGTTATTCCGGTATGGTTGGCGAATATCTTCTTCTCTGTTATCTGGCTGCGTTACTTCCGCCAGGGGCCGGTGGAATGGCTCTGGCGTCAGTTAACTTTGCGTGCTGCCGGACCGACAATATCTAAAACATCAAGATAACGATCTGGATCACATTCGTTAACAAAACGGCTGTAACCGTTTCCATTGCTGTGACTCGATTCACGAAGTCCTGTATTCAGTGCTGACAAAATAGCCGCCAGCGAGCAGTCATTTACTGCAATCTCATAACAGGTAGTGAATATGATCACCATTCGTGATGTAGCGCGTCAGGCTGGCGTCTCTGTGGCAACGGTTTCCCGGGTGCTCAATAACAGCACGCTGGTCAGTGCCGATACGCGTGAAGCAGTAATGAAAGCCGTGAGTGAGCTGGATTATCGGCCAAACGCCAATGCCCAGGCGCTGGCAACTCAGGTTAGCGATACCATTGGCGTGGTGGTGATGGACGTTTCTGATGCGTTTTTCGGCGCGCTGGTAAAAGCGGTGGATCTGGTCGCCCAGCAGCATCAGAAATACGTGCTAATCGGCAATAGCTATCATGAAGCGGAAAAAGAGCGTCACGCCATTGAGGTGTTAATTCGCCAGCGTTGTAATGCGTTGATTGTTCACTCAAAAGCATTGAGTGACGATGAACTGGCACAATTTATGGATAACATTCCCGGTATGGTGTTAATCAACCGCGTTGTGCCGGGGTACGCCCATCGTTGCGTTTGCCTGGATAATCTCAGCGGTGCCCGAATGGCGACGCGCATGTTGCTGAATAACGGTCATCAACGTATTGGTTATCTTTCTTCCAGCCACGGCATTGAAGATGACGCCATGCGTAAAGCAGGCTGGATGAGTGCGTTGAAAGAGCAGGATATTATTCCGCCGGAAAGCTGGATTGGCACTGGCACGCCGGACATGCCGGGCGGTGAGGCGGCGATGGTTGAACTGCTGGGGCGCAACCTACAACTAACCGCTGTATTTGCTTATAACGACAATATGGCCGCTGGCGCACTGACAGCATTAAAAGATAATGGCATTGCGATTCCGTTACATCTCTCAATCATTGGTTTCGATGATATTCCCATCGCCCGTTACACCGACCCGCAATTAACGACGGTGCGTTATCCCATTGCTTCAATGGCTAAATTAGCTACCGAACTGGCCTTGCAGGGGGCAGCAGACAATATTGATCCTCGTGCCAGCCACTGTTTTATGCCGACGTTAGTGCGTCGCCATTCTGTCGCAACACGCCAGAATGCGGCGGCGATCACTAACTCAACAAATCAGGCGATGTAACCGCTTTCAATCTGTGAGTGATTTCACAGTATCTTAACAATGTGATGGCTATGATTGCACCGTTTTAACGTTGTAACCAGTATGTAACAGTGAATAATCACTTTCACCGAGGTAATAGCGTCATAACAACAATTAAAGCCGTTTTCTGGAGCGTTACCGGGCATGGAAGAACGAATTTTAAAAAGTGAGCTTCGGCGTTCAGTAACACTTCATTAACTCTACTGCCCCGCCGAGCATTTATCTCAAGCACTACCCTGCATAAGAAAAACCGGAGATACCATGAATAAGAAGGTGTTAACCCTGTCTGCTGTGATGGCCAGCATGTTATTCGGTGCCGCTGCACACGCTGCTGATACTCGCATTGGTGTAACAATCTATAAGTACGACGATAACTTTATGTCTGTAGTGCGCAAGGCTATTGAGCAAGATGCGAAAGCCGCGCCAGATGTTCAGCTGCTGATGAATGATTCTCAGAATGACCAGTCCAAGCAGAACGATCAGATCGACGTATTGCTGGCGAAAGGGGTGAAGGCACTGGCAATCAACCTGGTTGACCCGGCAGCTGCGGGTACGGTGATTGAGAAAGCGCGTGGGCAAAACGTGCCGGTGGTTTTCTTCAACAAAGAACCGTCTCGTAAGGCGCTGGATAGCTACGACAAAGCCTACTACGTTGGCACTGACTCCAAAGAGTCCGGCATTATTCAGGGCGATTTGATTGCTAAACACTGGGCGGCGAATCAGGGTTGGGATCTGAACAAAGACGGTCAGATTCAATTCGTACTGCTGAAAGGTGAGCCGGGGCATCCGGATGCAGAAGCACGTACCACTTACGTGATTAAAGAATTGAACGACAAAGGCATTAAAACTGAACAGTTACAGTTAGATACCGCTATGTGGGATACCGCTCAGGCGAAAGATAAGATGGACGCCTGGCTGTCTGGCCCGAACGCCAACAAAATCGAGGTGGTTATCGCCAACAACGACGCGATGGCAATGGGCGCGGTAGAAGCACTGAAAGCACACAACAAGTCCAGCATTCCGGTGTTTGGCGTCGATGCGCTGCCAGAAGCGCTGGCGCTGGTGAAATCCGGTGCACTGGCGGGCACCGTACTGAACGATGCTAACAACCAGGCGAAAGCGACCTTTGATCTGGCGAAAAACCTGGCCGATGGCAAAGGTGCGGCTGATGGCACCAACTGGAAAATCGACAACAAAGTGGTCCGCGTACCTTATGTTGGCGTAGATAAAGACAACCTGGCTGAATTCAGCAAGAAATAAGACTGATTGGGCGCAGTCGTTTACTGCGCCCTTATTGTATGGCCAACAAGGTAAAATTATATGGTCAGCTCAACGACTCCGTCTTCCGGGGAATACTTGTTGGAAATGAGCGGTATCAACAAGTCTTTTCCTGGTGTTAAGGCACTTGATAACGTTAATTTAAAAGTCCGACCACATTCTATCCATGCATTAATGGGGGAAAACGGTGCAGGAAAATCGACATTATTAAAATGCCTGTTTGGTATTTATCAAAAAGACTCCGGCACCATTTTATTCCAGGGTAAAGAGATCGATTTCCATTCCGCCAAAGAAGCACTGGAAAATGGTATTTCGATGGTACACCAGGAGTTAAACCTGGTATTACAACGTTCGGTGATGGACAACATGTGGCTGGGGCGATATCCCACCAAAGGCATGTTTGTCGATCAGGACAAAATGTACCGCGAAACCAAAGCGATTTTTGATGAACTGGATATTGATATCGATCCGCGTGCACGCGTCGGCACATTATCCGTTTCGCAAATGCAGATGATCGAAATTGCCAAAGCGTTTTCCTATAACGCGAAAATTGTGATTATGGATGAACCGACTTCTTCGTTAACCGAAAAAGAGGTCAATCATCTGTTCACTATTATTCGTAAATTAAAAGAGCGCGGCTGCGGTATTGTTTATATCTCGCATAAAATGGAAGAAATCTTCCAGTTATGTGATGAAGTTACCGTATTGCGCGACGGTCAGTGGATCGCTACCGAACCGCTGGCAGGGCTGACGATGGACAAGATCATCGCCATGATGGTTGGGCGTTCTCTTAACCAGCGTTTCCCTGACAAAGAAAACAAGCCGGGCGAAGTGATTCTGGAAGTGCGTAACCTGACGTCGCTGCGCCAGCCGTCGATTCGCGATGTCTCGTTTGATCTGCATAAAGGGGAGATTCTCGGTATAGCCGGTCTGGTGGGAGCGAAACGTACCGATATTGTTGAGACGTTATTTGGTATTCGCGAGAAATCGGCTGGCACCATTACGTTGCACGGCAAAAAGATCAATAACCATAATGCCAACGAAGCCATAAACCACGGATTTGCACTGGTAACTGAAGAGCGCCGCTCAACGGGAATTTATGCCTATCTGGATATTGGCTTTAACTCGTTAATTTCCAATATCCGCAACTATAAAAATAAAGTTGGTTTACTGGATAACTCGCGGATGAAAAGCGATACCCAGTGGGTCATTGATTCGATGCGGGTAAAAACGCCAGGTCATCGGACGCAAATAGGTTCGCTCTCCGGTGGTAATCAGCAAAAAGTGATTATTGGTCGCTGGCTGTTAACGCAACCAGAAATATTAATGCTCGATGAACCGACGCGCGGTATTGATGTTGGGGCTAAGTTTGAGATTTATCAGTTAATTGCCGAACTGGCGAAGAAAGGCAAGGGGATTATTATTATCTCCTCCGAAATGCCAGAGTTGTTAGGGATAACAGACCGTATTCTGGTCATGAGCAATGGTCTCGTTTCCGGTATTGTCGATACAAAAACAACAACGCAAAGCGAAATTCTGCGTCTTGCGTCTTTGCACCTTTAAGATTAGGGGCTTCCCATGAGTGCGTTAAATAAGAAAAGTTTTCTTACTTACCTGAAAGAGGGCGGTATTTACGTCGTTCTTTTAGTTTTGCTGGCGATTATTATTTTCCAGGACCCAACATTTTTAAGTCTGTTGAACTTAAGTAATATTCTCACCCAGTCATCGGTGCGTATTATTATCGCGCTTGGTGTGGCAGGGTTAATTGTCACCCAAGGGACTGACCTTTCCGCAGGTCGCCAGGTGGGGCTGGCGGCAGTAGTAGCAGCGACGTTATTGCAGTCCATGGATAACGCCAACAAAGTGTTCCCGGAAATGGCGACGATGCCGATTGCGCTGGTTATTCTGATTGTCTGTGCCATTGGTGCGGTGATCGGTTTGATCAACGGCTTGATTATCGCTTATCTCAACGTGACGCCGTTCATTACCACGCTCGGTACGATGATTATCGTCTACGGCATTAACTCGCTCTATTACGACTTTGTCGGGGCGTCGCCAATTTCCGGTTTTGACAGTGGTTTCTCCACTTTTGCCCAAGGCTTTATTGCGCTGGGGAGTTTCCGTCTCTCTTACATCACCTTCTATGCGTTGATTGCGGTGGTGTTTGTCTGGGTGTTATGGAACAAAACCCGCTTCGGTAAGAACATTTTTGCCATTGGCGGTAACCCGGAAGCGGCGAAAGTATCTGGTGTCAACGTCGGCCTGAACCTGCTGATGATTTACGCGTTGTCTGGTGTGTTCTATGCCTTCGGCGGGATGTTAGAAGCCGGACGTATCGGCTCAGCCACCAACAACCTCGGCTTTATGTATGAGCTGGATGCTATCGCGGCGTGCGTGGTAGGCGGCGTATCGTTCAGCGGCGGTGTGGGGACGGTAATTGGTGTGGTGACCGGGGTAATTATTTTTACCGTCATTAACTATGGCCTGACGTATATCGGCGTAAACCCGTACTGGCAGTACATCATCAAAGGGGCGATTATTATCTTCGCCGTGGCGCTGGATTCACTGAAATACGCGCGTAAGAAGTGATGTGAATGTAGTTCGCATCCGGTCAGAAATGCACATAACATCATGAGTTGTATGGTTTTGTATGCCGGATAAGGCGTTTACGCCGCATCCGGCGACAGGAACCAAATGCCGGATGCAACGCTGGCGCGTTTTATCCGGCCTACAATGAGCACAACATACTGATTTATATTGTTTTGTATGCCGGGTAAGGCGTTCACGCCGCATCCGGCGACAGGAACTAAATGCCGGATGCGTCGCTGGTTTTACAACGTTACCGGGTGTTCTTTCTCGCCTTTCTTAAACTTCACTTCCCCAAGATCAATACAACCTACCGGGCAGACATGACCACAAAGCAGACAACCCACGCATTTCTCGGTATTACAATGCGGTGTGCGGGTTTTCTCGCTCCATTCCATCGCCTGGTGACCGCCGTCGTAACAGGAAATATAACAGCGTCCACAGCCAACACATTTATCAAGATTGATATGGGGATAGACAATATAACTGCGGTCTAAATCTTCCGCCGGGACAATATTGTGATTCGCCAGACCTACCATCTCCTGCAACGAATCAAACCCTTGATCGGCGAGATAATGCGACAACCCGCTTGCCATATCTTCCACTATCCGATACCCGTACTGCATAATGCCGGTGGTCACCTGCAACGTCGCTGCACCGAGCAATAAAAACTCCGCCGCATCTTCCCAGGTTTCAATGCCGCCGATACCGCTGATCGGGAAATCGCGCAGTTCTGGATGGGTGCGCATTTGCTGAATAAAGCGTAGGGCGATCGGTTTTACCGCTTTACCGGAATATCCGGAAATACTCGATTTACCGTTAACGATCGGCATACCAATTTTCTGATTAAGATCGATATTGGTGATGGATTTAACGGTGTTAATCGCCGCAATGCCATCTGCGCCGCCGCGCTTCGCCGCCAGCGCCACTTCGCACATATCACCAATATTCGGCGTCATCTTCGCCAGCATTGGCAGCGTGGAACCACGTTTTACTGCCCGACAATATTTTTCTACCAGCTCCGGGCTTTGCCCGACATCGCTACCCATCGCATGAGAAGTCATTTGCGGACAGGAGAAGTTACACTCGATCATATCCGCGCCAGCTTCTTGCACCAGACGCGCCAGCTCTTCCCATTGCTGCTCATTTTCGCCCATGATTGAAGCGATCAATACTTTGTCCGGATAATCTTCTTTCAGCCGACGCAGGGCGGCCAGATTCTCTTCCAACGGATGTTCAGCAATCTGCTCCATATTTTTGAAGCCGATAAAACCGGTATCTTCTTTCACCAGATGATCAAAACGCGGCGAGACTTCGTTGGCGATAAAAAAACCGATCGTTTTAAACACCACGCCGCCCCAACCTGTGTCGTAGGCTTTGGCACACATCTCATAGCAGTTGCCTACCGGCGAAGAAGAAAGGCAGAACGGGTTGGGAAACTTCACGCCGCAAAAAGTAATCGAAAGATCTTTCGTTAACATGAGCAAGCTCCCTCTAAATAGTGATGAATCGCCCCGGCGGCTTCTTTCCCGGTTTTCACTGCATAGACCACGGTTTTGTCACCCTCAACAATATCGCCAGCAGCAAAGACTTGCGGGTCGCGGGTCTGGTAATGTTGCGTTTCGATGGTGTTACGCTGCGGCTCTAACTCCGCAAAGGCATCCAGTCTGGCATGCTGACCGACGGCGAGAATAATTTTATCTGCCGCCATCGTTAGTTCACCCGGTAAACGAACATGCTTAAAGGTGACTTTATTGCCTTCCACGGCTACTGGTGTAAATCCATCGATGATCGAAACGCCCAGCTCTCTGGCGCTGGTAAACTCTTTTTCGCTTGCCGGAAACTCATCTAACTCTTCACGCGCTACGCAGGTTACCGCCTGACAGCCGAGAACTTTCAGCGTGCTGGCTACGTCCATCGCGACATCACCGCCGCCGATAATTAATGCGCTTTGTGGAATGCTGATATCGCCTTGCGCCTGTCGTGCACGTTGCAGGAAGTCGACGGCAATCTCAACGTCGCTATGCTCAAACAGCGATAACCCGGAACCGCTCGATAACCCTACGGTGACCAGTACCGCGCGGTTTTCCGCTTTCAGCTGCTCCAGGGTAAGTGTTTTACCGATTTCGTTATTGCACTTAATGGTCACGCCCATTTTTTCTATACGGGCGATTTCTGCATCCAGCACCGATTGCGGTAACCGGAATTGCGGAATGCCGTTACGCAACCAGCCACCGGGTTGTGCTTCTTTCTCATAGATCGTGACGTCATAACCCTGGTTTGTCAGCGTCACACTGGCCTGCAATCCGGCAGGACCTGCGCCAATAATGGCGACTTTGCCGAGCGTTTTAGTACCGGGCTGATAAATTTCCATCCCAGTTTGTTGTTCAAAATCAGTAACAAAACGCTGTAAACGACCGATATCAATGGGAGCATCAACACCGGCACGTGTACAACCGCTTTGGCATAATTTCTCCGTCGGGCACACTCTGGCACAAACGGCACCGAGGGCATTATTTTCGCGAATTGTCTCGGCAGCGCCTTTAAAATTACGAAAGTAGATTGAGCGAATAAATTTCCCCGGATCGGTCTGTGCCGGGCAAGCCTGACTACAGGGAGCGTCATGACATAATAAACAGCGAGAGGCTTCTTTAATCGCCAGTAAAGGCGTAAAAGCCGGAGTGAGTTCATCCAGATAATTTTGTTGCGGCATGTGATCTTCCTTAATGCTATGAGTAATTAAGGCGAACGCTAAATAAATATTGCGTGCTGATATTAAGGCTATGCGCGTGGGGAAATTTAAACTGTGAAAGGATTCACAAATAGCTGCGGTTCAGAATGTTATATCCGCAGCTTATTGAGTGAAGTAATAATTATTCTCAATAATTAACAGAAAAGGGAAAATATTAACGATAGAAAATAAGATAAACAATCATGCCGATAGATAAAATTCCGAAGCCGATATATGCCACCATATAAGCGAAGAAGAGTCCGGGATTTTTCGCTCGCCAGACATACACCGGTTCTGGTGCATTTTTAACCCGTTTATCAATCGCGCCTGCGCGCCAGCCTTTCCATGCTTCGCGGAAACAAAATATCGGAATAAGGAAAAAAACGGCAACGACAAAAAACTGCTGTACATCCATAACTACTTTCCTTGTTTCTTTTGTAATTCAAGTAACTGTTCGGGTGTGACGGCGGGATACCCCTGCGCATCTTCCGGCACCTGGTGCATAGCCGGAATAGGGACCAGCGGCCCTAAAAAACGCGGTTCACGTTTAAAAATATAAAGGTCAGCCAGCGCACCGAAACGGGCGGCAAATTCGCGAATACGTACTGACAGCATATCTTTCGGTGACGGTACGGCATAACACTGAGCCTGAATCCCCATATGCAGCGCAATAAATAATGCCCGCTCACAGTGGAAACGTTGGGTGATAATAATGAAATCATTAGTATCGAAAACTTTGCGTGTACGCACGATGGAATCCAGCGTACGAAAGCCTGCGTAATCGAGAACAATATCTGATGGGTCGACACCAGCTGCGATTAAATCTTTGCGCATGGTCATCGGCTCATTATAACTTTGCAATGCGTTATCGCCGCTCAGTAATAGATAATTTACCTTACCGCTGTTATAGGCATTAATCGCTCCTTGAATGCGGTAGCGATAATACTGATTAATTACGCCAGTCCGATAATATTTTGCTGTGCCGAGCACCACACCGACCTGGCGGTAGGGGAGATCCTGCAATTCGTCGTAGATATAAGGCGCGGTTTTCCAGCTCATCCAGCGATCGAGGCCGAGCACAGTCAACAGCAGCAAGCCGATCAGGACTAACAGGCTGAGGAACACGCGCTTTAACATGCAGGAGACTCGATCTAAGGAAAATTTCCATCAGGCTACTTTACCCGCTGGTTTTGCGCAAGAAACGGCAAACTGTTTGCCGGGATTTTCGACACCAGGAAAGGGCTGGCAAGCCGGACAAGGCGTTCACGCCGCATCCGGCACCAGGCTTAAGCGAGAAGCACGCGGTCGATATTGTGACAGCCGAGAGCTTTCAGCGTTGCGGAGGTGGCATCCCACTGAATCAACGGCGCATCGGCTTTTTCTGCCAGAACCGCGCGCTGGATATCCGGGTAATCATAACCCTTGAGATTCAACAGAATTAACGCCCCCTGCAACGGCGGCAGAGTCGGGTTGAATGCGGCGTTTTCAGCGTAGCTGCCGCTGAAAATACGACCGTCTTTACATTCCAGCGCGACACCGCTTGGCGACTTACTGTAAGGCATGTGCGAACGGTTTGCCGCCGCAATCGCCGCCTGAGAAAGCGCATCACCAGTCAGCGCATAGCCGTGATCCTGCTCGTCCATCAGCAGCGTTTTAATCTCCAGATCTTTCGGCCCAAAGGCATCCGGTAGATAGTCACGCAGCGCGTGTGCCTCGCGTCCCGGAAGATGAATACGCAGATCCAGACCGCTGTTCAGTTCATTCATAAACTGACGGCAGTGACCACAAGGCGTGTAGTTAACGGTGATGGCTGCAAGCGCTTTTTCACCACTCAGCCAGGCGTGGCTGATCGCGCTTTGTTCGGCATGAACGGTTTGCTGCATTGTCGCACCAATAAATTCCATATTGGCACCGAAATACCAGGTTCCGCTCACACCGCGCGCAATTGCGCCAACATTAAAATTCGACAATGGCGTACGCGCACAGGCTGCCGCCAGCGGAAGTAGTGCGAATGCCAGCGCGTCTTCGTCCAGCCCCGTTGCGCTCTTCAGCGATGAGACTTGCTCCCCGGTCAACAAAGCGGGGAAGTACTTGTCTGCCAGAATAGGTTCCAGTGCAGATTGCAAGTTATCCGCAAGTTGGGCAAAAGCGGTTTGAAAACGTGGATGCATGGCGTTGCCTCATAATCATGTAATGGGATAACAGTTTACGAACCCGTTATGGCTTTATATGTGATCTGAATCTCATTAATTATGCAACGCGTGAAACTTACATCAAAAATGCGCGACGCATCGCAAATTTTAGCCCATTACTGCCAGAATAATCGGGAAAAGGAACGGTGCGATCAGCGAAGTAATAATCCCGCATAACACCAGCGCCAGCGAACTAAATGCACCTTCCTGATAATCCAGCTCGGCGCAGCGCGCCGTACCGAGGGCGTGCGAGGCTGTGCCCATTGCCAGACCGCGCGCAGCTTTGGTACGAATACGCATCGCATTAAGCAATGCATGGCCAAACACAGCGCCGAGGATGCCGACGAAAATCACGCAAACTGCGCTGATTGCCGGAATACCGCCAATACTGCCGCCAACTGCCATTGCAATAGGCGTGGTGACTGATTTCGGCAGGATTGACGCGGCGATTTCCGGTGAAGCGCCCATCAACAATGCCACAGAAGTCCCCGTCACCATCGCAACCACGCTGCCGATAAAACAGATGGTGATGATCGATTTCCAGCGCGCGCGGATCTGGTGTAGCTGCTCATATAAAGGATAGGCCAGTGCGACGACCGCCGGTTGCAGCAGATCGTTTAGCACTTCGCTACCTTTAAAGTAGCTGTCGTAAGAGATGCCAGTCAGCATTAAAAAAGGAATGATCACCACCATTGCTACCAGCAACGGGTTAAGCAGGGGAAACTTATACCGTGCCGCCAGTTTGCGGGCGGCAAAAAAGACAATCAACGTCAGCGGTAATGACCACCAGATATTCGCCATCATTCTTCTGATCCTTTCTGACCTACGACTTTACGTTCACCGTGCACCAGTTGTGAACTCCAGCTCACCACCAGAAAAACCACCAGCGTACTGACTGCACAGGAAACCACTACCGGACCAAACTGTGCGCGGAGCAAATCAAAATATTGCATGACGCCTACGCCAATCGGCACAAACAATAGCGCCATATAGCGAATCAGTACGTAGCACCCCGGATTGACCCATTTCGCCGGAAGAATTTGCAAGGCCAGCAGGACAAACAGGATCAGCATCCCGATGATGCTGCCCGGAATGGTTACCGGTAGCAGGGAAGCAATGAAAATGCCTGCATACAGGCAGGCATAAATCAGGACAAAAGCACGTAAATATTGCCAGATAATGTTCAGTGTCTTACTCATAATCAACACCCCAGATGAGATGGATTCATCATACAATTAATTCGTAAAACGTGCTACCGATCACATTAAGAAATCAGCGCTTATTTTTTCGCTCCCCGGTATTACGCAATGCGCAGCGAACTCAGGCATACATCAAGCATAGAGAGGGATTGCAGTTTGCAGCAATCCCTCTTTGCAGACCTTTAATCCGTTGACCGGAGGCGCTAACATAGCGCCTCATTTTTTTGCGGGTGATGATATGCGTGTGTTACTGGCTCCGATGGAGGGTGTACTTGACTCTCTGGTGCGGGAATTACTGACCGAAGTTAACGACTACGATCTGTGCATCACCGAGTTTGTCCGCGTGGTGGATCAACTGCTGCCAGTAAAAGTCTTTCATCGCATTTGCCCTGAGCTACAAAATGCCAGCCGGACACCATCCGGTACGCTGGTTCGCGTGCAGTTGTTAGGGCAGTTCCCGCAGTGGCTGGCAGAGAACGCCGCCCGTGCGGTGGAGTTAGGTTCCTGGGGCGTGGATCTTAACTGCGGCTGCCCGTCGAAAACGGTTAACGGTAGCGGTGGTGGGGCAACGTTACTGAAAGATCCTGAACTCATCTACCAGGGTGCAAAAGCGATGCGCGAAGCTGTACCGGCGCATTTGCCTGTCAGCGTAAAAGTGCGTCTGGGCTGGGACAGCGGTGAGAAGAAATTTGAAATCGCCGATGCGGTTCAACAGGCTGGTGCTACGGAGCTGGTAGTACATGGGCGGACAAAAGAGCAGGGTTACCGCGCGGAACATATTGACTGGCAGGCGATTGGCGAGATTCGCCAGCGGCTTAATATTCCGGTGATTGCCAACGGTGAAATCTGGGACTGGCAGAGTGCGCAACAATGCATGGCGATCAGCGGCTGCGACGCAGTGATGATTGGTCGCGGGGCGCTCAATATTCCCAACCTGAGCCGTGTGGTGAAATATAACGAACCGCGAATGCCGTGGCCGGAGGTGGTTGCTTTGCTGCAAAAATATACCCGTCTGGAAAAGCAGGGCGATACCGGGTTATATCACGTTGCGCGGATTAAACAGTGGTTGAGTTATTTGCGTAAAGAATACGATGAAGCAACGGAATTATTTCAGCATGTTCGGGTGTTGAATAATTCCCCTGATATTGCAAGGGCTATTCAGGCCATTGATATCGATAAGCTGCGATAATAGTGGAATCGCAGCTTATCTGAGACAATGAATCGCTTATTCAGCTTCATCATCTTGTTGCGCTCCTTTCATGAGCTAAGCCACATATTGCCACTGGCGCAAGGAGCGCGCAGGGGGAGGACAATCGCCTCCTCCCCCTGCACCCCCGGGCTCTGGCGAACAAAATCGCCGCTGCGCGGTACCTTCAGCTTATCCCCTTCGGCTACCGGGTCGGGCGCGAGGTAACGTCCTTGTAAGACGCGCCCTCAGCCCACATCCATGTGGGCTGCCCCGGCCTTCGGGGAACGCTTCAGCGATTTTGACGCCACCAACACCGGAGCTGTTTGCAAATCAAGTACACAAAATATCTAGTTCCTGACCTGACAACTTATATGCCATATCTGATTTTTAAAATATCATCTTAAATACGCCAGTCACCACCAGTAGCCCAATCAGGAAAATAATCAATACAGCCCAGAGTATAATTTTCATTGGCGTTCCTTTATTTGTGAGTGCTGAATAAGTATAGGAAAAAACGAAGCCCTTTGCCGCTATTCATAAACGATTAAGATAAATCGGGAGATATCATTCGCTTAGTGTATATTTTTCTGGATATGTCGTTTTATTGCCACTGATGTATTGCCACGCGAAACTAAAAAATATATCGCAACACACGGTAATCTCCGCGCACCTTTTCTTACCTGATTATTCCCCCATGAATCGTGATTCCTTTTATCCCGCCATCGCCTGTTTTCCGCTGTTACTGATGCTGGCCGGGTGTGCGCCTATGCATGAAACCCGCCAGGCGTTAAGCCAGCACACGCTCGCTGTGCAAGTTGACACCGCATTACCCACGGCACTGAAAAATGGTTGGCCAGACAGCCAATGGTGGCTGGAGTATCACGATGATCAACTCACTTCATTAATTAACAATGCACTACAGAACGCACCGTATATGCAGGTGGCTGAACAGCGCATTCAGCTGGCTGAAGCCCAGGCGAAGGCAGTTGCCACTCAGGATGGTCCGCAGCTCGACTTTTCTGCGGATATGGAGCGGCAAAAAATGTCGGCAGAAGGGTTAATGGGGCCGTTTGCTTTGAACGATCCGGCCGCAGGTACGACCGGTCCGTGGTACACCAACGGTACTTTTGGCTTAACGGCGGGCTGGCATCTCGATATCTGGGGAAAGAATCGGGCGGAGGTTACTGCTCGACTGGGTACGGTTAAAGCACGGGCGGCGGAACGCGAGCAAACCCGCCAATTGCTGGCTGGCAGCGTAGCCCGCCTGTACTGGGAGTGGCAAACCCAGGCGGCGTTAAACACGGTCTTGCAGCAAATCGAAAAAGAGCAGAACACCATTATCGCGACCGATCGCCAGCTATATCAGAACGGGATTACTTCTTCAGTTGAAGGTGTGGAAACCGATATTAATGCCAGCAAAACCCGGCAGCAGCTCAACGATGTCGCGGGTAAAATGAAAATTATTGAGGCACGGTTAAATGCACTCACAAATCACCAGACAAAGTCACTGAAGCTTAAACCGGTCGCGTTGCCGAAAGTGGCAAGCCAGCTTTCTGATGAACTGGGGTACTCCTTACTGGCGCGGCGGGCAGATTTGCAGGCGGCGCACTGGTACGTTGAGTCATCGTTAAGCACTATTGATGCGGCAAAAGCGGCATTTTATCCTGACATCAACCTGATGGCCTTTCTGCAACAGGATGCGTTGCACTTAAGCGATCTGTTCCGTCATTCCGCGCAGCAAATGGGCGTTACGGCAGGCCTGACGCTACCCATTTTCGATAGTGGTCGTCTTAACGCCAACCTCGATATCGCTAAAGCCGAAAGCAACTTGTCTATCGCCAGCTACAACAAAGCGGTGGTTGAAGCGGTGAATGACGTGGCGCGGGCAGCCAGTCAGGTTCAGACACTGGCGGAGAAAAACCAGCATCAGGCGCAAATTGAGCGCGATGCCTTGCGTGTAGTAGGTCTTGCGCAGGCCCGCTTTAACGCGGGCCTCATTGCTGGTTCCCGGGTCAGCGAAGCCAGAATCCCGGCGCTGCGTGAGCGGGCCAATGGCCTGTTATTGCAAGGGCAGTGGCTGGATGCCTCCATTCAACTCACCGGTGCGCTGGGCGGGGGGTACAAACGCTGATGATATGCGCCTTCTATACTTAACATTTATTCAGCGTTAAGTGGAGAACTCGATGGCACAGGTCGCGATAATTACCGCCTCCGATTCGGGGATCGGCAAAGAGTGCGCGTTATTACTGGCGCAGCAGGGGTTTGATATTGGCATTACCTGGCACTCAGATGAAGAAGGGGCAAAAGATACCGCGCGTAAGGTGGTTAGCCACGGCGTACGTGCGGAGATCGTGCAACTGGATCTCGGCAATCTACCAGAAGGTGCGCAGGCGCTGGAGAAACTTATTCAACGGCTGGGGCGTATTGATGTGCTGGTGAATAATGCGGGCGCAATGACCAAAGCGCCGTTTCTTGATATGGCTTTCGATGAGTGGCGCAAGATTTTTACCGTTGATGTCGATGGTGCATTTTTATGCTCGCAAATTGCTGCCCGCCAGATGGTGAAGCAAGGGCAGGGCGGTCGCATCATCAACATTACATCGGTACATGAACATACGCCGCTGCCGGATGCCAGCGCCTACACAGCCGCTAAACATGCGCTCGGCGGGTTAACCAAAGCAATGGCGCTGGAGTTGGTCAGGCATAAAATTTTGGTGAACGCAGTCGCACCTGGGGCGATCGCCACGCCAATGAACGGCATGGATGGCGGCGACGTGAAGCCTGACGCGGAGCCTTCGATTCCCTTGCGACGTTTTGGCACAACGCATGAGATTGCCAGCCTGGTGGTATGGCTTTGTTCGGAGGGCGCAAATTACACCACCGGGCAGTCGTTGATAGTGGATGGCGGCTTTATGTTGGCGAATCCGCAGTTCAACCCAGAATAGCGCAGTGAGGTGCGTGGTTATTTCATTGGGTTAGGCCAGAAAAGACACGCCAGCGTCGCATCAGGCATGGTGCACCGGATGTCGGATGCGGCGCGAACACCTTATCCAGGGCAATAGTTTTACGCCTGATGATCCGGCTTTTTCTTCCCGCGCCGTTTCAGCCACCAGCGCACGCCTACCACCAGAACCACGACCAGAATCAACCAGACCCAGTGCTTCAAATGCTGGTCGAGATTGTGCAACCACGGCGCAATCACCTGCCCACCAGCGTAACCGATAGTGGTAAAAATCAGCGCCCAGGCAAATGCGCCGAGAATATTCAGCGGCAGAAAGATTTTCGGCGGCAGCTGGCTGGCACCAATCAGCGTCGGGCCAATCACCCGAAAGCCATACATAAAACGCGTACCAATGACAAACAGATACGGATGGCGTTGGATAAGTTTCTGCGCCCGCTCAATTTTATCCTGATGTTTCGAGAAACGGCGTAACAGCTTGCCGCCAAAGCGCCGCCCGCACAGATAAAGCACCTGGTCGCCAATCATGCCGCCAAGCGCCACAGAAAGTACCACCAGCGGGAACTTTAATAGCCCCTGATGTGCCGCAACGCCTCCCAGCAAAGTCACGGTTTCACCTTCCGCCAGGCTACCGATCACCAGCGCGGCATAACCATATTGTGAGATGAGTGTATTGAGATCCATAGGACAGTCTGTCTCCCTTTGCTTGCCTGTAAGCATACACCCTGTGAATCATTCACGCTGAAAAAGGACGTACATCAGACGGTGCAAATTACATGAGCGAACAAAAAATAATCACAAGCTGACTTATACTTGAACTGTCAGGTTCATGAACTCACAACAAGGGGGCGGTATGAGCCATGTCTGGGGACTGTTTTCCCATCCCGATCGTGAAATGCAGGTGATTAATCGCGAAAACGAAACGATTTCTCATCACTACACCCACCACGTTTTGCTGATGGCGGCGATTCCGGTGATTTGCGCCTTCATTGGCACTACACAGATTGGCTGGAATTTTGGCGATGGCACTATCCTGAAGTTATCCTGGTTTACCGGACTGGCGCTGGCTGTCTTGTTTTACGGCGTTATGCTGGCTGGGGTTGCGGTGATGGGGCGGGTCATCTGGTGGATGGCGCGTAATTATCCGCAGCGTCCGTCACTTGCGCACTGCATGGTCTTCGCGGGCTACGTTGCAACTCCGCTGTTTTTAAGCGGTCTGGTGGCGCTTTACCCGCTGGTCTGGTTGTGTGCGCTGGTCGGCACGGTGGCGCTGTTTTACACCGGCTACCTGCTGTATCTCGGTATTCCGAGCTTCCTGAATATCAACAAAGAGGAAGGACTTAGCTTCTCCAGTTCGACACTGGCGATAGGCGTGCTGGTGCTGGAAGTGCTGCTCGCCCTTACCGTTATACTATGGGGCTACGGTTATCGTTTGTTCTAGAAAGTTCTTTTGCGCTGCATTGCTGGCGTAAATGTCAGCAATGCAGCATTTCCTCACGATTCTTCTTTGACGATCGCACTTTTTGCTCGTTATGATGGCGTCGCTAGCCTCAGTAAATCCTTACTCCGGCGGTGCGCAACCCGTGCGCGTGAACCACTATCTGAATGCTCATCATGCCGAAATTTCGAGTTTCTTTATTTAGCCTGGCCCTGATGCTGGCTGTGCCTTTTGCACCGCAGGCCGTTGCGAAAACGGTAGCCGCTACCACCGCGTCACAACCGGAAATTGCCTCCGGTAGCGCGATGATTGTTGATCTGAATACCAACAAAGTGATCTATTCGAACCACCCGGATCTGGTGCGTCCGATTGCGTCTATCAGCAAATTAATGACCGCGATGGTTGTGCTGGATGCACGACTGCCGCTGGATGAAAAACTAAAAGTGGATATCAGCCAGACGCCGGAGATGAAAGGGGTCTATTCGCGTGTCAGACTGAACAGCGAAATCAGCCGTAAAGATATGCTGTTGCTGGCGCTGATGTCTTCAGAAAACCGCGCGGCGGCAAGTCTTGCGCACCATTATCCCGGTGGTTACAAAGCCTTTATTAAGGCGATGAACGCGAAAGCGAAATCGCTCGGAATGAACAACACGCGCTTTGTTGAACCAACCGGATTGTCGGTGCATAACGTTTCAACCGCCCGTGACTTAACCAAACTACTCATTGCCAGCAAACAATATCCGTTGATCGGGCAGTTAAGTACTACCCGGGAAGATATGGCAACCTTCTCTAACCCGACGTATACGCTGCCGTTCCGCAATACTAACCATCTGGTGTATCGTGATAACTGGAATATTCAGTTAACCAAAACCGGTTTTACCAATGCGGCGGGCCATTGTCTGGTGATGCGCACGGTTATCAATAATAAACCGGTGGCGCTGGTAGTGATGGACGCGTTTGGCAAATATACCCATTTTGCCGATGCCAGCCGCCTGCGTACCTGGATTGAAACCGGTAAAGTGATGCCTGTTCCGGCAGCAGCGTTGAGCTATAAAAAACAAAAAGCCGCCCAAATGGCGGCGGCGGGGCAGACGGCACAGAACGATTAAATGAAGTACGGATGGCGATACTCTGCCATCCGTAATTTTTATTTCACTTCCTGCCAGTTTTTCCGCTTACTGGTTTTACCAATCCCCGGATTCATACTGTTGGTCGGATCGTTCTCGCGATAAAACTTCTGCAACGTTTCCGGTGCTTTATACAAATGACCGACGTTATGCTCGGCAGGGTATTGCGCGCCGCGCTGCTGTAGCAGTTCCAGCATCTGTTCTTTCAACACATGCACATCCACGCCTTTTTTCACGATGTAATCCTGATGGAAGACATAGCACATAAAATGGCCATAATAGAGCTTGTGCACCAGCTGGCTGTCGATCTCCGGCGGTAAATGCTCATACCATTCGGTGTCGTTACGCCGCAGAGCGATATCCAGCGCCAGAATGTCTTCGACTTCATCGGAATGCACAGCCTGATAACGAATTGCTGCGCCCGCAGCGGCGAAACGGTGTAAAAACGCTTTGCTGCCTTCCTCCGGCGTACAGACAAAGAAATCGCCCTCGGCCTGTTTGAAATAATCCACTAGCCACGATTTGGCTTCACCGACGCCATCGCCCGCCATTTTTAACAGCAGATGATGCTCGTATTTATCGCGCCAGTTTTTCATGCGCGGCGGTAAATGGCTGGGGAACAGGTGACCGAATTTTTGCATTGCACGGTCGGTAAAATGCGGACGGAAGAATTTCACTTTCTCCAGCATCGCATCGGTGCGTCCCTTGAGATTAAAGAAGAACGGCATCTTGTCGGTGCCTAACTTATCAATCATCAGGAAGGTGTCTTTGCCGTATTTTTCCGCAATATCGTAGATATCCCGGTGCATATATTCCCCGGCAACCGGCAGATTTTCGAAATTAGCCAGAATATGACGGCGGATTTCGGTCAGCACTTCCGGCTGGTTGGTGCCGATATAAAACACCTGCTGATTTTTTTCCGCTTCGAAGGTATCAAGACGTACCGCAAAGACGGCCAGCTTCCCTGCGCAACCAGAAGATTCAAATAACCGATCCGGATCAGCGTTATAACGTGCGGGCGTGTCGGCTTCAATATCACGAACGCGGTGGACATAGTCATAATCGTGGGCGTGACGACCATCGTGGCGCACATCGTCATCTTTGATGCGATCGTCATCCAGCTTGCTAAGGATCTGCTCCGGCGTTTCGCCCAGATCAATCCCCAGATGGTTCACCAGCGTCAGTTTGCCGTCTTCATTTATACGCGCGAATAACGACATTTCGGTATACGCCGGGCCACGTTGCACCAGCGAGCCGCCGGAGTTGTTACAAATACCGCCGATGACCGATGCGCCTATACACGATGATCCAATCACTGAGTGCGGTTCGCGTCCCAGCGGTTTGAGGGCTTTTTCCAGTGAATAGAGCGTGGTGCCCGGATAGGCCAGCACCTGTTCGCCCTTACCGAGTACGTGCAGCTTGTCGAGACGCAGGGTGCTGATGATCACGATATCGCGATCATAATCGTTACCGTTTGGCGTCGATCCTTCGGTCAGGCCTGTATTGGCAGCCTGCATCAGAATAATTTTGTCAGCGGTGACGCAGGCTTTCAGCACCCGCCACAATTCCAGTAGTGAGCCAGGGAAAACGACAGCAAGCGCGTCGCCCTGACCAGAACGGAAGCCCTTGCGATAGCGGGCCGTTTTTGCGGGATCGGTGAGCAGGTGTGAATGACCGACCAGACGGGCAAGTTCATTCAAAAAGGCTTTATTATCAGTTGTTGTCATGGAAGACATTTTCCACTCCTTGTGGTGGCGAAAAAATATCACAAACTAGAATAGCGCCTTGTATGACAATTCAGCGAGTGAATATTTTGAAAATTCAGACAATAAACTGAGCATTCTTTTTCTCTCTCTATCATGCTTATGGCAAACTACGGTTTTTGCACCATTTTCGCTGCCACGTCGGGCAACAAAGGAAGAAAAATCCATATGAAATGGCTATGTTCAGTAGGAATCGCGGTGAGTCTGGCCCTGCAGCCAGCACTGGCGGATGATTTATTCGGCAACCATCCATTAACGCCCGAAGCGCGGGATGCGTTCGTCACCGAACTGCTTAAGAAAATGACAGTTGATGAGAAAATTGGTCAGCTGCGCTTAATCAGCGTCGGCCCGGATAACCCGAAAGAGGCGATCCGCGAGATGATCAAAGACGGTCAGGTTGGGGCGATTTTCAACACCGTAACCCGTCAGGATATCCGCGCCATGCAGGATCAGGTGATGGAATTAAGCCGCCTGAAAATTCCTCTTTTCTTTGCTTACGACGTGCTGCACGGTCAGCGCACGGTGTTCCCGATTAGTCTCGGTCTGGCTTCGTCTTTTAACCTCGATGCGGTGAAAACAGTCGGGCGTGTCTCTGCTTATGAAGCGGCAGATGATGGCCTGAATATGACCTGGGCACCGATGGTCGATGTCTCGCGCGATCCGCGCTGGGGACGTGCTTCCGAAGGTTTTGGCGAAGATACGTATCTCACCTCAATAATGGGCAAAACCATGGTGGAAGCGATGCAGGGTAAAAGCCCGGCAGATCGCTACTCGGTGATGACCAGCGTCAAACACTTTGCCGCATACGGCGCGGTAGAAGGCGGTAAAGAGTACAACACCGTCGATATGAGTCCGCAGCGCCTGTTTAACGACTATATGCCGCCGTACAAAGCGGGGCTGGATGCAGGCAGCGGTGCGGTGATGGTGGCGCTGAACTCGCTGAACGGCACGCCAGCCACCTCCGACTCCTGGCTGCTGAAAGATGTTCTGCGCGACCAGTGGGGCTTTAAAGGCATCACCGTTTCCGATCACGGCGCAATCAAAGAGCTGATTAAACATGGCACGGCGGCAGATCCAGAGGATGCGGTACGCGTGGCGCTGAAGTCCGGAATCAACATGAGCATGAGCGACGAGTATTACTCGAAGTATCTGCCTGGGTTGATCAAATCCGGCAAAGTGACGATGGAAGAGCTGGACGATGCTGCCCGCCATGTACTGAACGTTAAATATGATATGGGATTGTTTAACGATCCATACAGCCATTTGGGGCCGAAAGAGTCTGACCCGGTGGATACCAATGCCGAAAGCCGCCTGCACCGCAAAGAAGCGCGTGAAGTGGCGCGCGAAAGCCTGGTGTTGCTGAAAAATCGTCTCGAAACGCTGCCGCTGAAAAAATCTGTAACCATTGCGGTGGTTGGCCCGCTGGCAGACAGCAAGCGTGACGTGATGGGAAGCTGGTCGGCGGCAGGTGTCGCCGATCAATCTGTTACTGTGCTAACAGGGATTAAAAACGCCGTCGGTGAAAACGGTAAAGTGCTGTATGCCAAAGGGGCGAACGTTACCAGTGACAAAGGCATTATCGATTTCCTGAATCAGTATGAAGAGGCGGTCAAAGTTGATCCGCGTTCGCCGCAAGAGATGATTGATGAAGCAGTGCAAACCGCGAAACAATCTGATGTGGTGGTGGCTGTGGTCGGTGAAGCTCAGGGGATGGCGCACGAAGCTTCCAGTCGTACCGATATCACTATTCCGCAAAGCCAACGTGACTTGATTGCGGCGCTGAAAGCCACCGGTAAACCGCTGGTGCTGGTGCTGATGAACGGGCGTCCGCTGGCGCTGGTGAAAGAAGATCAGCAGGCTGATGCGATTCTGGAAACCTGGTTTGCGGGGACTGAAGGCGGTAATGCAATTGCCGATGTATTGTTTGGCGATTATAACCCGTCCGGCAAGCTGCCGATGTCCTTCCCGCGTTCTGTCGGGCAGATCCCGGTGTACTACAGCCATCTGAATACCGGGCGTCCGTATAATGCCGACAAGCCGAACAAATACACTTCGCGTTATTTTGATGAAGCTAACGGGGCGCTTTATCCGTTCGGCTATGGTCTGAGCTATACCACTTTCACCGTCTCTGATGTGAAACTTTCTGCGCCGACCATGAAGCGTGACGGCAAAGTGACGGCCAGCGTGCAGGTGACGAACACCGGTAAGCGCGAAGGGGCGACGGTAGTGCAGATGTACCTGCAGGATGTGACGGCTTCCATGAGTCGTCCGGTGAAGCAGCTTAAAGGCTTTGAGAAAATCACCCTGAAACCGGGCGAAACTCAGACCGTCAGCTTCCCAATCGATATTGAGGCGCTGAAGTTCTGGAATCAACAGATGAAATATGATGCCGAGCCTGGCAAGTTCAATGTCTTCATCGGCACTGATTCCGCACGCGTTAAGAAAGGCGAGTTTGAGTTGTTGTAATTTTCGATGTTTGTATGCCGGATAAGGCGTTTACGCCGCATCCGGCAAGAAACGCCGGGCAAAATATGCCTTTTAAGTATTTATCTGATTCTGCAACTGAGTCCACCCAGTCAGGCTAACTCCGCCATTATCAACTATGCTTTTCTCTTAATTCGCTGAAAACAACAGTAAAAGAATGAGGAAAGCATCATGCCACTCTCAAAGGTCTGGGCAGGTTCACTGGTTTTGTTGGCAGCCGTGAGCCTGCCGCTACAGGCGGCTTCCCCCGTTAAGGTTGGTTCAAAAATCGATACGGAAGGCGCGCTGCTCGGCAATATCATTTTGCAGGTGCTGGAAAGTCACGGCGTTCCTACGGTAAATAAAGTGCAGCTGGGAACGACTCCCGTAGTGCGCGGGGCGATCACTTCTGGCGAGCTGGATATCTATCCGGAATATACTGGCAATGGCGCGTTTTTCTTTAAAGATGAAAACGATACGGCATGGAAAAACGCGCAGCAAGGCTATGAGAAAGTCAAAAAACTCGATGCAGAGCAAAACAAGTTAATCTGGCTGACGCCCGCGCCTGCAAATAACACCTGGACCATCGCCGTGCGTCAGGATGTGGCAGAGAAAAACAAACTCACTTCGCTTGCCGAGCTGAGTCGTTATCTGAAAGAGGGTGGTAACTTCAAACTGGCAGCCTCGGCAGAGTTTATTGAACGCGCCGATGCCTTACCCGCGTTTGAAAAAGCCTATGGCTTTAAGCTCGGTCAGGATCAGTTGCTGTCACTGGCCGGTGGTGACACGGCGGTGACGATCAAAGCCGCTGCCCAGCAAACTTCTGGTGTTAATGCCGCAATGGCTTACGGCACCGACGGCCCGGTTGCGGCGCTGGGGCTGCAAACCTTAAGCGATCCGCAAGGCGTGCAACCTATCTACGCGCCTGCGCCAGTGGTGCGTGAGTCGGTGCTGAAAGAGTATCCGCAAATAGCACAGTGGCTACAGCCAGTCTTCGCCAGCCTCGATGAAAAAACATTGCAGCAGCTGAATGCCAGCATTGCAGTGGAAGGACTGGATGCCAAAAAAGTGGCAGCCGACTACCTGAAACAAAAAGGGTGGACGAAGTAATTTCCCGTGACTTATTTCCGTATTAATCCTGTTCTGGCGCTGCTGCTGTTGCTGACGGCAATCGCAGCGGCGCTGCCGTTTATCAGTTACGCACCTAATCGTTTAGTTTCGGGTGAGGGGCGTCATCTCTGGCAGCTGTGGCCGCAAACTCTCTGGATGCTGGTGGGCGTTGGTTGCGCCTGGCTGACAGCCTGTTTTATTCCCGCTAAAAAAGGCAGCATTTTTGCACTCATTCTGGCGCAATTCGTCTTCGTATTGCTGGTGTGGGGAGCTGGAAAGGCGGCGACACAACTGGCGCAAAATGGCAGTGCGCTGGCGCGTACCAGCCTCGGCAGTGGTTTCTGGCTGGCTGCGGCGCTGGCACTGCTGGCCTGTAGCGATGCCATCCGCCGAATCTCCACGCATCCGCTGTGGCGCTGGTTGTTGCATATGCAGATTGCCATTGTTCCGCTGTGGTTGCTGTACTCCGGCACGCTTAACGATCTCTCGTTAATGAAAGAATACGCCAACCGTCAGGATGTGTTTGACGACGCGCTGGCACAACATCTGACGTTGCTGTTTGGTGCGGTGCTGCCTGCGTTAGTGATTGGTGTGCCGTTGGGCATCTGGTGCTACTTTTCCACCGCGCGGCAAGGGGCGATTTTTTCTCTGCTGAATGTCATTCAGACCGTGCCTTCGGTAGCGCTCTTTGGCCTGTTGATTGCGCCGCTTGCCGCGCTGGTTACGGCCTTTCCGTGGCTGGGAACGCTCGGCATAGCAGGAACCGGAATGACACCCGCTCTGATTGCACTGGTGCTCTATGCCCTGTTACCGCTGGTGCGCGGCGTAGTAGTCGGCTTGAACCAGATCCCGCGCGATGTGCTGGAGAGCGCCAGAGCGATGGGGATGAGCGGGACGCAGCGTTTCCTGCATGTTCAGTTACCGCTGGCGTTACCGGTATTTCTGCGCAGCCTGCGGGTGGTGATGGTGCAAACCGTTGGCATGGCGGTGATTGCGGCGTTAATCGGCGCAGGCGGTTTTGGTGCGCTGGTTTTTCAGGGGCTGTTAAGCAGTGCCATTGATTTAGTGTTGCTGGGGGTGATCCCGGTAATTGTTCTGGCGGTGCTTACCGACGCGCTGTTCGATTTGCTTATCGCACTGCTGAAGGTGAAACGTAATGATTGAATTTAGCCATGTCAGCAAACTGTTCGGCGCACAAAAAGCCGTTAACGATCTCAATCTCAATTTTCAGGAAGGGAGTTTTTCGGTACTGATTGGCACGTCGGGTTCCGGTAAATCCACTACCCTGAAAATGATTAACCGCCTGGTGGAGCATGACAGCGGGGTGATCCGCTTTGCCGGAGAAGAAATTCGCTCGCTGCCAGTGCTGGAGTTGCGCCGCCGGATGGGCTATGCCATTCAATCTATTGGCCTGTTTCCCCACTGGAGCGTGGCGCAAAATATTGCCACCGTGCCGCAATTACAAAAATGGTCACGGGCGCGGATCGACGATCGTATCGACGAATTAATGGCGCTACTGGGGCTGGAGCCAAATTTGCGTGAGCGTTATCCGCATCAGCTTTCCGGTGGTCAGCAGCAACGTGTGGGAGTGGCGCGCGCGCTGGCTGCCGATCCGCAAGTCTTGCTGATGGATGAACCATTCGGCGCGCTGGACCCGGTAACGCGTGGCGCGTTGCAACAAGAGATGACGCGCATTCACCGTTTGCAGGGGCGCACTATTGTGCTGGTCACTCATGATATTGATGAGGCGCTACGGCTGGCAGAACATCTTGTATTGATGGATCACGGTGAAGTGGTGCAGCAGGGTAATCCGCTGACGATGCTGACTCGTCCGGCGAATGATTTTGTCCGCCAGTTTTTTGGTCGTAGTGAGCTGGGTGTACGCCTGCTTTCGTTACGTAGCGTGGCAGATTACGTGCGCCGTGAAGAACGGGCTGAAGGTGAGGCACTGGAAGAAAGGATGACGCTACGCGATGCGCTTTCTCTGTTTGTCGCGCGGGGATGCGAGGTGCTGCCGGTGGTGAACACGCAGGGCGAGCCTTGCGGCACGCTGCATTTTCAGGATCTGCTGGAGGAGGCGTAATCGTATGAAGATGTTGCGCGATCCGCTGTTCTGGCTGATTGCTCTGTTTGTGGCGCTGATTTTCTGGCTGCCTTACAGCCAGCCGCTGTTTGCTGCCTTGTTCCCACAACTGCCACGACCCGTTTATCAGCAGGAAAGCTTTGCAGCTCTGGCACTGGCTCATTTCTGGCTGGTGGGAATTTCGAGTTTGTTTGCGGTGATCATTGGTACTGGTGCCGGAATTGCTGTCACTCGCCCGTGGGGTGCGGAATTTCGCCCACTGGTGGAAACTATTGCCGCCGTTGGGCAGACTTTTCCGCCCGTCGCGGTGCTGGCGATTGCCGTTCCGGTGATCGGCTTTGGTCTGAAACCAGCGATTATCGCCTTGATCCTTTACGGCGTGCTGCCCGTCCTGCAGGCGACACTTGCCGGGCTGGGAGCGATTGATGCCAGCGTGACAGAAGTTGCGAAAGGTATGGGAATGAGTCGTGGTCAGCGAGTGCGTAAGGTCGAGCTACCGCTGGCAGCTCCGGTGATTCTGGCGGGTGTACGAACTTCGGTGATTATCAACATTGGCACGGCGACGATCGCCTCAACGGTAGGGGCCAACACGCTGGGTACGCCGATCATCATCGGGCTTAGCGGATTTAATACCGCGTATGTGATCCAGGGAGCGTTACTGGTGGCACTGGCGGCGATCATCGCAGACCGCCTGTTTGAAAGGCTGGTGCAGGCGTTCAGCCAGCACGCAAAATAAAGGTATAACCTGCGAGCATGACGCCACCAATTCCGCCTAACGCCATAAACAGGAACAGGGCGATGACCCCAATTTTAGCTATGCGCATAATGCACTCCTTATGTTAACGAAAGGATTGTACAGTAAAGCGTATTTGTTAACGAATCATTAAATGCCGAGTGGGAAAATATCATGGCCTTGTTCCTGCCAACTGGTGAGTTGCTGCTGTTGGGCGGAGGTTCGATTATCACCGCACCATACCAGCAATGTACGGCCTTCGAACAGTTCAGGGCGTAGTTGATTGAGCGAGTGGGCGAGGACATCAATGCGCCATCCTTGTTGACTGGCAATCCAGCCCTCCAGCCACAGACGAGTGGTATCCTGAATATTCCAGCCAACCACCAGTGCATCTTTACCCTGTTTTTTGCGCGCCGAAGCCAGGCAAATAGAGATGTAGTTGATCAGTACGCCGTCGAGGATCGCCAGCAGCGCCTGGAGAGTCGGTTGTTGGCACTGAAGCCGTCGGCGCAGAGGAATAAACAGATGTGTGGTGAGTGTCTGGGCGGGGTAATCCTGACCGCGCTCTTTGATCCACGTTCGCAGGCTATGCAGATTGCCGCTTTGCAGGTAAGTCAGTAATGTTTCTTGCTGATCGCGCCAGCCGTTCTGCACATCAACATTTTCATTACTGAGCAGCATTTTTACTTTGCTGACCTGCACGCCGTTGTCGATCCAGCGTTTGATCTCGCGGATCCGGTCAATATCGGCATCGTTGAACAGCCGATGACCGCCGTCTGTCCGTTGCGGTTTCAGCAATCCGTAACGCCTCTGCCACGCGCGTAACGTGACAGGGTTAATATCACAAAGCAACGCCACTTCACCAATTGTGTAAAGCGCCATCGTCTCACCCTTGCTCGCGAGGTCCCGGTTTAACTTTAGACGCAGTTTTGCGAACCAGGTAGTTTTGCCCGTTTTTTGAGCATCTATAGGGTGATTTTATTTTTGCCAGGCGATTTTGAGTGATCGTACTCACGAATTCTCATTTTTCTGCAAGAGTTCAAAGAAAGTTAAACGCAAGCAATGTATGTTACGCGTTTTAAAGGGAAGTGTGGTTTGCGGGTATGTACGATTTTAATCTGGTGTTGCTGCTGCTTCAGCAGATGTGCGTTTTTTTAGTCATTGCGTGGTTAATGAGTAAAACGCCATTATTCATACCGTTAATGCAGGTCACGGTTCGTCTGCCGCATAAATTTCTCTGCTACATCGTCTTTTCCATCTTCTGCATCATGGGCACCTGGTTTGGGTTGCACATTGACGATTCTATTGCCAATACCCGTGCGATAGGCGCGGTAATGGGCGGCTTACTCGGCGGTCCGGTCGTCGGTGGGCTGGTTGGTCTGACCGGCGGGTTACATCGATATTCGATGGGGGGCATGACCGCGCTAAGTTGCATGATCTCGACCATCGTTGAAGGATTGCTCGGCGGCCTGGTACACAGCATCCTTATCCGTCGCGGGCGCACTGATAAAGTCTTTAACCCCATTACCGCCGGTGCCGTCACGTTCGTCGCTGAAATGGTGCAAATGTTGATCATCCTGGCGATCGCCCGACCTTATGAAGATGCGGTGCGTCTGGTGAGTAATATTGCTGCGCCAATGATGGTCACCAATACCGTCGGCGCGGCGTTGTTTATGCGTATATTGCTCGATAAACGCGCGATGTTTGAAAAATACACTTCGGCTTTTTCTGCCACTGCGCTGAAAGTGGCGGCCTCGACGGAAGGCATTTTGCGCCAGGGGTTTAACGAAGTGAACAGCATGAAAGTGGCACAGGTGCTGTATCAGGAGCTGGATATTGGTGCAGTCGCGATTACCGATCGAGAGAAATTGCTGGCCTTTACCGGAATTGGTGGCGACCACCATTTACCCGGCAAACCGATTTCTTCGACTTATACCTTAAAAGCGATTGAAACCGGTGAAGTGGTCTACGCTGATGGCAACGAAGTACCTTATCGTTGCTCTTTGCATCCGCAATGCAAACTGGGGTCGACGCTGGTCATTCCGTTGCGTGGTGAAAATCAGCGAGTGATGGGTACCATCAAATTGTATGAGGCCAAAAACCGTTTATTCAGTTCAATCAACCGCACGCTGGGCGAGGGGATTGCGCAACTGCTTTCGGCGCAGATCCTCGCCGGGCAATATGAGCGGCAAAAAGCGATGCTCACCCAGTCAGAGATCAAACTGCTTCACGCCCAGGTGAATCCCCATTTTTTGTTTAATGCGCTTAACACCATTAAAGCGGTGATCCGCCGCGACAGCGAACAGGCCAGCCAGCTGGTGCAGTATCTTTCTACTTTTTTCCGCAAAAACTTAAAGCGGCCTTCGGAGTTTGTTACTCTCGCCGACGAAATTGAACATGTGAACGCTTATCTGCAAATTGAAAAGGCGCGCTTCCAGTCGCGGTTGCAGGTCAACATTGCTATTCCGCAAGAATTATCCCAGCAGCAATTGCCCGCGTTTACCCTGCAACCGATAGTGGAAAACGCCATTAAACATGGGACATCACAACTGCTGGATACAGGGCGAGTGGCAATCAGCGCCCGACGTGAGGGGCAACATTTGATGCTGGAGATCGAAGACAATGCCGGTTTGTATCAACCGGTAACCAATGCCAGTGGGCTGGGGATGAATCTGGTGGATAAGCGTTTACGTGAACGGTTTGGCGATGACTATGGGATAAGCGTCGCCTGTGAGCCTGATAGTTACACCCGAATAACGTTACGACTACCATGGAGGGACGAGGCATGATTAAAGTCTTAATTGTCGATGATGAACCGCTTGCACGGGAGAACCTGCGCGTATTTTTGCAGGAGCAGAGCGATATTGAAATCGTTGGAGAGTGTTCAAACGCCGTAGAAGGGATCGGCGCGGTGCATAAACTGCGCCCGGATGTGCTGTTTCTCGATATCCAGATGCCGCGCATCAGTGGTCTGGAAATGGTGGGGATGCTCGACCCGGAACATCGCCCGTATATTGTTTTTCTCACCGCGTTTGACGAATACGCCATTAAAGCCTTTGAAGAACATGCCTTTGATTATCTGCTGAAGCCAATTGATGAAGCGCGACTGGAGAAAACGCTGGCGCGATTGCGTCAGGAGCGCAGCAAGCAGGATGTTTCGTTGTTACCGGAAAATCAACAGGCGCTGAAATTTATCCCTTGTACGGGGCATAGTCGGATTTATTTGCTGCAAATGAAAGATGTGGCATTTGTCAGCAGTCGGATGAGCGGTGTCTACGTTACCAGTCACGAAGGGAAAGAGGGCTTTACCGAACTGACATTACGTACCCTGGAAAGTCGTACACCACTACTGCGCTGCCATCGTCAGTATCTGGTTAACCTCGCGCATTTACAGGAGATCCGTCTGGAAGATAACGGCCAGGCCGAGTTGATTTTGCGTAATGGCTTAACCGTGCCGGTCAGCCGCCGTTATCTGAAAAGCTTAAAAGAGGCGATTGGCCTGTAAAAGACTGCTAAAATGGCTTTTTGCCTCATCAACACCTGAAGGCCTCATGCTAAGTAACGATATTCTGCGCAGCGTGCGCTACATTTTGAAAGCCAATAATAATGACCTGGTGCGTATTCTGGCGCTGGGTAATGTCGAAGCCACCGCGGAACAGATCGCCGTCTGGCTACGTAAAGAAGACGAAGAGGGTTTTCAGCGTTGTCCGGACATTGTTTTGTCTTCATTCCTCAATGGCCTGATTTATGAAAAACGCGGCAAGGATGAGTCTGCTCCGGCACTGGAGCCGGAACGTCGCATTAATAACAACATCGTGCTGAAAAAATTACGCATCGCGTTTTCGCTTAAAACCGATGACATTCTGGCAATCCTTACCGAACAGCAGTTCCGCGTTTCGATGCCGGAAATTACGGCGATGATGCGTGCACCGGATCATAAAAACTTCCGCGAATGCGGCGATCAATTTTTACGTTATTTTCTGCGTGGACTGGCAGCGCGCCAGCATGTGAAGAAAAGCTAAGACGGGTATGGCGGCCATGCGAAACATGGCCGCCGACAGATTATTTCACTTCTTTAAAACCAGCGGCTTTCATCACCAGTTCCATTTGCGCCATAGTGATACCTTTTTTGGCATCTTCAGCAGAAACGTTGATTCCTGAAATACCCTGCAGGGCTTTAAAATCCACTTTTTCCATATCAATAGTCACGTTTTCCTGCGCGTAGGTATCGGTATAGGTTAATTTTTCTTCAACACCCGCGATGTTTTTGTATTTAGCGCTTAACGGCTCAAGTGTCCTGGCGGCATCTTCTTTGGTGGTTGCACCAATGGAGGCAAATTGAATTTTGGTTTCAGAAGATTGCTTAAGCACCTTGTCACCTTTGTAGACATAGGTAATGGCAATTTCAGTGCCGTTCAGATTGGCGCTGAATTTCTTTGATTCTTCTTTGTCACCGCAGCCAGCAAGAGAGAAAACCAGAACAGATGCAACAACAAGGGAAAACAGCTTATTGAAAGCCTTCATGTAAAACTCCATTTTATTTAATCAAGGAACTGGTGACTCTCACCAGGGGCTATATAGGATATGCCTAATACTGTGGCGTGAGCAGTCCGGAACAGGAGTAGAACTCTTAATAAAAAGCACTATTTCATCCTTGTTGCTGAAGCATGGGGAATAATTGTTCGCAAAGCAAAACACCGTTATTCATTGCTTCTACCCGTGCCTCGCTTTCTGTATTACGAAATTGTCCCAACACATGTGCCAGCCGATAAAAACCCACCGCGGTGAGGTCATTCGCCAGCAACTCTGCCTGACCAATAGCACTCTGTTCCTGATAGCGCCAGCCGTTATGGAGCAGTTGAATAAGTAACGCCTGGCAGCGCATCAGCAACTGATGAGCGGTAGACGGCACAGGCAGAACGCTGGCAGAAGGTAGCGGTGCCACAGGCGCAGTTTCTGCGTCCAGCGCCCAGGCGCGGGTTTTTGTCATCATCACCCGTGGTTCCAGTGTCAATTGCCCCTCTACAAAACTGACAAAGCCAGAAACCAGGCTCACGGGGTCGTCTGTTTGTTGCAAAAGCGCCGCCATGCGTTCAACGGCAAAAGGAGAACAGGCAGATGCCGGAAGGGATAACGTCAGCACATTATCTTCCCCTTCGCCGCTGATTACCTGCGCATCCAGTGTCTGGCGGCTGCTATCCCAACCGAGCGAAATACACTCCGCGACCGGCAGAATAAATAAGTTATCGACCTGGTTGAGTGGTCGTATGCAGGCGGGGGGACGCTGGCGTAAATATTCCCGCAAAGCCACAATGCCCGGCTGGCGCAACGGCGCGCTCAACATTTGCCAGGCGTCTGGCGACAGTGGAACAACGCTACTCAAGCGGTTACGGGTCGCGAACAGCAGCTCGCCATCGGCACTGCGTTTTGCTGCTTGTGAAACAATTTGCCCACCTGCCAGTGCGCCAGCCTGAAAACTAAACAGCCGACGCGTCGCTGCCGGTGAGTTTTCCTGTTCGCTTCTCTGCCAACTACGCGAAAGATGCAAAATACTTCCTGTGTCGGGATCGGTAAACCAGATGCGTAAACCATACTGCTCAATATCCTGCCAGCAACGCATACCTAAAGACACCAGCCGCAGATGATCAAGTTTTGCTTCTCCGGCAATACCAGCGCCAACGACCGTGCGCCACGGCATGGGAGGAACTTCACCGATACTGTCGCGTCGCGCCATCTCTTGTACGCAATTTAATCGACTGTTTAATGCCGCAAGCTGACGTAAGCATTCTCCGGCATGGTAGTGGCTGGCACGGGCGTGGAAGGCATCAACACTGGCGCGCAATTGCCGTAGCGATTCACTCACCCATCGCCAGTTGCAGCGTTCCGCCGCTTGTTGCGCGCGACTGAAAGCGGCCTCGTAATGGATTGGCGGTTGACTTATCCCGCCCAGCCATAATGCCTGGCTTAATTGCTGAACATATTGACGACACGTTTTGCCTTCTTCGCTGGCAAACGGATCATCAGATGATGTGACGTGTTCACTGCGCATCTGCCAGATTAAATGAGTAAATTCCGCTTGCTGAGTTTTGGCCTCGACGAAGGCCTGCACAGCCAGTACCACATGTTCGCAAAGTGTGCCTTCAATGCAATCACAGCGTGCGAAGCGAATGCTGCTGCGGGAATAAAAACGCACATCGCTCATCGGTAATCGGGCAGAGGGAATTTCGCCAGGCGCACAGAACAACTCAATGGTGATGCCTTTAGCGACCAGCGCCTGCGCGCGTTTGCGGGTGGCATCGGGCAAGGTAGCCAGTTCTTTCAGCCAGATTGCCGAATCCCACTCTTCTTCTTTTTTTTCCGTAGGCTGGGCGGTGGCACAAAGTCGTTGATAACTTAACACCAGCATCACGCGATGACGGCACATGCCGCTGGCCCCGCAGGTGCACTGAGCCTCTTTCAGTGCCTGGCCGTTCGCCAGCTGGGTACGGACACCGTCACTGAACGTGGCGATTAAAGCGCCGTTCTCATGACTGATTTCCGGGACGTTGCCATTTTCCAGTTCCTTAAGGCTGCGCTTAACAAAACCGGCATTGCTTAACGCCGTCAGTGCCTGTGGTGTCAGTTCTAATAATTCCGGACGTAGTGAATTCATGACTGAAGATTCTCCGCAAGCCAGGAAGCCAGCTCGCCCGGTGTCATTGCGGCTATTTGTGCGCCGACATTAACCAGCGCCTGGGCCGTATCGTGGTCATAGCAAGGCGTTGCGGTGCTGTCGAGCGCTGCCAGCCCCAGCACTTTGATGCCGCTCTGGACACACTTTTTCACCTGATGCGTCAGCAATGATGATGACCCACCTTCATAAAAATCGCTCACGAGAATAATGACACTTTTTGCAGGTTGTTCAATAAGTTGCCGACCATACTCCACGGCACTGGCGATATTGGTCCCGCCGCCTAATTGCACTTTCATTAATAGCTCTACCGGATCGGCAACGTCGGCGGTGAGATCGACGACACTTGTGTCAAAAGCGACCAGATGGGTACGAATGCCGGGTAACTGCCATAAACAGGCCGCCATCACTGCGGAGTGGATCACCGAGTCCACCATTGATCCGCTTTGATCAACCAGTAGGACCAGTTGCCATTGTTCGCTATGGCGTTTAATGCGGCTGTTAAAGCGGGGGGATTCGATATACAACTTGCCGTGTTGCGGGTGCCAGTGTTGCAGGTTGGCGCGCAGAGTACTTTTGAAATCAAAGTTTCGCGCCAGTGAAATAAATGAGCGGCGACGGCGATCGCGTACTCCAGAAAAAGCCTGACGAACTTCCTTTGCCAGTCGCGCCATAATCTCTTCAACAACCTGGTGCACTATCCGGCGGGCGGCAGCCAGTACTTCGGGATTCATCAGATGTTTGGTGTGCAAAACGGCGCGTAGCAGGCTTTCAGAAGGCTGCATACGTTCCAGCACGTCGAGATTCGTCACCACATCTTCAATGCCGTAGCGCAGCACGGCATCGCTTTCCAGCCGCTCAATCACCTGTTGCGGAAACAGCGTGTGAATGCTGTTGATCCACTCAGGGGTGGTGAGATTTGAACGACCTAATCCACCGTAACGTTCACCACGCTGGAGCCGTTCAGGATCGCGCCCATACAGCCACTCCAGCGCGTGGTCTATCTGCCGGGCGTTGTCATCCAGCCCACAAAGCGTCGTTTCTGCCGCTTCGCCAAGAATTAATCGCCAGCGTTGTAGCTCACGGGTGGTCAGAAGATCGTTCAGTTCAGACATGGAAAACTCCCCAGTGTTGCAGCGATGCCAGTGCCTGCTGTTCGAGTTGTTGATGATGTGCAATGTCTTGTGGTGGACAATGCAACGGCATTTGCAGTGCCGAAACGGGAAGTTGCACCAGTTGATAATGCTCAAGCACCTGATGCGCCAGCGTCCCGCGTTCTCGAGGTGGTAGCCAGGCCATCGCCGCGCGTAAATCGGGCAGGGCATTGATAAAATCGGCATCACTCAGTTGATTTAAATGACTGCTGAAACCGGCGATAAATACCGGCTGACAGGCCAGTTGATGACGGGCTAATGCCAGCAAACCGTGCAGCGCCTCGCCGGATTGTGCCGGGGATAACTGCGCCAGCATCGTCAGCGCCGTTTCGGCACTGGCGTTGGGATGTTCCAGACGCATCAGTGCGCCAAGAGTCGCGCCGCGATCCAGCGCCGGGGCATGAATCGCCTGACTGCGGCGCTCCAGTAAGGCTACTGCCGCAGAAAGCGAAACGCCGGGTAAATTAACGCCGCTATGTAGATCGCGCAGGATATGGCAAAGCGCCTGCCAGCTATGTAGGTGAGTGTGAAACTCCTTTTCATCCGGTCTGCCGTTGGATTCACATAGCCACAGCGTGCGATCGATGGCCGCGCATAATGTCGTTTGTAATATCTGCGCGCCTTGCATACCGCTAATTTCATCCAGCCGCCATAAGGCATATAGCACTTCCAGCGCCTGGCCCATTTCGGCGAATTGATTTTCCTGGGCGATTAATAATGTGAGTTGTTCCAGTAATTGCTGACTGAAAGACGCCAGACCCGCTAACGCTGCCTGGCTAAGACATGTGGTGATACAGCCGATTCCACCCGCGTCCAGCATATCGGCTTCTAATTTATGGCGTGCGGCTTCCTGGAGTGTGGCGCCAAAGCATGCGGCTTCAATCAATGCCGCATGCTGGCTAAGTGGCCGGGTTAATTTCCAGCGTTCTTCACCGTTGCCTGCAAGTGACAGTGTACTTCCCTGCTGGCGCACAACCCCTGGGATCTCCAGTATTGCCAACCGATGTAACACCTGACTTTGCGCCAGTCCATCGGGGGTAAAGCGATTTAAGGTAAGCTCCGCCGGAAGAGAGATTCCGGTACGTTCCAGTTCGCAGGTGACATCTTTTGGCAGAGGCGGTTGTGACGTAGAAGGGGCAAGTTTACCGAATCCGTCACCCGCTAATGTGTCTATCAACGTTACCAGAATCGGATCGGTATCGGGATTAATGACTCCGCGGTAGCTCCACGGCAACGGCGCATTCAGGGCTTCTTTAATCAGCGAACCAGCTATGGCATCCAGCCAGTCAGTGCGTAGAGGTAGTGTATGGCCGCGCAACTGTGCCAGTGCCATAGCATGCAGATGAGCAGCAGCCATATCAGCGGTAGAAGCGGGCAATTTGTGCTGGCGCAAACGGGTAAGAACCGTTTTCAGCAGTTGTTCACCTGCCTGCTGTAAGCCACACTGCCAGCACCAGTTTTGCCAGACCGGGGCAGGCATTCCGGAAAGGTATCCTGCCAGCACATCAAGGCGCTTTTCACTGTAGGGTGTGAGATAACAACCAGTAACGGCATCTGCCAGCGAGGGCAATTCTGGCTTGTTAATTTCCTGCGGGCATTCGCGCCACATTTTTGCCAGTGCAGGAGCGTGCCAGCCGCCGCAGACGACTAACACGTCGCCATTGTTTTGCTGCATCGCCCATGTAATCCAGCGAGCCATAAAGGCTTCGCGCTGACGATTGAGCGCATCTCCGGGGGAATCGCTCCGCAGTTGAGCAAAATAGTGCGCCAGCGTAGAGGGTAATGCAGTTTGCTGGCTTTCATCTTCGAATAAGTGATCCCACAGGGTATCGCTGTTATCCATGCAGGTGGCACGCAGCAGTAAGGTCTGGCTGTCATCTTGCGTATCGGGTGATTCGTCTTCTTCTTCACTCTGCGCCCAGCAAGGCAAATCGATGAAGTAAGTTTGTGCCTGAATACGACGTGCGGCTTGTAGCGCCTGCCACTCCGGCGAAAATTCAGCAAATGGCGTCCAGGCACCACGCCCGGGGGCCGCACCGTCCTGATACTGGCAATAACTGTAAATAGCTACCGGAAGCTGGTGGGCTAAAAACAGTTCGTCCACCCGGTCATTAAAATCAGCCGGGCCTTCAATCAATACGTATCGTGGCCGCTGGCTTTCGATTAACAATTTCACCAGCCGGGCGCAGGCCGGGCTATGATGCCGGATGCCGACAATTAACGGCTCGCTCATGCATCTTTCCTCACGGCAGGCGGTGGCGAGCTTGATAATAAGCCTGCCAGTAAGCTTCTTTATGTGTAGCAACACGTTGTTCGAAGTAACGGCGCAGGCGCGCGCGATCTTCTTCGTAATCTTTGACGATGGTTCCGGCAATACAGTCCACCAGATCGGCTGGCTCACCTGCGCGATTCGCTAAAAACCAGGCGCGGACGCCCACCGCGTGGGCCACGTTCACGGCTTCAGCGGTGGACATAATCGCTGTTAGTGTATCCATTGACGTTTTCTTTTCGCCGTTGGCACGCAGATCGCGAAAGGTGCGCACCAGTAACTCCAGTACCGCGTCAGGCACTTTATGCGGAATGCCGCTATGGGCCAGCAAACGCGCCGAAGCACTGGCGACAAGCTCCAGCTCCTGGGCGAAATCCATAATCGGAAAGACAGTTTCAAAATCGAAACGACGCTTTAGCGCAGCACTCATTTCATTGACGCCGCGATCGCGGGTATTGGCAGTGGCAATAATATTAAAGCCTTCCCGTGCATAGAGCTGGCTGGCTTCACCAGTGAGTTCCGGCACCGTCATTACCCTGTCAGAAAGCATACCTAACAGACAGTCTTGTACTTCCAGCGGTGTACGCGTTATCTCTTCAAAACGGACAATTTTGCCGTCGCGCATTCCCTGGTAAAGCGGGGCAGGGACCAGCGCTTCCGTTGACGGACCATGGTTGATAAGCAGGGCGTAGTTCCAGCCGTACTTGATTTGATCTTCGGTGGTAGATGCGCCGCCCTGGATGGTTAACCCGGCATCGCCGCTAATAGCGGTTGCCAGTAATTCAGACAGGAGCGATTTTGCGGTGCCAGGTTCCCCCACCAACATCAAACCGCGCCCGGTAGCGAGAGTGACTAACATGCGTTCGACAGCGGAGGGACTGATCACGACTTTACGGCTAATATTTTGCGCGCTATCGCCAAGGATAAAAGCGCGGGCCGCAGGCAAACTTAACTGCCAACCGGGCGGGCAAGGTGCGTGATCATTTTGTTTTAATTTTGCCAGTTCATCGGCGTATAACACAGCGGCAGGCGGACGCTGCAGATGATTATTCTGCGGTGACATATATTCATCCCTGAAATGTATTAATGAAATAAACGATATTTTACGCGCAATAAATGTTTGCCGCATTAGTTGTTTGAGCGAAAAATATCTGGAAAGCAGATCACAGTAAATAAAAAAACCTGCTGGTGAGGCAGGTTCTTTTATTTACTACAATGACGCTAACTTGCTGATTGTGCAACATTTCGTACCAACGAATAAATTATAACCATATCCACACTCCATTGCAATTCAGTGAATGAGATTTATAATCCTGCCCGTTGGGAGGTTGTGCCGGATCGGACCAATTTTAAGTCCTGGCTGCTGGACGGGTGGTGCCGCAGGCGGTGCCCTGATCCGGAGAGCAACGTTTCGTACCAACATACGTAAACCAGTATCGACAGGCAGTGTAAGGGTAAGGTGCTGGTGTTGCGCTCCTTAATAAGGAGAGCGGATGGACACGCTGACACAAAAGTTAACCGTGCTCATTGCTGTACTGGAGCTATTAGTGGCTCTGTTACGGTTGATTGATTTGTTGAAGTAACGGGCAAATTGAAACGCATCTAAGGGGGAATACCGTTTCCCCCTTTAATAAAGCTTTACTCGCCATACTTCAAGTTGCATGTGCTGCGACTGCGTTCGTTCACCCCTGTCACTTACTTTAGTAAGCTCCTGGGGATTCACTCGCTTATCGCCTTCCTGCGACTTGAATTATCTAGAGTATATTATTCTATTTCTTGGTTGAATATATTCTGTAGTTCACAATTAAAAATTGCTATTACTGTTTCATGTGATTCACCTCGTAATTTCCGCTCATCAATAAAATCATCTCTTATATAAATCAACGCATCATTTATTAGCGAGTCGGCATCATTAAATGTTGGATGTAGCCGGAATCGTTCCAGTCGATAGACGGAACCTGTAAATAATTCAGAGAATTTATGGATCTCAAGTCTGAAGGAAAACGGATCTTCAGGAGCAGGAATCTCATAATCGTAAATAGCGACCAGCTCTTTTTGTACGATCATCGCTTTTCCCGGAGGTAAGTCGTGTCGATAACGGGCAGTTGCATCACTGCCCGCTGTGTTTTAATGGAAAATAACGTCGGGTGCGCTTAACGCTTCACTCAAATCAAACACATCAAGTTCGGCAAAAGTGACGGATTTATTGTCACGGTAAACCCGAAGAGAATGGAAGCTCATTAGCGCTTTGCTATCAACATTGTAGTGGTTAAAACCGGGTGAAAACTTAAGGACCAGCCGGTACGCACCTAAGTCATAGACAAATGCGTCCTCATAGCCTGACTCCCAGCCTTTGTATCGCATTCCCATAAGTTGCCCAACGGTAGCGGATTTACCTTCCCAGCGAGTCAGGCTGTTACTGGCTGACTCGTCAGGTGTGAGCAGCACCGTGCGCCGCGCCAACTGGCGAAAAGGCGGCATAATTTCGTAATCGGCAAAAAGCTGTGCAAATTCACTGCGCATTTCTGCTGCCATTTCTAACGGGTGGGCAATGCCAATCAGAGCATCGGCAGGCAGGTCAATTGGCTCATCTTGCTCATTGCAGAACTCCCCCTCTGCGGCCACACGAAAGGCGTTGAGTAAACGACGCGGTTCATTTGCCGGATAAACCCCCCATATTAATCGCTGGGTAACCAGGCGGGTAAAGGGATGATTAACAAACAGAGAATGAAAATCTGCAAGCGACCAGCGGCGGGTGATACGTAGGGCTGCTTCAAGACGTGGGAGCAGGTTTTTGCTCACCTGAGTGGCATCTTTTTTTAGCCCTTTTAGTCGGGCCAGTGCCTCGGGCGCTTTCAGTTGATCGTCATCGGCGCGCAACCGGGGAACACTTTTCTGGCGAACGTTTTGTTGATCGTAGATAACCGGGTTGAGGTTTTCATCAAAGCGAACGGTAAACTGCCGGAGACCAAAATCAAAACTCAACGCCTGCGGATCATCAAGGCCCAATGTTGGGACTAATCTGTCCGCTAACTCTTCCTGGCTTAGCCCGCGATTTTCTGCGACCACCTGAAGAAATTCCGCCGCGTTATCACGTAAGGAGCGGGATTTCGCCCGTTGGGATATATGGTGCAGCTGTATCAGCGCCATATCATTATTCATCAGGGTAAGGATGTTCAGTCCACTGACAGCACGGGCAGATTTGCCTTCTTGTGGCCAGGCGAGGATCTGTGTCGTCAGCTCCCGAGCCGTGCTTTCGTCACCAAAGAGACTTAACGCCAGAAATGCCCAGTTGTCTTTTGCGGGGGCACCAGCTTGTTGCCACGCGGTGAAAAGATCCCAGGCAAAAGCTGCCAGCGTTTGCGGCTGGCAAAACGTTTTCAGCTGTTCCAGTCCGCTATAAAAACGTCCGCCCTGGGTAAAGCGCAGCATTTCGCCGATAATTTCCAGAGCGTCATCGGTAACAGGCTGATTATTCTTGATAAGGCGCGGTCTGGACCACATTGCCGGATGCCAGAAATCAGGAGCTTTTGGAATACGTGCCGGGTAAATTTCTATTGGACCCAGTTTAAGTAATTGCTCCAGGGCAGGCCATACATCAGTACGCTGCCAGCGGTTTGCCACGGTTTGCAGTAATTCGCCATGCCCTTGTTCATACAGTAAACGCAGGGCAAGTAATGCAGCTTCGCTATTATCGCTGGGTTTTGTAAAGACAAGAGGGATAAGTGCAGTAGCCGTATGTTCCGGCCATTGTAAAATCCACTGGCGAGCCAGATCACGCTGCGCCGCGAAACGTCGCCAGACGCGGGCAACGGGCAGGGCCAGTTCTGTTGCGCCGAAATTTAAAATTAACGGAAATGTTTCTTTTGGATGATGTGAAAAAGCCAATAACAGGCCAGGTAATGTATCCAACCCGAGGATACTGAGAAAATAGTCCTCACCCGCGAACAGATGCTTTTTCTCATTGATACGCAGCCAGAAAGTCAAAGCCATCTCACGCGGCAACTGTGCCAATAAATACAGGTTCCAGACACTCTTTTCCGGACGATAACGTGAGTAGTTGTCATTTTCCCATATGTTAATTAACGCTTCTACGTGACCGCTGCGAAGCGCCTGTTCTGCTAATTGTGCTTCCGGGGAGTTCCAGCCATGCAGGATCTCTTCAACTCGCCCCTGGTAGTAATGCCACTGAACAATGAGTGAATTGCGTGCAGCATCCAGTTTTCCGGGGAGTATATAATTCAAAAACAGCCATACATCATCCCCAAAACCCAGTTCCTGTAGTACAACTCGACCACTTTTTCGTTCCATGCGTTCCGTAAAAGATCCCGTGCTGAAATAACGGGCAGACTCTGTGGCGGCAAGTCTCTCTCGTTCGCCTAGTTGCCAGTAAACTTGCGGAGTTAATTCGAGCGATGCCAAATCAAGACGTGGAGCTGTCATTTTTTTCTTACTACGCCACGGTGGTGAAACGAGGATTTCAGGCAGACAGCTATTATCGGTGCTATCAATAACCTGTTTTAGCGGTGCCGATAAATAACTATTCACCACTGCCTGGGCTTGTGTACTTAAGCACGGCATCACCTCTTCTGCCAGTTGTGGCTGCGATGCCATCAGCGTTTGTAACAGCGTATGCCAGTATTCATCACGTGCTTTTTGCTGTGCAGGCAGCTTTTGGTCTTCGATGATGGGATAACCAGGGCGCGCAGGGGGGGCTTTTAACGCCAGCAGTTCTGCCAGTGCGGCGAGCGTCGCATGGGGGAAGTTTTTACTGTATTTAGCCACACGTTGCAGGCTGGGTTTGTTTTTATCAGCCACCAGTAGCAAGGTGCGGATGACTTGCGGATGGTTAATTTGTACCAGCAGACTGCCGCAATCTTCTTTATGTGCATACATCGCGAGGCGCGGAACGGCTGCCAGTCCTTGTTCGCGCAAAAGGGCAGCGCAGGCCGTGTAACCGAAGTGGTTTTCATGCGACATGTAGCTGGCTTCTCGATCGCTAAATATATCCTGGCTCCAGTAACGTGCGAGTTCTTTCACCGCCTTAGAGTCATCAGCAACAACTTTTAACCACTCTTTTGAGCGAAAATGAGTTTGCGAACATTCAAGGCTTACCAGCTCGTTGGCGATTTCGGGTTTTTCCGGGAGGTTCAGCGCAATAAAAGGGCGGCGAACTTTGGTTATTCCTGGCAGTGCGGCAATGAGTTTGTCGGCGCAACGCTGCCAGCAGCTTTCCTCTGCCAGAGAGAGATGCTTACGCAATCGGAGATCGAATTCGTTATAGGTTTCTGAGCGATAACCATAGCCATAGTCCTCGTTCTGATATTGCAATGTTACTACCAGAGGATCACTCTCATAACACCGTACAATAAACTGGCGTGCAATCACCACCTCAGTTGCATATTCCAGCCCCTCTTGTTGGACGATTTCGTCGAGCAACTGTTGGCTATCATTTTGCGCGATACAGGCTAGCGTCGCCATTGTCCGGGCCGTGATTGAGGGTTTGTGTTCGCCGATCAAGTTGATGGCCTGCGTGATGGCGGACTGCCACTCCAGTGAAAAGTTTTCATAACGCCAGACAATGTTTTTTTTCTTCTCTGCTTTTTGTAGCAATTCATCACCCAGTGTCTGAATGATGTTTTCAGTGATAACAGGTACCGGTTCGCCTGGCCAATTGCGATGGCTGAGTGGTGTTTTGCCTTTTTTATATTTAAGTTCCAGTTGGGCGTTATCCGCCAGCCACGGTAATTCCTTGTCCATGCTCTTTCCTTATTCAAACAGGGCTTCAATATCGTTAATTAGCTCGCTGGCGGTGATGGTATCGAGTACGGAGAACTGCGCTTCCTGTGTTGAATTACTCCCCCAGCCATAGCTTTCTGCTTTGCCTTCCCATAGCCACAGCTTGCTTAAGATTTGCTCGGCACTCAGTTCGGCTGGCGACATGCCTACCGCAAAACCTTCATCGATTTCCATGATTAACGACCAGCGGCCCAGGGGGTTGATCATCCAGCCGATCCAGCCAGCATCCTGCGGGGTGCCCTTTATCCAGCCTTTATTCGCCAGCCCCATTACCCGACCACTCGGGCATTTTCTGCCTGTCCAGCGTGTCAGTTCGCTGGCGTTGCGCTCGGCTTCTGTCAGCGCGTAACTGTTACGATCAAGCTGGCGGAATGGTGGTAACAGTTCGTAGTCGGCAAAAAGCTGCCCGAAGGCGGCAGCATCCGTCGGTGATATTTCCAGAACGTGAGGAATACCAATAGAGATATCGCCTTCCGGCAGGGTGAAAAGATCATCGTCAGCGGTGCTGTAGCTGTTATCTTCCGCTACGCGAAAGCAAGCCAGTAGCTGGTTTTCGGCGCTATAAACGCCCCAAATCAGACGGCGGGTTAAGTGGCGGACCAGCGGATGCTCAACCAGGAAGAGCTGAAAGTTTTCCGGTGACCAGCGGCGACGCAGGCACATGGCGGATTCCAGCCTTGCTACCTGCTGGGCGGCGACGGTACGCGCATCTTTTTTCAGCAATTTGTAGCGGTTAACCGCATCGTTCGCCTGTGATTCATCATCGCTTTTGTTTGGTTTGGGCAGGTCTTTCAGACGACAGCCGGAAGCGTCACGCACAAACGGTTTTAAGGTTTCATCAAAGCTGACGGTGAACTGGCGTGGGCCGAAATCCAGCAGCAACGAACCGTTATCATCCAGACCGAGATCCGGTGCTAACCGATCTTCAAGCTCCGCTACCGTGAGTTCGCGGTTCTCGGCAATGTTGGCAATTTTTTCTTTCGCCCGCTCCTGTAATGCTTTGAATTTCAGTTTCTGGGCGATGCCGTTAAGCTGCATCAGGGCGATATCACTACCGATAGCAGCGAGAATATCCAACCCGACGGTGGCGCGTTTATGCTGGGATTCACCAGGCCAGGCGCGAATCAAAGGCGTCAGTTTGCGGGCGGTGTCATCGTTACCGAGAACGCCTAACGCAGTGAACGCCCAACTCTCTTTCGACGGCGCGCCAGCGGTCTGCCAGGCGGTAAACAGATCCCAGGCAAATTCAGCCAGTGAGTCGGTGGTACAGGCATCTTTCACCTGCAATAATCCCGGATACAGTGCCTCTTCCTGAGGGAAGCGGAGCATTTCACCGAGGTGGAGGAGTGCGCTATCAGGCAGTGATTGGGCGTTTGCTTTTAATAACGGGCGCGTCCAGAGCGATGGCTGATAAAAGGTCGGAAGAGTGGGGATTTTTGTCGGGTGATTATCTAAGGGATCGAGCGCAAGTAGAGCGTTCACCGCATCGGTTACTTCCGGCTGGTTATAACGCCGGGCGATTTCTTGCAGCAATGGCTGATGACCGTTTTCGGTAAGCATACGCAAGGCAGCACGGGCGTTGTCCTGTGCTTCACTGGCTTTGCCGAGCGCTGCAGGCAGCAGGCCGGTAATGGCGTGTTCCGGATATTTCAGCAGCCAGCTACTGGCGTCTTGTCGTAATGTTTTGAGTTTGTTGAAGGCGCGGGCGACGGCAGGAGCCAGTTCCGTTGCGGCAAAATAATTAGCAACCGCAAAACCTTCTTGAGGGTAGCGTGAAAACGAGTGTAGAAAACCACTCATACCTGCCAGTCGCAAATAAAGCATGACTGGTTTTATCGCGGTATGCGGCTCTTTGCTGAGAAATTCCCATAGCTTAATCGCTTTTTGCATAGGTAAAAAGGGAAGTGAGTTGAGATGCCACTCCCCCTGATACGGTGCATGGTGGGCTTTAAACATTTGGATGAGTGTAGCGAAGTCCTCACGTTCCCATGCGTCAATTGCCGAGTCAGAAGCGCCGATATATTTATATGTGTCAAAATCCCAGCGGCGATACCCCAGCGAGTAAAGGAAATTTTTAGCACCTTCACTTGGCTTATGCGGTTCCCAGTCCCAATGAGTTTGAAACTCTTTAGCTTCTGTGTCGGTTATTGTGCATATGGATTCGAGGTTGAGCGGTGCTAAATCCAGCACCGGAATCGGCGATTTTTTCTTTTTCGAAAGCCATGGTGGGGAGACTACTATGGCCGGCAGTAGATCGGCGCTGGCATGGTTTGAGGGCTGTGTCAGTTGTTGCTGACATGATTTCAGCACTGCAACTGCGGGTGTCGAAAGCCAGGGAATGACCTGTTCTGCTAGTGTCGGATGCGAGATAAGCATCGTCATTAGCATAATGCGCCAACTATTCTCTTCTTTTTGCACTAGAAGTTCCGCCAGTGCTGCCAGTGCTGCGTGTGGGAACGCAGCGCAGGCTTTCGTCATTCGATCGTGACAGCGTTTAGTATGCCCGGCTACACGTATAAGCAGTGTTAATGCGAACGGATGATTGATATGACGCAACACATCGGCGCAGTAGTCACTTGCGGCATAGGGAGCAAATCGGGGCAGGGCTGTAACACCTTGCTCCTGTAATACGGTGGCTGACCATATCGCACCACAATAGTAATCATCAAAAATGGCATATGGCTCGTGATATTTTTCTAATGAGGCAAGAATGTGCTCATCAGTCGCCACTATTTTTAGCCACTCAAGCGAGGGTAATTTCTTTTGCCCCAGTAGACGCTGGGAAATTTCATGTGCAATTTCTGGTTTTTCGGGTAATAACAAAGCAATTAATGGTTGCCGCCATTCTGGAATATGTGGAATTGCGGCAATAAGTTTTTGTGCACATTTTTGCCAGAGAGACTCTTCCGCCAGTGATAAATGTTTACGTAGGCGTAATTCAAAGCTGGAATATTGCTGCAAGTAATCAGGTGAAATGCCAGACGACAGGAAAACAATATTATTGTTGACATAATCCCATTCAATAGATATTTGTTGAAGATGTATTATTACATCAGTAGCATATTCCAGACCGCCTTCCTGAATAATCTGATCCATAACATCCTCACGCTCTTTATATCTTGTGCATTTCATTTCAAGTGCCGTGAGTACAGCCATTACGGGTGATGGTAGCTGTGTTGTTTTCAGGCCGTCGATCTGACTGATCGCCTGTGCGACGGTGTTTTGCCATTCTAAAGAACAGGCGCTGAAGTCAAATGTGGCTGTTTTATTATCCCGTTGCGATACACTACAGGCTAAGCGACGTAATTGGGTCAATTTGTCTGCTTGCTGAACAGGAGCTCCGGGAAAGCGGCGATGACTTAACGTGGTGTGTACAACTTCGGGCGGAAAAACGACAGCAATATCTTTCGCCAGCCATGGTAAAACAGCATCTGTATTTTTGTCAGCCGCACGGGTTTCTGCTACGAAAGAGGGTTGTTCCTGAATAATGGTGGATAAGTCCGCTACCTTGAGAGAGTCCGTTACCGTTTGGGAAGGTTGCAAAGAATTATCCTTCGCTTGCTCCACATATCCCTTCTTCACCTTCTCCGCAATCAGCTTCAGTTCCGCTTTTTCCGCCGCCGCAGCATCAGCAAAGCTTTTTACCTGGTTTTGCCCGTTAGTGCCGACTTTGCCCCAACTGATATGTAACTCGTTGCCTTGCTGCTCCACCGCCCAGAATTTATGTGATTTTTCGTCCTGATAGATAAAGTGTCTCATTCTGCATCCCTGTAATTTTATCCAGTTGAATGCAGATGCTACCAGTATTTATGCGGGTTAGAGAGAGACAAAATCGCAAGAGAACAACTTTAGGAATTTATAAAGAAAAGGCGCTGTCGATGCAGCGCCTTGAAGGGGGATTATTTCACCTGATGACCCGGTTTAGCACCGGCATCCGGGCTTAGCAGGAAGATATCTTTCCCGCCAGGACCAGCAGCCATTACCATGCCTTCGGAGATACCGAAGCGCATTTTACGTGGTGCCAGGTTAGCCACCATAATGGTGTGACGACCAATTAGTGCTTGCGGATCCGGGTAAGCAGAACGAATGCCGGAGAAGACATTGCGTTTTTCACCGCCGAGATCCAGCGTCAGGCGCAGCAGTTTGTCAGAACCTTCTACAAACTCTGCGTTTTCAATCAACGCCACGCGCAGGTCAACTTTGGCGAAGTCGTCAAAGGTGATGGTTTCCTGAATCGGATCATCTGCCAGTGGGCCAGTTACTGGCGCGGCAGCGGCTTTTACTTCCTCTTTTGATGCTTCCACGAGTGCTTCAACCTGTTTCATATCGATGCGGTTATACAGAGCCTTGAATGGATTCACTTTATGGCCCAACAGCGGTTGCTGGATACCATCCCAGGTCAGTTCTGTATTGAGGAATGCTTCTGCGCGCTCGGTCAGTTTCGGCAGTACCGGTTTCAGGTAAGTCATCAGCACGCGGAACAGGTTGATGCCCATCGAGCAAATTGCCTGCAGGTCGGCATCGCGGCCTTCCTGTTTCGCCACCACCCACGGAGCCTGTTCATCGACATAGCGGTTAGCCAGGTCAGCCAGCGCCATGATTTCACGGATAGCTTTACCAAATTCGCGGCTTTCCCACGCTTCACCAATCACTTCAGCGGCATCAGTGAAGGTTTTGTACAACTGCGGGTCAGCCAGCTCGCTTGCCAGCACACCGTCAAAACGCTTATTGATAAAGCCAGCGTTACGGGACGCCAGGTTAACCACTTTGTTCACGATATCGGCATTCACGCGCTGAACGAAATCTTCCAGGTTGAGATCGATATCATCAATGCGCGAAGACAGTTTGGCGGTGTAGTAGTAGCGCAGGCTGTCGGCGTCAAAATGATTCAGCCAGGTGCTGGCTTTAATAAAGGTGCCGCGAGACTTGGACATTTTCGCGCCGTTCACCGTCACATAGCCGTGAACAAACAGGTTGGTCGGCTTGCGGAAGTTGCTGCCTTCCAGCATGGCAGGCCAGAACAGGCTGTGGAAGTAAACGATATCTTTACCGATGAAGTGATACAGCTCGGCAGTGGAATCTTTCTTCCAGTATTTATCGAAGCTTACGCTGTCGCCGCGCTTGTCACACAGATTCTTGAAAGAGCCCATATAGCCAATCGGTGCGTCCAGCCAGACATAGAAATATTTGCCTGGCGCGTTCGGAATTTCAAAACCGAAATAAGGCGCGTCGCGGGAGATATCCCACTGTTGCAGGCCAGATTCAAACCACTCCTGCATTTTATTTGCCACCTGCTCCTGCAACGCACCGCTGCGGGTCCATGCCTGCAGCATTTCGCTGAAAGAGGGCAGATCAAAGAAGAAGTGTTCAGAATCACGCATTACCGGGGTAGCACCAGAAACCACCGATTTCGGCTCGATCAGTTCAGTCGGGCTGTAGGTCGCGCCGCAGACTTCGCAGTTATCGCCGTATTGATCCGGGGATTTACATTTCGGGCAGGTGCCTTTTACAAAACGGTCCGGCAGGAACATGCCTTTTTCCGGATCGTACAGCTGAGAGATGGTGCGGTTTTTAATAAAACCGTTTTCTTTCAGACGAGAGTAGATAAGTTCTGACAACTGGCGATTCTCTTCGCTGTGCGTCGAGTGATAGTTGTCATAGCTGATGTTAAAGCCTGCGAAATCAGTCTGATGTTCCTGACTCATTTCGCCAATCATCTGCTCCGGGGTGATACCAAGCTGCTGAGCTTTAAGCATGATCGGCGTGCCGTGGGCATCGTCGGCGCAGATGAAGTTGACCTCGTGGCCGCGCATTCGCTGGTAACGGACCCAGACATCAGCCTGGATGTGCTCCAGCATATGGCCGAGGTGGATTGAGCCGTTAGCGTACGGCAGTGCGCACGTCACCAGAATTTTCTTCGCGACTTGAGTCATAGTAGGCATTACTTCTTAATAGTGAAAAGGGCTTAGATAGTACCAAATGGGAAAATGTTAAGTAAGTACTTCTCTATATTCTTCAGGTAAACTATCAGCTGATGGTTTATCTATACAAAAAAGGAGTCGGGATGAACGAACAATCCCAGGCCAAATCACCAGAAGCCTTGCGCGCAATGGTCGCCGGGACACTGGCCAATTTTCAGCACCCAACCCTGAAGCATAACCTCACAACGCTGAAAGCGTTGCACCATGTCGCCTGGATGGACGACACGCTGCATGTGGAACTGGTTATGCCATTCGTCTGGCATAGCGCGTTCGAAGAGTTAAAAGAGCAATGTAGCGCCGAACTGCTGCGCATCACCGGAGCGAAAGCTATCGACTGGAAACTGTCGCATAACATAGCCACTCTGAAACGCGTGAAGAATCAGCCGGGAATTAACGGCGTGAAGAACATTATCGCGGTCAGTTCCGGTAAAGGTGGCGTGGGTAAATCCTCCACGGCGGTAAACCTGGCGTTGGCACTGGCGGCGGAAGGGGCGAAAGTCGGCATTCTGGACGCCGATATCTACGGCCCATCAATCCCTACCATGCTGGGCGCAGAAAATCAGCGTCCAACTTCGCCGGACGGTACCCATATGGCACCGATTATGTCTCATGGCCTGGCAACTAATTCAATTGGTTATCTGGTGACAGACGACAATGCGATGGTGTGGCGTGGCCCAATGGCGAGCAAGGCGTTAATGCAAATGTTGCAGGAAACCTTGTGGCCGGATCTCGACTATCTGGTGCTTGATATGCCGCCAGGTACCGGTGACATTCAATTGACACTGGCACAAAACATTCCAGTAACCGGTGCAGTCGTGGTCACCACCCCGCAGGACATCGCGTTGATCGATGCGAAAAAAGGCATTGTGATGTTCGAGAAAGTCGAAGTTCCGGTGCTCGGTATTGTAGAGAATATGAGTGTGCATATTTGCAGTAACTGTGGTCACCATGAGCCGATTTTCGGTACCGGTGGTGCAGAGAAACTGGCCGAGAAATACCACACACAGCTGCTGGGGCAGATGCCGTTACACATCTCCTTACGTGAGGATCTCGATAAAGGCACGCCAACGGTTATCAGCCGTCCTGATAGCGAATTTACCGCTATCTACCGCCAGTTGGCTGACCGCGTTGCAGCTCAGCTCTACTGGCAGGGTGAAGTCATTCCAGGCGAGATTTCCTTCCGCGCGGTCTAACGCGTATTAACCATTCTGATTATTCTTCATACACCGCAGAGATGTTACATTGATGCGGTGTATTTGTTTTTGCCGCATTAATGAACACTTATTTAATGCTGCGAATATTCTGCGGACCTTCGTCCGAAACTCTACAAAGTCGATTGATCGTACCGGCGATGCTTCATTATCATCCTTCGTGGCTGTGTAGTGGATGTACAGCTATAGTTTGTTATGCACTCATTCTTTCCAGGCATAACCTTTACTACAGGGATAACGTTCAATGAATAAGTACTGGCTGTCAGGAATTATTTTTCTTGCCTATGGATTGGCTTCTCCCGCGTTCTCTTCAGAAACTGCCACATTAACGATTAATGGTAGGATCAGTCCCCCAACATGCAGTATGGCTATGGTTAATGGTCAACCTCAACAGCATTGTGGTCAGTTAACGTATAATGTTGATACCCGTCATCAGGTTTCTTCGCCAGTTAAAGGTGTAACGACGGAAGTGATTGCTGCAGATAGCGATAGCAAACGTCGAATCGTGTTAAATCGCTACGATTAATTTGCCACCCTGGTTTTAATCGGATTTAGAAAGCTTAAATCATTTACATGAATGATTTAAGCTTTTTTATTGATATTAATAATACCATTTATAGAAATCCACATTAATTAATAGATTTGATAAATATTTAATGTGCTTAAGTATTTGTTGTGTTTATATTGCAATAGTTAATTTGCTTTAAATCAATAAAACAATGTGTTTACATTGCGGCAACTTTTTTGGTGTGAGAAATTTGTTTCCAAGAGATACAGACTCTTAACAACCAAAAATAGATTTTATTAAGGAGCATATTATGAAACGTTCAATTATTGCTGCCGCTGTTTTTTCTTCTTTTTTTATGAGCGCTGGGGTATTTGCCGCAGACGTTGATACCGGAACATTAACCATTAAAGGGAATATTGCAGAATCTCCGTGTAAATTCGAAGCAGGTGGCGATTCAGTAAGTATTAATATGCCAACTGTACCAACTACGGTCTTTGAAGGTAAAGCTAAATACTCGACCTATGATGGTGCAGTCGGTGTAACCAGCAGCATGTTAAAAATTAGCTGTCCGAAAGAAGTTGCTGGTGTAAAACTCTCGTTGATTACCAACGATAAAATAACCGGAAACGATAAGGCGATAGCCAGTAGCAACGATACCGTGGGTTATTATCTCTATTTAGGTGATAACAGCGATGTCCTGGATGTTTCTGCACCTTTCAACATCGAGAGTTATAAAACAGCGGACGGTCAATATGCCATTCCGTTTAAAGCAAAATACCTGAAACTGACAGATAACTCAGTGAATTCAGGTGATGTGTTATCTTCCCTGATTATGCGTGTGGCGCAGGATTAATAAATAAAATTGCAAGATTCTTCAGGTAATTAACATGGCCGCTATCTCCATGGCGGCCTTTTAATTTAAGAGGCATTAAGATGAAAGGATTATTAGCTTTACTCATTTCTTCTATGGTCCTTCCTGCACATGCCGGTATTGTTATCTACGGGACGCGTATTATTTACCCGGCAGAGCACAAAGAAGTGATGGTGCAGTTGATGAACCAGGGAAACCGTTCTTCGCTGATGCAGGCGTGGATTGATGATGGCGATACGTCATTACCACCAGAAAAAATTCAGGTTCCTTTCATGTTAACGCCACCAGTGGCAAAAATAGGGGCAAATTCCGGGCAGCAAGTAAAAATTAAAATTATGCCGAATAAACTACCCACTAATAAAGAGAGTATTTTTTATCTGAATGTTCTGGATATTCCACCAAATAGTCCAGAACAAGAAGGTAAGAATGCACTGAAGTTTGCGATGCAAAACAGAATTAAGTTGTTTTACCGGCCAGCGGGTATTGCTCCGGTAAATAAAGTGACCTTTAAAAAGTTACTGGTAAATCGCAGTGGCAATGGATTGGTGATAAAAAATGACTCAGCTAATTGGGTGACGATTTCGGATGTCAAAGCTAATAATGTCAAAGTCAATTATGAAACTATTATGATTGCCCCCTTAGAAAGTCAGAGTGTTAATGTCAAAAGTAATAATGCAAATAACTGGCATCTGACCATTATCGATGACCATGGCAATTATATTAGTGACAAAATTTAATTGCAGGAGCTGCCTATGTTGAGAATGACCCCACTTGCATCAGCAATCGTAGCGTTATTGATCGGCATTGAAGCTTATGCAGCTGAAGAAACCTTTGATACCCATTTCATGATAGGTGGAATGAAAGACCAGCAGGTTTCAAATATTCGTCTTGAAGATAGTCAGCCCTTGCCGGGGCAGTATGACATCGATATTTATGTCAATAAACAATGGCGTGGGAAATATGAGATCATTGTTAAAGACAACCCGCAAGAAACATGTTTATCAAGGGAAATGATCAAGCGGTTAGGCATTAATACCGATAGCTTTGCCAGCGGTAAGCAATGTTTAACATTTAAGCAACTTATTCAGGGCGGGAGCTATACCTGGGATATCGGAGTTTTTCGTCTCGATTTCAGTGTCCCGCAGGCCTGGGTGGAAGAGCTGGAAAGTGGCTATGTTCCACCAGAAAACTGGGAGCGGGGTATTAATGCGTTTTATACCTCTTATTATGTGAGTCAGTATTACAGCGATTATAAAGCGTCCGGTAATAGCAAGAGTACATATGTACGTTTTAACAGCGGGTTAAATTTACAGGAGTGGCAACTGCATTCTGATGCCAGTTTCAGTAAAACAAATAACAATCCAGGGGTGTGGAAAAGCAATACCCTGTATCTGGAACGTGGATTTGCCCAACTTCTCGGCACGCTTCGTGTGGGTGATATGTACACATCAAGCGATATTTTTGATTCTGTTCGCTTCAGCGGTGTGCGGTTGTTTCGTGATATGCAGATGTTGCCTAACTCGAAACAAAATTTTACGCCACGGGTGCAGGGGATTGCTCAGAGTAACGCGCTGGTAACTATTGAACAGAATGGTTTTGTGGTTTATCAGAAAGAGGTTCCTCCTGGCCCGTTTGCGATTACAGATTTGCAGTTGGCCGGTGGTGGAGCGGATCTTGATGTCAGCGTGAAAGAGGCGGACGGTTCGGTAACCACCTATCTGGTGCCTTATGCAGCGGTACCAAATATGCTGCAACCCGGCGTGTCGAAATATGATTTTGCGGCGGGTCGTAGCCATATTGAAGGGGCGAGCAAACAAAGTGATTTTGTCCAGGCGGGTCATCAGTATGGTTTTAATAACTTATTAACGCTGTATGGTGGCTCGATGGTCGCGAATAATTATTACGCGTTCACTTTGGGGACTGGCTGGAATACACGCATTGGTGCCATTTCCGTCGATGCCACGAAGTCACATAGTAAACAAGACAACGGCGATGTGTTTGACGGGCAAAGTTATCAAATTGCCTACAACAAATTTGTGAGCCAAACGTCGACACGTTTTGGTCTGGCGGCCTGGCGTTATTCGTCGCGTGATTATCGGACATTTAATGATCACGTATGGGCAAACAATAAAGATAATTATCGCCGTGATGAAAACGATATCTATGACATTGCCGATTATTACCAGAACGATTTTGGCCGTAAAAATAGCTTCTCTGCCAATATGAGTCAGTCATTGCCAGAAGGCTGGGGTTCTGTGTCCTTAAGTACGTTATGGCGAGATTACTGGGGGCGTAGCGGCAGCAGTAAGGATTATCAGTTGAGTTATTCCAACAACCTGCGAAGGATAAGCTATACCCTCGCGGCAAGCCATGCTTATGACGAGAATCATCATGAAGAGAAACGTTTTAATATTTTTATATCGATTCCCTTTGATTGGGGTGATGACGTTACGACGCCTCGTCGGCAAATATATATGTCTAACTCAACGACGTTTGATGATCAGGGGGTTGCCTCAAATAATACGGGATTATCAGGAACCGTTGGAAGCCGGGATCAGTTTAACTATGGGGTCAACCTGAGTTATCAGTATCAGGGAAATGAAACGACAGCTGGGGCGAATTTAACCTGGAACGCGCCGGTTGCGACAGTGAATGGCAGTTATAGTCAGTCGAGTGCTTATCGACAGGCTGGAGCCAGTGTTTCAGGGGGCATTGTCGCCTGGTCGGGTGGCGTTAATCTGGCAAACCGTCTTTCTGAAACGTTTGCTGTGATGAATGCGCCAGGAATTAAAGATGCTTATGTCAATGGGCAAAAATATCGCACAACAAACCGTAATGGAGTGGTGGTATACGACGGAATGACACCTTATCGGGAAAATTACCTGATGTTGGATGTGTCACAAAGCGATAGCGAAGCAGAATTACGTGGCAACCGTAAAATTGCCGCCCCTTATCGCGGCGCGGTTGTACTGGTTAATTTTGATACCGATCAGCGCAAGCCATGGTTTATAAAAGCGTTAAGAGCGGATGGGCAACCATTAACGTTTGGTTATGAAGTCAATGATATCCATGGTCATAATATTGGTGTTGTCGGCCAGGGAAGCCAGTTATTTATTCGCACCAATGAAGTACCGCCATCGGTTAATGTGGCAATTGATAAGCAACAAGGGCTTTCATGCACAATCACCTTCGGTAAAGAGATTGATGAAAGTAGAAATTATATTTGCCAGTAATAGTCAGGTGGTTCTATGGAAATTCGCATAATGCTATTTATAGTAATGATGATGGTTATGCCTGTGAGCTATGCGGCATGTTATAGTGAGTTATCTGTTCAGCACAATTTGGTTGTTCAGGGGGATTTTGCACTTACTCAAACACAAATGGCGACATATGAGCATAATTTTAATGATTCGTCATGCGTGAGTACAAATACTATCACACCTATGAGCCCGTCGGATATTATTGTTGGACTTTATAACGATACCATTAAATTAAATTTACATTTTGAATGGACCAATAAAAACAACATTACGTTGTCAAATAATCAGACCAGTTTCACCAGTGGTTATTCGGTGACGGTGACACCTGCGGCCAGTAATGCAAAAGTGAATGTTTCTGCGGGGGGCGGTGGTTCAGTGATGATTAATGGAGTTGCGACATTATCCAGTGCTTCATCATCGACACGCGGGAGTGCCGCAGTACAATTTCTACTGTGTTTATTAGGTGGTAAGTCATGGGATGCATGTGTAAATAGCTACAGAAATGCATTGGCACAAAATGCAGGTGTCTATTCCTTTAATCTGACATTGTCATACAACCCGATAACCACAACCTGCAAACCGGACGATTTATTAATTACGTTAGAGAGTATTCCCGTTTCACAATTACCAGCCACAGGTAACAAAACAACAATAAATAGTAAAAAAGGGGATATTATTCTGCGTTGTAAAAATTTATTAGGTCAACAAAATCAAACATCACGGAAAATGCAGGTGTATTTATCAAGTTCTGACTTGTTAACCAACAGCAACACGATCCTGAAAGGTGCGGAAGATAATGGCGTAGGATTTATTCTTGAAAGTAATGGTACGCCAGTCACACTTTTAAATATCACTAACAGCAGTAAAGGATATACAAATTTAAAAGAAATTGCGGCAAAGTCAAAACTTACAGATACAACGGTTTCAATTCCGATAACGGCCAGTTACTACGTCTACGATACAAACAAAGTTAAATCTGGCGCACTGGAGGCAACCGCATTAATCAACGTGAAATACGACTAATAACAAGCAAGACGAGCAAGTGGCTAATAATAAAAATATTAAGGTGTCTGCATTCCCCCCTCTCTCCGAGGGGGCTTTTTTTTAGCGATGATAAAAAATCTCACCGTCGTAGGCTTTAATGATTTTACCGTCGGTGTCGCTGATCAACACGTACGCGCCACCCATATAGGTCCAGTGCGTCCCGGCATCAGGCGCGGGCAGGTTACGTAACTGCCACTGCTTAATGTTGTACTCATCGGTGCGGTACATCTCTGGGACGGTGTCACCTGGTTTGAAATGCTTAAAGTCAGCAATGAAACTGCTTAACTCATACTTAGAAATTCCCGAGGTATTGGTCGAACCCGCGGTGGCTGGTGCGGCCCAGGCGGCACTGGTAACCAGCAAAAGCGCACCCAGCAACATCTTATTTTTAATGGTCATAAACTCTCCACTTTGGGGATCTGTAATATCAGTCGCATATCTTTCCTGCCATACAATATAACTGACAAGCGATATTTTGTTAGTGATCCCATGATTTCGTAAAAAGTGTAAATGAAAGGATGCCCTAAAAGCATCCTTAGCGAGCAGAGAGTCAGCGGAAATAGCTGATTTAAGAATCATCCTGGGCTGAAGATAACATGCAAGCCTAAAGGATTGAGTTATCGCATTATGCCCATGAAGCCATGTACGCCCATATACACACCAACTAAGCCAATCAACAGACTGGAAAAATAGGGAGCGCGTTTAGCGAGAGTGTTAAATCCGCTCCAGCGTTTTGCGACCTGCTGAACGCTGATTGCTGCGCCAACGCCTACGGTGACAAGCGTTAACGCCAGGCCGAGGCTGAAACTGACGACCAGTGTTGCGCCCAGTGTCAGGGCTTTCAACTGAATGCAAATCAACAGCACGGTAATTGCTGCCGGGCAGGGGATAAGGCCACCGGTTAAGCCAAATAGCAAAATTTGCCAGTTGGTGACCTCTCTACCATCAAAGCGTCGTTTAATGTCATTGGCATGGGCTCGTGCATGGGCATCCTGATACTCGCCATGTTCGTGATGGTGATGATGTCCATGGTCGTGGTGATCTTCGTGATCGTGGTGATGATGCTCATGATCATGCTCGTGCATATTCTCCAGCCAGTTGCGTTCGCCGCGCCAGGTACGCCAGAACATCCAGAACGCGGTGCTAATAATGATCACTGCGGAAATCAACTGGAGCCACGGTTCTGCTGATTGAGCAGTAAAGCGTTTGCTGATCACCATCCCGCCAAAGGCAATTAACCAGACCACTGCGGTATGCGAAATGGTTGCTGCCAGTCCGAGCATCACCGCCTGTTTAATGGTGCCTTTGATGGCGATGATAAACGCCGCCATCATCGTTTTTGAGTGCCCCGGTTCCAGGCCATGAAGCGCACCAAGTAAGATGGCGCTGGGGATGAAGAACCAGGCGTTTCCTTGCTGAAGAAGTGTTGTAAATTCGGTCATGATAATAATTCTTAGTATTAATTCGGCAATCTGATTCTACTCCCCCCCAGTACCTGATACTACCCCCCAGTAGATTAATAGTGCTATGATTTTTCATATTCTTGTTAACCAGGTGTTGCCATGTCTCATACAATCCGTGATAAACAGAAACTGAAAGCGCGTGCCAGTAAGATTCAGGGCCAGGTCGTGGCGCTCAAGAAAATGCTCGACGAGCCGCACGAATGCGCTGCAGTTTTACAACAGATTGCTGCTATCCGTGGCGCGGTGAACGGTCTGATGCGGGAAGTGATTAAAGGTCATCTGACGGAACACATCGTTCACCAGGGGGATGAGCTAAAACGTGAAGAAGATCTGGATGTCGTTCTGAAGGTGCTGGATTCATATATCAAATAATTTATTAACGCGATTGTAAAACTGCCGTTTTTCCTCGTTTACAACGCGTGCGCTGGACATTACCATCCTCCTTTGCGATTTATCATCGCAACCAAACGACTCGGGGTGCCCTTCTGCGTGAAGGCTGAGAAATACCCGTATCACCTGATCTGGATAATGCCAGCGTAGGGAAGTCACGGACCACCAGGTCATTGCTTCTTCACGTTATGGCAGGAGCAAACTATGCAAGTCGACCTGCTGAGTTCAGCGCAATCTGCGCACGCGTTACACCTTTTTCACCAACATTCCCCTCTTGTGCACTGTATGACCAACGATGTGGTGCAAACCTTTACTGCCAATACCTTGCTGGCGCTCGGTGCATCGCCAGCGATGGTTATCGAAACCGAAGAAGCCAGTCAGTTTGCGGCTATCGCCAGTGCGTTGCTGATTAACGTTGGCACACTGACGCAGCCACGAGCGCAAGCGATGAGTGCTGCCGTTGAGCAAGCAACACGATCACAAACGCCCTGGACGCTTGATCCGGTTGCGGTTGGTGCGCTCGATTATCGCCGCCGTTTTTGTGTGGAACTTCTGTCCCATAAGCCAACCGCCATACGTGGTAATGCTTCGGAAATCATGGCATTAGCTGGCGTTGCTAATGGTGGACGGGGAGTGGATACTACTGATGCCGCAGCTAACGCGATACCCGCTGCACAAACACTGGCACGGGAAACTGGCGCAATCGTCGTGGTCACTGGCGAGGTGGATTATGTTACCGATGGACATCGTATCGTTGGCATTCACGGTGGCGATCCGCTAATGACCAAAGTGGTAGGAACTGGCTGTGCATTATCGGCGGTTGTCGCTGCCTGTTGTGCGCTACCAGGCGATACGCTGGAAAATGTCGCATCTGCCTGTCACTGGATGAAACAAGCCGGAGAACGCGCAGTCGCCAGAAGCGAGGGGCCAGGTAGTTTTGTTCCACATTTCCTTGATGCGCTCTGGCAATTGACGCAGGAGGTGCAGGCATGAAACGAATTAACGCTCTGACGATTGCCGGTACTGATCCGAGTGGTGGTGCGGGGATTCAGGCCGATCTTAAAACCTTCTCGGCACTTGGCGCTTATGGTTGCTCAGTTATTACTGCACTAGTGGCGCAAAATACCCGTGGCGTACAGTCGGTGTATCGCATTGAGCCTGATTTTGTCGCCGCCCAGCTCGATTCGGTGTTCAGCGATGTGCGAATCGACACCACTAAAATCGGTATGTTGGCGGAAACCGATATTGTTGAAGCGGTGGCAGAACGGTTGCAACGTTATCAGATCCAAAACGTGGTACTCGACACCGTTATGCTGGCAAAAAGCGGCGACCCGCTGCTTTCACCTTCGGCAGTTGCCACGCTACGCAGTCGATTATTGCCACAGGTTTCATTAATAACACCAAACTTGCCCGAAGCAGCCGCCTTGCTCGACGCGCCACACGCGCGCACCGAACAGGAAATGCTGGAACAAGGGCGATCGCTGTTGGCGATGGGCTGTGGCGCAGTGCTAATGAAAGGTGGTCATCTGGATGATGAGCAAAGCCCGGACTGGCTGTTTACCCGCGAGGGTGAACAACGGTTTACCGCACAGCGCATTATGACCAAAAACACTCACGGCACTGGTTGTACGCTCTCTGCGGCGTTGGCTGCACTACGCCCGCGCCATACAAACTGGGCTGACACCGTACAGGAGGCAAAAAGCTGGCTTTCATCGGCATTAGCCCAGGCCGACACGCTGGAAGTTGGTCACGGTATTGGTCCGGTTCACCACTTCCACGCCTGGTGGTGAGCACCGTACTATAGCTGCTTTGGTTATTGTCAGCCTTTGGTGCTGACATTCAGGGATGAAACCAATGCAGTTGAGAATCACCAGTCGAAAAAAATTCACCGTTTTATTATGCGCTCTTGGGCTAATTTCCATCGTTGCAATTTATCCGCGTCAGACGGTGAATTTTTTCTACTCGACAGCAATTCAGATTAAAGACTACATCCACTTCTACGGTTATCGTCCGGTCAAATCTTTTGCTATTCGCATTCCTGCCAGTTACACCATTCACGGAATAGATGTTTCGCGCTGGCAGGAGCGGATCAACTGGCAGCGGGTGGCAAAAATGCGCGATAACGGTATTCGCTTACAATTTGCCTTTATTAAGGCGACGGAAGGCGAAAAGCTGGTGGACCCCTATTTTTCGCGTAACTGGCAACTAAGCCGCGAAAATGGCCTGCTGCGCGGGGCGTATCATTATTTTTCCCCGTCGGTATCTGCTTCAGTTCAGGCGAGATTATTTCTGCAAACGGTGGATTTCTCACAAGGCGATTTCCCTGCCGTGCTGGACGTAGAAGAACGGGGAAAATTATCGGCAAAAGAATTACGCAAGCGGGTAAGTCAGTGGCTAAAAATGGTCGAAAAACGTACGGGTAAAAAGCCAATTATTTACTCAGGAGCCGTTTTTTATCACACCAATCTGGCGGGCTATTTCAATGAATATCCGTGGTGGGTGGCTCACTATTATCAACGTCGCCCGGACAATGACGGCATGGCCTGGCGCTTCTGGCAGCATTCCGACCGTGGACAGGTCGATGGCATTAATGGTCCGGTGGATTTTAATGTGTTTAATGGCACGGTGGAGGAGTTGCAGGGATTCGTTGATGGGATTAAAGAAACGCCTTAAATATGAAGCAGTGATATACTCCCACCAGATTCCCCGGCAGGAAAAAGACAAATGGAACAAGCGCATACCCAGCTGATTGCCCAACTGAACGAGCGTATTTTAGCGGCGGATAACACGCCGCTTTATATTAAGTTTGCCGAAACGGTAAAAAATGCCGTGCGCAGCGGGGTGCTGGAGCATGGCAATATTTTGCCCGGTGAGCGTGATTTAAGTCAGTTAACCGGCGTTTCGCGCATTACGGTGCGCAAGGCGATGCAGTCGCTGGAAGAAGAGGGCGTGGTGACGCGTTCGCGTGGTTACGGCACGCAGATCAACAACATCTTCGAATACTCGCTGAAAGAAGCGCGGGGGTTTTCTCAGCAGGTGGTATTGCGCGGGAAAAAGCCCGATACGTTATGGGTTAACAAGCGTGTCGTGAAATGTCCCGAAGAAGTCGCGCAGCAGCTGGCGGTCGAAGCGGGAAGTGATGTCTTTTTGCTTAAGCGTATTCGCTATGTCGATGAAGAGGCGGTATCGATTGAGGAATCGTGGGTTCCGGCACATTTAATTCATGATGTTGATGCCATCGGGATTTCTCTTTATGACTACTTCCGCAGCCAGCACATTTACCCACAACGTACGCGTTCCCGCGTTAGCGCCCGGATGCCGGATGCCGAGTTTCAGTCACATATTCAGTTAGATAGCAAAATACCGGTGCTGGTGATCAAGCAAGTGGCGCTTGACCAACAGCAACGGCCTATTGAGTACAGCATCAGCCACTGTCGCAGCGATCTATACGTTTTTGTGTGCGAGGAGTAGTTCCTCGCGCGTTGGCGCACAATCACCGCCCCGATGCCCGACAACCCACGACGCCACTGCATTGCCCAGTAATACGGCATCCGCCAGTGGCAGACCAGAGGCCAGCCCGGCAAGTACGCCACCGGCATGACTGTCGCCCGCCCCAATGGTGTCTACAACTTGCGTTGGAAATGCCGGAATGCAGCCAGAAGCGTCGTTGCTGAAATACCATGCGCCCTCTTTATCGAGACGAACGATCAACGGCGCGGCAAATTTCTCCTGCCATTGCTTGCCTAGTGTTGTTATCTCTGCGGATAGAGCAAAACGTTCGGCGGCAATCTCAGCCTCTTGACGATTGAGTGACACTAAAGGTCGACAGGCCATGATCCGCGCCAGTAATGCATCCGGGATATCGCCAATACGTGGGCCAAAATCGATAAATGGCGTCACGTCTTGCAGCTCTTCCAGCCATTCCACTAACAATTCGCCGCAGGGCGAGGCCAGTTGATAACCGGAAAAATAGAGCAGGCTGCCAGGCGCAACGGTTAATCGCGCCAGCCACTGGCGATTCCACTGATTTTCCACGCCGCTGAACGACATAAAAGTGCGTTCGCCATCCGGCTCAACCAGCGCCAGACACCAGCCGTTATCACCTTCGGCGTTATCGATCAGGCTGATTAAGTCCTCTTTTGCCATGCGGTTGCGAATAATCTCCGCCCACACCCCCTGACCGAGCGGCAAGGCATTACCCGCTTCGATGCCGAGGCGCTTTAATGCCACGGCAATATTCAGGGCGCAGCCGCCAACGTTAACGCTCTGCTGTTTCAGTTCGATATCGCACCCACGCCAGGGGAGGGCATAAGCGTCGGCGATCACATCAATGACCGCCGCGCCAATCACCATAACTGGCTGACGCGAGGTTAATTCAGGCAGCAGCGTGTGTAATCGAGCGCCGCTCATATCGCCTCCCGTTGTTGGCGATACTTCGCCAGCGCCGTGGCATAGCGGTTGAAATCAAGCTGATTTACTGTATCCAGTTCCGCCTTTAACGCAGGATCGATAGTATTAACGCCATGCAACGCGCCGCAAATTGCCGTCGCCATAGCACCGATGGTGTCTGTGTCGCCGCCAAGGTTAGCGCACAGGACGGCGCAACGGTTCGGGTCGGTTTGTGCCAGTTCAACCAGCGCAATGGCGCACGGAACGGACTCAATAGTACTGGTACCTGCGCCAACGACCTGGTAAAGCTGTTCGCTGGCGGATTCGGTGCCGTCAGCATTGCGCACAATTTTCAGCGCAATCTCCAGACGTGCAGCCAGTGAGGCGCTGAAGGTAGTGATGCGTTTTTGTTGAGCATGTCGCGCAATTGAAGGCAGTGAATCAACAATTGCTGACCAGCTTTCTCCGTCAATGGCACGAGAAATCGCCCATGCGATGACTACCGCCCCCGCAACCGCCAGATCGGATTTATGTGTCGGGCTGGAGGCTAGCGCCACATCATCAATAAAGGAATCAACATCACGCGCCGGAAGCAAACAACCTAATGGCGAGATGCGCATCGCTGCGCCGTTGGTCACGCCGTTATTTTCCAGTTCAGCAACGGGTTTACCGTCGCGAATGGCGTTAAGCGCAATCTTCGAGGTCGGACCTAGTACGTTTTTGTTAAAGGCGTCGAAACGCAGCGCCCAGTCGAGAATATTACGCCCAATCAGATCCGGATCGATCTTGCCTTCACGTTCCAGTAACGCATCCGCCAGACACAGCGCCATCGAGGTATCGTCGGTGAATTCGGCGCGGTTAAAATAACAGGCTGCGTTATTCTCCTTTGGCCCAGGCAGAAAACGGTCAATCCAGCCAAAGTGTGCTTTGACGCGACTGCGCGGCCAAAGCTCGGAGGGCATCCCCATCGCATCCCCTAACGCCTGCCCATAAAGAGCACCGAGAATACGTTCTGTTTTCATTTAACTTCCCCTTGTGTCAACGCAATATCGCGATCATCGACCTTGATAGCCGTAATTTCGTTGTCGGATTCGCGGAAAAAAATCATGAACAGCACGGCGATAATGGCAATCATCACCGCGCCGAAAGTCCACATCCCGGCCCAGTTGAAAGTCAGTCCGTTTACCGGTTCCTGATAAGCGAACATCTTTTCCATCATCACACCGCCAAGACGATAGCCGAGCAAACTGCCGAAGCCCTGGCAGCAGAGCGTGATCAGCCCCTGCGCGGCGGTACGCATATGCACGGGAGCTTTTTTATCGACATAGATGTAAGCGGTAACGTAGTAAAAATCGTAACTTACGCCGTGCAGCAAAATACCGAGGAACAGTAACGCGTAGGTGAAATATTCATCCGCACTACCGTAAATAAAGAAGCCATAGCGGATCGCAGCGGTGACCAGACCAAGCAACAATACCTTTTTGATACCAAAGCGTTTAGTGAAAAACGGCAATGCCAGCATAAAGAAGATTTCAGAGAACTGGCCGAGCGTCATCCAGCCAGTGGCGTTTTTCATGCCAACTTCGGTCAGGTAACCGTTGGCAAAGATGTAATAGAACGCCAGTGGCATCGCAAACAGGAATGAACAGAAGAAAAAGACGAGGAAGTTCTTATCGCGCAGCAGGATCAGCGCATCCAGGCCGAGCATGACTTTAATATCCATTTTGCCGGTGCTTTTTGGTGGCGTGTCGGGCAGGAAAAATGCAAACACACCGAGCAGAGCAGAACTTCCGGCGGTAATCAGTAGCGGGATGTTCGTCGGTGAGATATCGGCATACCCCAGCATTTGCGGCAAGAATCCACATGCCAGACCAGAGGCAATCCAGCCGATAGTGCCCATCACACGAATGCGCGGGAAATCACGCTCCACATCCGGCACGTTGGCAAAAGCGATACTGTTAGTCAGCGCAATGGTCGGCATATAGGTTAGCGAGTAGGCCAGCAGTAACGGGAAGAACCCGGCAAAAGTGGTCTGTTGCGCAGCGAAATACATCAGCACCGCACCAGCGAACATCAATACCGCCAGCACTTTCTGCGCCGAGAAAAAGCGGTCAGTGATGGAGCCAACCAGAATCGGCGACAGGATCGCCGCAATGGCGGTACAGGCATACGACCAGCCAATTTCTCCGGCACTAAAACCGCTTTTACTTAACCACAACCACAATGGCACAAACCACGCGCCCCAGATAAACCATTCAACAAACATCATGAACGACAGCTTTGCTGTTGTTTTCATCTTTTAATTCCTTCATGACAGGTAATGTAAGGTACGCGATGACAATACCACTTAGTAATACCTTTTAAATACCTTTGCGGTGAAAACTTGACCGCGGTAACATTTTTTCTGATGAATCGAGCCAACAGAAAACGCTGAAAAAACATCCAAAAGATGGAAAAACTCGCCCGTAACGACCAGGATTATGATTGCCCGCAAAAGGCGGGCCAGGACAATCCATAGCCGATATCCAATCGGAATTTACGGGAGCATAGTAATGACAGATATTGCGCAGTTGCTTGGCAAAGACGCCGACAACCTTTTACAGCACCGTTGTATGACTATTCCTTCTGACCAGCTTTATCTCCCCGGACATGACTACGTAGACCGCGTGATGATTGACAATAATCGCCCGCCAGCGGTGTTACGTAATATGCAGACGTTGTACAACACCGGGCGTCTGGCTGGCACAGGATATCTTTCTATTCTGCCCGTTGACCAGGGCGTTGAGCACTCTGCCGGAGCTTCATTTGCCGCTAACCCGCTCTACTTTGACCCGAAAAACATTGTTGAACTGGCGATCGAAGCGGGCTGTAACTGTGTGGCGTCAACTTACGGCGTGCTGGCGTCGGTATCGCGGCGTTACGCGCATCGCATTCCATTCCTCGTCAAACTTAATCACAACGAGACGCTAAGTTACCCGAATACCTACGATCAAACGCTGTATGCCAGCGTGGAGCAGGCGTTCAATATGGGCGCGGTGGCGGTTGGGGCGACTATCTATTTTGGCTCGGAAGAGTCACGTCGCCAGATTGAAGAAATTTCTGCGGCTTTTGAACGTGCGCACGAGCTGGGCATGGTGACAGTGCTGTGGGCCTATTTGCGTAACTCCGCCTTTAAGAAAGATGGCGTTGATTACCATGTTTCCGCCGACCTGACTGGTCAGGCGAACCATCTGGCGGCAACCATAGGTGCAGATATCGTCAAACAAAAAATGGCGGAAAATAACGGCGGCTATAAAGCGATTAATTACGGTTATACCGACGATCGAGTCTACAGCAAACTGACCAGTGAAAACCCGATTGACCTGGTGCGTTATCAGTTAGCTAACTGCTATATGGGCCGGGCCGGGTTGATAAACTCCGGCGGTGCTGCAGGCGGTGAAACTGACCTCAGCGATGCAGTGCGTACTGCGGTTATCAACAAACGCGCAGGCGGAATGGGGCTGATTCTTGGACGTAAGGCGTTCAAGAAATCGATGGCTGACGGCGTGAAACTGATTAACGCCGTGCAGGACGTTTATCTCGATAGCAAAATTACTATCGCCTGATGCGCCTCATACGAACAGCACCACCCCGTAGGACGGAAAAGGCGTTTACGTTGCATCCGGCATAAAAACACGCGCACTTCGTTACGGCTTCCCCCGGGAGGCCGTTTTTTTTGCCTGTCATTCTGATTAATTTTCACATTGTCGTTTTTGTGATCGTTATCTCGACATTTGAAAACAAATAATTTCATTATGTTTTGAAATCGAAAACAAACGACAGGATATGAAAATGTACGTGGTATCGACAAAGCAGATGCTGAACAACGCGCAGCGCGGCGGTTATGCGGTTCCGGCATTCAATATTCACAATCTCGAAACGATGCAAGTGGTGGTGGAAACCGCTGCCAGCATGCATGCGCCGGTCATCATCGCCGGAACGCCCGGCACATTTACTCATGCCGGTACAGAAAATCTGATGGCGCTGGTCAGCGCGATGGCGAAGCAATATCACCATCCACTGGCGATTCATCTCGACCATCACACGAAATTTGACGATATCGCTCAGAAGGTTCGTTCTGGCGTGCGCTCAGTCATGATTGACGCCTCGCATTTGCCTTTTGCGCAAAATATTTCACGGGTCAAAGAGGTGGTGGATTTTTGCCATCGCTTTGATGTCAGCGTCGAAGCGGAGCTGGGGCAACTTGGCGGCCAGGAAGATGATGTGCAAGTCAATGAAGCCGATGCTTTTTATACCAACCCCGTTCAGGCGCGTGAATTTGCCGAGGCAACCGGGATTGATTCCCTGGCGGTCGCCATCGGCACGGCTCACGGTATGTATGCCAGAGCACCGGCGCTTGATTTTTCTCGACTGGAGAACATTCGCCAGTGGGTGAATTTACCGCTGGTGCTGCATGGCGCGTCAGGATTATCGACTAAGGATATTCAGCAAACCATCAAACTGGGGATATGCAAAATCAACGTTGCAACGGAGCTGAAAAATGCCTTCTCGCAGGCGTTAAAAAATTACCTGACCGAGCACCCCGAAGCGACTGATCCCCGTGATTATTTGCAGTCGGCTAAATCTGCAATGCGCGATGTGGTGAGCAAAGTGATTGCCGATTGTGGCTGCGAGGGCAGGGCATAACGCACCTGCCATTTAACAAGGAAAAAACATGAAAACGTTAATTGCCCGGCATAAAGCTGGTGAACATATTGGCATATGTTCAGTCTGTTCTGCACATCCGTTGGTTATCGAAGCGGCGCTGGCATTTGATCGCAACAGCACGCGTAAAGTGCTGATTGAAGCAACGTCAAACCAGGTCAATCAATTTGGCGGTTATACCGGAATGACACCGGCAGACTTTCGCGAATTTGTTTTTGCGATTGCCGATAAAGTCGGATTTGCTCGTGAGCGTATTATTCTCGGCGGCGACCATCTGGGACCAAACTGCTGGCAGCAAGAAAATGCGGATGCGGCGATGGAAAAATCCGTCGAGCTGGTAAAGGCATATGTTCGTGCCGGCTTCAGTAAAATTCATCTTGATGCGTCAATGTCCTGCGCTGACGATTCCATACCGTTAGCGCCAGAAACGGTTGCTGAACGTGCCGCTGTGCTTTGTCTGGCGGCGGAAAGTGTGGCGACTGATTGCCAGCGTGAGCAACTGAACTATGTCATTGGCACTGAAGTTCCGGTTCCGGGCGGTGAGGCCAGCGCCATTCAGTCAGTACACATCACCCAGGTTGAAGATGCCGCCAATACTTTACGCACGCATCAAAAGGCCTTTATTGCCCGTGGTCTGGCAGAGGCGTTAACACGCGTGATTGCCATCGTGGTGCAGCCGGGTGTGGAATTTGACCATAGCAATATTATTCATTATCAGGCGCAAGAAGCTCAGGCGTTGGCGCAATGGATAGAAAAAACCAAAATGGTTTATGAAGCGCATTCCACCGATTACCAGACTCAGACGGCCTATCGGGAATTAGTTCGCGATCATTTTGCAATTTTGAAAGTCGGTCCGGCATTAACCTTTGCTTTACGTGAGGCGATATTTGCGCTGGCACAAATTGAGCAGGAACTTATCGCACCCGAAAATCGTAGCCGTTGTCTGGCGGTAATTGAAGAAGTGATGCTCGACGAACCGCAATACTGGAAAAAATATTATCGCACGGGTTTTAACGATTCATTACTGGGTATTCGTTACAGCCTGTCGGATCGTATTCGTTATTACTGGCCGCATAGCCGGATTAAAAATAGCGTCGAAACGATGATGGTGAATCTGGAAGGCGTGGACATCCCACTGGGCATGATTAGTCAGTATCTTCCGAAACAATTTGAACGCATTCAGTCCGGGGAATTATCAGCAATACCGCATCAGCTTATTATGGATAAAATTTATGATGTTTTGCGCGCCTATCGCTACGGCTGTGCGGAATAAGGACGGTATATGACTAACCTGTTTGTTCGTAGCGGAATTTCTTTTGTCGATCGTAGCGAAGTTTTAACCCATATCGGTAATGAGATGCTCGCGAAAGGTGTGGTTCATGATACCTGGCCACAGGCATTAATTACCAGAGAAGCAGAATTCCCTACCGGGATAATGCTTGAGCAGCACGCCATTGCAATACCGCATTGTGAGGCGATTCATGCTAAGTCGTCAGCCATTTATCTGTTAAGGCCAACAAATAAAGTTCATTTTCAGCAAGCGGATGATGATAACGACGTGGCGGTATCGTTGGTTATTGCGTTGATTGTGGAAAATCCGCAGCAGCAATTGAAACTTTTACGCTGTTTATTTGGCAAGTTACAACAGCCCGATATCGTCGAGACACTAATCACTCTTCCTGAAACCCAGTTAAAGGAATACTTCACAAAGTATGTTTTAGATTCAGACGAATAAATCCCTCTGTAACAATAAAAAGGACTATTTATGAAACGCAAAATTATTGTCGCTTGCGGAGGCGCGGTTGCGACCTCTACGATGGCGGCGGAAGAAATTAAAGAGTTGTGTCAGAGTCATAATATTCCTGTTGAATTAATCCAGTGTCGGGTTAATGAAATAGAAACCTATATGGATGGCGTGCATTTGATATGCACCACTGCCAGGGTGGATCGTAGTTTTGGCAATATTCCGTTAGTTCACGGCATGCCTTTTGTTTCTGGTGTCGGTATCGAAGCATTACAAAATAAAATTCTGACTATCTTACAGGGGTGACCTATGTTTTCAGAAGTCATGCGTTATATTCTCGACCTCGGCCCTACGGTGATGCTGCCGATTGTCATCATTATGTTTTCTAAAATATTAGGCATGAAGGCAGGCGATTGCTTTAAAGCAGGTCTGCATATCGGGATTGGCTTTGTTGGCATTGGCCTTGTGATTGGCTTAATGCTGGATTCCATTGGCCCGGCGGCGAAAGCGATGGCGGAAAATTTCGACCTGAATCTGCATGTGGTCGATGTCGGCTGGCCGGGCTCTTCACCCATGACCTGGGCGTCGCAAATTGCGCTGGTGGCGATTCCGATTGCGATTCTGGTTAACGTGGCGATGTTACTGACCCGTATGACGCGGGTGGTAAATGTTGATATCTGGAATATCTGGCATATGACCTTCACCGGCGCGTTGCTGCATCTGGCAACCGGTTCATGGATGATAGGGATGGCGGGTGTGGTAATTCACGCGGCGTTTGTTTATAAGCTCGGCGACTGGTTTGCCCGCGATACCCGAAATTTCTTTGAGCTGGAAGGCATTGCTATTCCGCACGGTACGTCGGCGTATATGGGACCAATTGCTGTGCTGGTCGATGCTATCATCGAGAAAATCCCAGGCGTTAACCGAATTAAATTTAGTGCCGACGATATTCAGCGCAAATTTGGTCCGTTTGGCGAGCCTGTCACCGTGGGTTTTGTGATGGGGCTGATTATCGGCATCCTCGCGGGTTACGATGTCAAAGGTGTATTGCAGCTGGCGGTAAAAACGGCGGCGGTTATGCTGCTGATGCCACGGGTGATTAAACCCATCATGGATGGTTTAACGCCCATCGCTAAGCAGGCCCGTAGTCGTTTACAGGCGAAGTTCGGCGGTCAGGAGTTCCTGATTGGCCTGGATCCCGCATTACTGCTGGGGCATACGGCGGTGGTATCGGCAAGCCTGATTTTTATCCCGCTCACCATTTTAATTGCTGTTTGTGTTCCGGGTAATCAGGTGCTGCCGTTTGGCGATCTTGCAACTATCGGCTTCTTCGTGGCGATGGCGGTCGCGGTGCATCGTGGAAATCTGTTCCGCACCTTAATCTCGGGTGTCATCATTATGAGCATCACCCTGTGGATCGCGACGCAAACTATTGGTTTGCACACCCAACTGGCGGCTAATGCTGGGGCGTTAAAAGCCGGGGGGATGGTGGCTTCAATGGATCAGGGCGGTTCTCCCATTACCTGGTTACTGATTCAGGTTTTCTCCCCGCAAAATATTCCCGGTTTCATTATTATCGGCGCAATTTATCTGACCGGTATTTTCATGACCTGGCGTAGAGCGCGTGGTTTTATTAAACAAGAGAAAGCCGTTCTCGCAGAATAATTTTTACCTGAGGGGGTGGTAATCCCCCTTAACAATCAGGAGTTTTTATGAAATCAGTGGTGAATGATACTGATGGTATCGTGCGCGTTGCAGAAAGCGTCATTCCTGAAATTAAACATCAGGATGAGGTGCGGGTAAAAATTGCCAGCTCGGGCTTATGTGGTTCCGATTTACCCAGGATATTTAAAAATGGTGCACATTATTATCCAATAACGTTAGGCCATGAATTTAGCGGCTATATTGATGCGGTGGGATCCGGTGTTGATGATTTACACCCCGGCGATGCGGTTGCCTGTGTGCCGTTATTACCCTGTTTTACTTGTCCAGAGTGTCTGAAAGGGTTTTATTCCCAGTGCGCAAAATATGATTTTATTGGCTCACGGCGTGATGGTGGATTTGCCGAATATATTGTCGTTAAGCGAAACAATGTCTTTGCACTACCTGCGGATATGCCTATTGAGGATGGGGCTTTTATTGAACCGATTACCGTTGGCCTGCATGCGTTCCATTTAGCGCAAGGATGTGAGAATAAAAACGTTATTATTATTGGTGCCGGAACCATTGGCCTGCTGGCAATTCAGTGCGCTGTCGCGCTGGGAGCAAAGAGTGTGACGGCTATCGACATTAGCTCAGAAAAACTGGCACTGGCAAAATCTTTCGGTGCGATGCAAACATTTAACAGCCTTGAAATGAGCGCGCCGCAAATGCAGGGCGTTTTACGCGAGCTGCGCTTTAATCAGCTTATCCTCGAGGCGGCTGGCGTCCCGCAAACCGTCGAACTGGCGGTAGAGATTGCCGGGCCTCATGCCCAGCTGGCGCTGGTGGGCACGTTGCATCAGGATCTGCATTTAACATCGGCAACGTTTGGCAAAATATTGCGTAAAGAGCTGACGGTTATCGGCAGTTGGATGAACTACTCCAGCCCTTGGCCGGGGCAGGAGTGGGAAACGGCGAGTCGGTTGCTGACAGAACGTAAGTTAAGCCTGGAGCCATTAATCGCTCACCGTGGAAGCTTTGAAAGCTTCGCCCAGGCGGTGCGTGACATCGCTCGTAATGCCATGCCGGGCAAAGTGTTGCTCATTCCCTGAAACCTCGGGCCAGTGAGATGCTGGCCCGGTATTGTGCAAAACAGATCATTCACCAATGGTCCCCCTTCGTTTACACTAGCCACAATTGAATATGGGTAAATGACGATGAATTCATTCGAGCGAAGGAATAAGATCATCCAATTAGTGAATGAACAGGGAACCGTGCTTGTTCAGGATCTGGCGGGAGTATTTGCTGCCTCGGAAGCGACAATCCGTGCCGATTTGCGCTTTCTCGAACAAAAAGGCGTGGTTACGCGCTTTCATGGCGGTGCGGCGAAAATAATGTCCGGTAATAGTGAAACCGAGACCCAGGAAGTCGGGTTTAAAGAGCGATTTCAGCTCGCCAGCGCGCCAAAAAACAGAATAGCGCAGGCGGCAGTCAAAATGATCCACGAAGGGATGACCGTTATTCTCGACAGCGGAAGTACGACAATGCTTATCGCCGAAGGATTAATGACCGCCAAAAATATCACGGTGATTACCAACAGTCTCCCGGCAGCATTTGCCCTTTCCGAAAATAAAGACATTACTCTGGTCGTCTGCGGTGGCACGGTCCGCCATAAAACGCGCTCGATGCATGGCTCCATTGCTGAGCGTTCATTGCAGGATATTAATGCCGATTTAATGTTTGTCGGTGCTGATGGTATTGATGCGGTTAATGGTATTACGACCTTTAATGAAGGCTATTCGATTAGCGGGGCGATGGTCACAGCCGCAAATAAAGTGATTGCCGTTCTCGATTCATCGAAATTTAATCGTCGCGGTTTTAATCAGGTACTGCCAATCGAAAAAATTGACATTATTATTACCGATGATGCTGTGTCTGAGGTGGATAAACTGGCATTGCAGAAGACACGGGTAAAATTAATTACGGTGTAGTATTGTTCTGTATGCCGGATAAGGTGTTTACACCGCATCCGGCATTACGGATTCTCCCTGGTTCAACAGAGAATAGTTTGATTAACGCAATAATGGACAATCTGGTGGTAATCGACAACGCAACGCCGCCGGAAGTATTTCAATATGGAAGTTTTGCCCACTCAACGGTTCGCCATCAAGATTAAAAGTGATTTCGTGTGGGGCTTGTATATCGAACCACGCCGAAGCACCTTCGATAATATTCGGGTTATCTTCGTCAGATTTTAAGGTTGATACGAGAGCCGGAAGAATTTCATCGCCGGTGAAAATGCGCAGTTGCAGTAAGCCGTCGTTAATTAATGCGTTCGGGCACAATTGCTGACCGCCACCGGCCTGACGCCCGTTACCAATACCAATGACCAGGGCGTCACCTTGCCAGTGAAAGTTTTCACCGCGGATTTCACAACGGTCCGGTTGCAGAGTATCCATGCGCATTAAGCCATGAATGATGTAAGAGACGCCACCCAGCGCGGCTTTTAATTTTTCCGGCGTTTCTGTGGTAATACGCGTCCCAAATCCGCCTGTCGCCATATTAATAAAACAGGTTTGTTTGTTGACCTGCGCCATATCTATCGCAATGGCGTTACCGGCAATTGCCAGTTTCAGCGCCTTATCCAGTGCCTCAGGAATCCCTACACTGGTGGCAAAATCATTGGCGGTTCCTAATGGCAGAATTCCCAGCGCGGGTATGTCATCCCCCTCACACTGAATCAACGCCGTAGAAACTTCATTAATGGTGCCATCGCCACCACCGGCAATCACCGTTGCGACGCCCAACTTCCGGGCCTCCTCTACATATCGTGCGGCATCGCCTTTCTCCCAGGTGACCCGCACATGGATCGTCATTCCTTCCTCACGCAACCGCATAATTGCTTCGCGCAAGGGTAGATTGTCAGTACTTTTGCCATTAAGAATCAGTAAGCTGGCGGGAAATTCTGCCATGATCGTATGTGCCTTTATGATTGGTCTGTAGATAGTGTAGAGCAGAAAAGAAAAGGTAGAGTCAGAACAGGATGAAAGTCGGAGGATAAAAAGTCAGTTCAAGTATGGAAGATTCAGTGGTTACCACCAGGAGCTTGCAATGGGGACAGCGAATACTAACGGCAGCCACCGATAAATTTCAAAAAAGAGCATATACCTAATATTCAACTAAACAGTGGCATCTTCAATATACTATTAAAAATATATTAACCCCCCCATGGGGTTACCCGGAAGGGCATCCGTGTATGTAATTCCTACTTATGTAGGAAATGTTGTACAGAACATTTATTATAATCCTATTCAATTATAATAATCATGCCATTATTATATTTAAACACCAGAGCGTGTCGTTGGTATTTAATGGGGGAAGGTAAGATGAAAAAGATAGCTGCTATATCATTAATTAGTGTTTTTCTTATGTCTGGGTGTGCTGTACATAATGATGAGACAAGTATCGGTAAGTTTGGTCTTGCATATAAAAGTAATATTCAGCGTAAACTCGATAACCAATACTACACCGAAGCCGAAGCTTCTTTAGCCAGGGGTAGAATATCTGGTGCAGAAAATATAGTAAAAAATGATGCAGTTCATTTCTGTGTTACTCAGGGCAAAAAAATGCAGATAGTTAAATTGAAGACAGAAGGTGCAGGATTACATGGCGTCGCTCGTCTGACATTCAAATGTGGAGAGTGAGAATATTTTTTGGTAAGCGTCAAACATGCGCGTTCTGGCTGTGCGTAACCGGAACCTGTGCGAGCACGATGCCAATAAGTGAAAGGCATCGTGCTATGAAGGGAGATTCTATCGATGTGGTCAATGGAAGACGGTTACCAGGATACGGCTTATGCATAAAAAATAAGCCCGTGTAAGGGAGATTACACAGGCTAAGGAGGTGGTTCCTGGTACAGCTAGCATTTTATGGGTTATGTTTTTCAGCGAAACGGATGATAACCTTAATAAATGCAGCTGTATGTGATCGGTTTCTAAGAATTTTCCATCCGGGAAAAATAATCGAAATTAATCACTTACCGTGGGGGTTACGCGTGGTTTCCCCGGAGAAATTACGCATCAGCAGCGCGTAATTTAGCTCAAGATCCTGCGGGACCGGGATCCACACAGTATAACCATCGCCTGGTGCGACCGGCATTGCTTCACCTTTGGCGTTTTCCATATGCTCAAGGGTAAAGTTAATGTTGCCTTGCGGCGTCATCAGCTCAAGGCTGTCGCCAACGGAGAATTTATTTTTCACCGCTACCGCCGCGAGGTCGCCCTTGCGCTCACCGGTAAACTCACCAACAAACTGCTGGCGGTCAGAAACTGAATAACCGTATTCGTAGTTCTGATAATCGTCGTGAGTATGACGACGCAGGAAACCTTCGGTATAGCCACGATGCGCCAGACCTTCCAGAGTTTCCAGCAGGCTGGTATCGAATGGTTTTCCCGCAGCTGCGTCATCGATAGCTTTACGGTAAACCTGCGCGGTGCGTGCGCAATAGTAGAAAGATTTGGTACGACCTTCGATTTTCAGCGAATGCACGCCCATTTTGGTCAGGCGTTCAACGTGGGCGATAGCGCGCAGATCTTTCGAGTTCATGATGTAAGTGCCGTGCTCATCTTCAAACGCAGTCATATACTCGCCCGGACGCTGAGCTTCTTCGATCATAAACACTTTGTCGGTTGGCGCGCCGATGCCCAGCGTCGGCTCAACATTTTGCACCGGAATCGGCTCGTACTTGTGCACGATGTTGCCAACGTCATCTTCTTTCCCTTCCTGGACGTTGTACTCCCAGCGGCAGGCGTTGGTGCAGGTGCCCTGGTTCGGGTCGCGCTTGTTGATATAGCCAGAGAGCAGGCAGCGACCGGAGTAGGCCATGCACAGCGCGCCGTGAACGAAGATTTCGATCTCCATATCCGGCACCTGATTGCGGATCTCTTCAATCTCTTCCAGTGACAGTTCGCGAGAGAGGATCACGCGGGTCAGACCCATTTGCTGCCAGAATTTCACCGTCGCCCAGTTTACGGCGTTAGCCTGTACCGAGAGGTGGATTGGCATTTCCGGGAAGTGCTCACGCACCAGCATAATCAGCCCTGGATCGGACATAATCAGCGCATCCGGCCCCATTTCCACCACCGGTTTCAGGTCACGGATAAAGGTTTTCAGCTTGGCGTTGTGCGGTGCAATGTTGACCACGACATAAAACTTTTTCCCCAGCGCGTGGGCTTCATTGATGCCGAGCTGAAGATTTTCGTGGTTGAATTCGTTGTTGCGTACACGCAGGGAGTAACGCGGCTGGCCCGCATAAACAGCATCTGCGCCATAAGCGAAAGCGTAACGCATATTTTTCAGCGTTCCCGCCGGGGAAAGGAGTTCCGGTTTAAACATAATTCTCTCGTTCTGATGACAGGTCAGAGCCGCTTCACCTGATGAAGCGGTTAGGGGAGTGCCCCCACTTTAAGGGCGGGCATTGTAGCGCTGTGGGGGTAACTGGTAAAGCGCCGGACGCCAACAACCTACGCCCGGCATCGTAATTACGTATTGTCTTTCACCGTCTGGCTTGTGCCATTTACTTTAACGGAGGCTATTCCGGTTTCACGAGATTGCGCGGTGGCATACATCTGGCTGGAGCCGATAATTTGATGATTGGCGGCTTTCAGATTGAAATAGAATTTGCCATTGCTTGCCGTTTTTTTCTCATAGCGTTCTTCTTGCGGGCTGTTGCTACGCACCGACGCGATGCCCTTTTCCGCAGAGGCTTTTGAGGTATACAGCTCGCTGGTGAGGATAGTCTCACCATTGCCCGCTTTTAGCACAAACCGGAACTGATTATCACTGCTCTTACTGAGTTCAAACCAACCAGCCATAATGACTCCTTGATTGAAATTGCGTATCGAAAACAGCATCTAAAGGTACTGTTTGCCAATTAAAGTATGAGCGATTTTCTGGTGCCTGCCAGGGCGGAGAGATAATGTCAGTTTGCTGACCATGCGTGGGATAATGTTGCCGGATCTGGTCTGAAGGCCATCTCCGGCAGGTAAAAATGTTAAACGATGCGGCAGGCGTCGGCTTCCCAGCGGTAACCGACGCCGTAAACGGCGCGGATAAATGACTGTTCGGCGTCGAGAGATTCCAGCTTGCGGCGCAGGTTTTTAATGTGGCTGTCGATGGTACGGTCGGTTACCACGCGGTAGTCGTCATAAAGATGGTTCAGCAACTGCTCGCGGGAGAACACTTTTCCTGGTTCATGAGAGAGCGTTTTCAGCAGACGAAATTCTGCAGGCGTCAGGTCAAGCATTTTACCGCGCCAGGAAGCCTGAAAACGACCTTCGTCGATAATCAACGGGCTTTCAGCATCCTGTTGCTGCAACTCGCGCTGCGGTTTGCAACGGCGCAAAATGGTTTTGACGCGCGCTACCACTTCCCGTGGGCTGTACGGCTTGCAGATATAATCATCTGCGCCAATCTCCAGTCCGAGCAGGCAGTCGATCTCTTCGATTTTTGCTGTCACCATCACGATCGGAATGTCAGAAAAACGACGAATCTCCCGACACAGCGTCAGGCCATCGGTGCCAGGGAGCATCAGATCCAACAGTATCAGATCCGGTGGTGTCTGGCGCACATATGGCAGTACCTGATCGCCGTGGCTAATCAACGTTGGCGCATAGCTCGCAGCACGCAGATAATCAATGAGCAACTGCCCCAGCTTCGGTTCATCTTCCACGATCAAAATACGCGGTGTGTTTTCGTCGATTGGTAACTCGGTCATACTTCTCTCTGTAAATCCCGTTCCAGCGGTAACTCTACTGTAATGCTAAGCCCGCCAAAAGGCGAATGGGCGGCAATAATGCGGCCGTTATGTGCTTCAACAATGTTCAGGCAAATCGCCAGCCCCAGCCCGGAACCACCGCTGGCGCGGTTGCGGGAACCTTCGGTGCGATAAAAACGTTCAAACAATTTTTGTAGCTGATCGTCACTGACACCCGGCGCACTGTCGGCAAAGGTCAGGCGCACCGTTTTGTCGTGCTGCTCGGCAGAGATTTTCAGGCTGCCGCCGCTGTCAGTGTAGCGCAGGCTATTTTCCAGTAAGTTATTGAACAACTGCATTAAACGATCGCGATCGCCAAATACGGTAATACTGTCTGGCAGGGAAAATTGCAATTTCAGGCCACGGCTGGCGAATCGTTCGCGAAATGCGCCTCCCGCCACTTCCAGCAGTGGGATCAAATCTACCGGTGCTTTTTGATAGGCGAGAGCGCCTTCATCAGACATAGACAATTGATGGAGATCGTCAACCAGTTTTGTCAGTGTACCGACTTCTGCCTGTAAAGAAGCCAGCGTCTCCGGCGTGAATTTACGCACACCATCCTGAATGGCTTCCAGTTCGCCGCGCAGTACTGCTAAAGGCGTGCGCAGTTCATGAGAAATATCGGCCATAAAATCGCGGCGCATCTGCTGGTTTTTCTCCAGTGTGCTGGCGAGTTGATTGAAATCCTCTGCCAGTCTGCCCAACTCATCTTCGCTGGTGGGGGCTACGCGAGTAGTGAAATCACCCGCTGCCAGTTTGTGCGTGCCATCCACCAGTCGTTTTACCGGAGCCAGCAAACCGCGCGCCAGTGGGAATGTCGCCAGCGCCGCTAATAAGGTAGATAAAGCCACAATCAGCCAACTGGTTTGCCGCTGTTGTCTGTCAAAATTGATATCAGTATTACGGGTCAGTCGTTCAACAGGGGAGGCGATCACCGCGCCAACTTCCGCACCATTGACCATAATGGGCCGCCGTGTGCCGTCGGGTGGAACCGGTGCTCGCGGGCCAACCAGCACTTTGTTGTTTTGATCAACCACCCAAAATTGTGTGCGCCAGCCGTGTGGCGGCATACCGGGGCCGGGCTTATCTTCGTTGTTATCATGCTCCAGTGAACGTAGGATCTGAAATACAAAGCGATCGTTATTACGCAGGAAGCGCCAGTTCCCGTGCTGGGCGTACTGCTCACCAAGCGCATCGCCGAGCATTTGCAGCCGTTGTTCATTACCATGCTTGATGTAATCGATAAAGCCGCGCTCAAAACTGATACGTACCGCCCAGTGCATCGTGATCAATAAGACAATGCAGGTAGCGAAAATCGCCAGAAACAGTTTGCCGGTAATACCGGGTCGCCAGAACTTCATTGCACGCTCCTTTTCCGCCGTGAAATAGCGACATTTTGATGCGTATCGCTCGGCACTCTGGCAAAGACAAACGCCGGAAGGGCGATGATAAACGCCATGCTAAGCCAGGTGTACATAAAGACGGTTTGTGTGGTGCCGCTGTCGACGCTGACATGCTGCGAACCAAAAAGTCCCAGCAACAGCCCGGCGATGGTGACGCCAATACTCATCGACAATTGCATAATCATCGACAGCAGACTGTTGCCGCTGCTCGCCAGGTTGTCCGGGAGATCTTTCAGCGTCAGGGTGTTCATGGAGGAGAAACGTGTCGAGTTGACCATTCCTTGTAAAAACAGGACGAACGGCAAAACGTAGTACCAGCCCAGCAGAGCGGTAGTCATAAACAACAGGGTGACCAGCGACAGGCCCAGCGTGGTCGCCACCAGTACCCGACGATAACCAAAGCGATTCACTACCTGTACCACAATTCTCTTCATTCCCATGCTGCCGAGTACCATCGGGATCATCATCAGTCCGGCATGAAACGGCGAGAAACCGAGGCCAATTTGCAGGAAAACCGGTGTCATAAAGGGCAACATGCCACTGCCAATACGTCCGGCAAAGCTCCCCGCCAGGCCCAGCGAAAAGGTACGAGTGCGGAACAGTTTCAGACTGAACAGGGCGCGGTTGTTATTTTGGGCGTGCAGCAGATAAAGCACCAGTGCTACCACGCCAACTGCGACCAGGCCAGCAATCGCCAGCGGCGAGAAACCTGTACCTTTACTGCCGTCCAGCGCCAGGGTTAATACCGCCATGCCAACCGCCAGCAACAGAAAGCCGGAGAGATCAAAGCGCCGCGTCTGCATGGTGTAGTTCGGCATTAACATCAGTGTGGCGATCGCCCCAATAATCCCCACCGGAATGTTGATCAAAAAGATCCAGTGCCACGATGCGTACTCCACCAGCAGACCGCCGAGCGCCGGGCCAAGCAGCGGCCCGACCTGACCGGGCAGCGTGACAAAGGTCATCGCCGCCATATATTGCTCGCGCGGTACGGTTTTCATCACCGTCAACCTACCGACCGGCACCATCATCGCACCGCCAACGCCCTGTAACGCGCGTGCCAGCAACAGTTCGTTCAGCGTGCCGGAAAGTGCGCAAAACAGTGAACCGAGAGTAAACAGCACGATGGCGGTAAAGAAAATATTGCGCACGCCGACTTTGTCCGCCAGCCAGCCGCTGGCGGGCAGCATCACCGCCACGGTCAGCACATAAGAGACAATGACCATGTGCATATGCAACGGACTTTCCCCGAGGCTTTGCGCCATTGAGGGAAGGGCGGTGTTTACGATGGTGGTGTCCAGCGACTGCATAAAGAAGCCGAAAGCCACAATCCACAATTGCCAGCGGGTGCTGTCGGGAAGATCTGTCATTTACTCGGTTACCGCTTGTTTAGGTTTACGCGAAAAACGCAGCCGCAGACGGTCGAAAAAGAGATACACCACCGGCGTGGTATACAGCGTCAGAAGCTGGCTCATGACCAGACCGCCGACAATGGTGATCCCCAATGGTTGCCGCAACTCCGAGCCGTCACCGCCCGACAATACCAGCGGCAGCGCACCAAACAGCGCCGCCAGGGTAGTCATCATAATCGGGCGAAAACGCAGCAGACAGGCCTGGAAAATAGCTTCCTGCGGCGTCAGGTTACCGTGCCGTTGGGCTTCAAGCGCAAAATCGACCATCATAATGGCGTTTTTCTTCACGATGCCGATTAATAACATGATCCCTATCAGCGCAATTAGGCTGAACGGGGCATTGAACAGCTCCAGCGCCAACAGCGCTCCGACGCCCGCCGAGGGTAGGGTGGAGAGAATCGTCAGTGGATGCACATAACTCTCGTAAAGGATACCCAGTACGATATATACCGTGGCGATGGCGGCGATAATCAGGATCACCTGTGAGTTCATCGTCTCCTGGAACACTTGCGCTGTTCCGGCAAAACTGCCGCGCACCGTCGAAGGCACACCAAGCTGGGTCATTGCGCGATCGATCGCCGCACTGGCGTCCGAGAGCGATTTCCCGGTCGGCAGGTTGAACGAAATGGTCGAGGCCGCCGATAATCCCTGATGATTCACCGACAGTGGAGCGTTCGCCGGTTGCCATTTAGCGAAATACGACAGCGGGATCGCTTTTCCTTCGTTATTGATAACGAACATTTTTTCCAGTGCACTGATGTCCTGGGTATAGCGCGGATCAACTTCCATCACCACTTTGTACTGGTTCATCGGCTGGTAAATGGTCGAGATTTGCCGCTGACCGAAGGCGTTATTTAACAGGCTGTTGGCGGCTTGCACGTCAATTCCCAATCGCGCCATAGTGTCGCGATCGTAAATAAGGTTCATCTCCGCGCCATTATCTTCCTGATCGGAGTTAACATCAGCCAGCTCTGGCAATGTCGCCAGTTTTTTGCGGATTTTTGGCTCCCATTCGCGCAGTGCCGCCAGATCGTCGGACAATAATGTGTACTGGTAGCTGGCGTTAGCCTGACGTCCGCCAACGCGAATATCCTGTACCGCCATCAGGAACAGATTCGCTCCCGGTTCTTTCGCCAGTTTTTTACGCAAGCGATCGATAATCTGTTGGGCCGTTTCGCTCCGCTCGCCGCGTGGTTTAAGGGTGATAAACATCATTCCACTGTTCACCCGTGAACCGCCGGTAAAGCCGGTGACATTATCCACCGCCGGATCGTCACGGATAATTTTCATGAAGTCCTGCAACTTACCGCGCATCGCCTGAAACGAAATACTCTGGTCAGCCTGTATCCCGCCCATCAGTACGCCGGTGTCCTGCTCCGGGAAGAAGGTTTTCGGGATCGAGATATACAGCCAGATATTCAGCGCAATGGTGCCAAGCAGCACCGCGCCCACCAGACGGGTATGATTGAGCACCCATTTTAGTGACTTGCCGTAGCCTTGTTGCAGAGCAACCAACATGCGACCAAAGCCACGCAGTCGCTTTTGCTCGCGCGGCTTGCTGGCTTTTAGCATCCAGCCGCACATCATCGGCGTTAACGTCAGGGAAACCAGCAGCGAAATACCAATGGCGACAGAAAGCGTCACGGCAAACTCGCGTAACAGGCGACCCGGCAATCCGCCCATCAACAGCAGCGGCAGGAACACCGCCACCAGTGACAGACTCATCGACAGCACCGTAAAGCCGACTTCGCGAGTACCTTGCAGCGCGGCCTGTAGCGGTTTCATCCCCGCTTCCAGATGACGGGCAATGTTTTCCAGCACCACGATGGCGTCATCCACCACAAAGCCAGTGGCGATGGTGAGCGCCATTAACGAAAGATTATTGAGACTGAAACCACACAGGTACATCGCCGCAAACGTACCAATCAGCGAAACCGGCACCGCAACGGCGGGAATAATGGTGGCGCGACCCGAACGCAGGAACAAAAACACCACCAGAATCACCAGCGCCACCGAGATAATCAGCGTCTGCTCAACCTCTTCCAGCGACGCGCGGATAGTAGGGGAGCGATCCTGGGCAATTTGCAGATCAATTGCTGCCGGGATGGTGGATTGTAATTCCGGCAGACGGGCGCGGATGCTGTCTACCGTCTGGATAATATTGGCTTCCGGCAGCTTGCGGATCATCAGCAAAATGGCCGGTTTGGCGTTGGTCATCCCGGCGTTACGTACATCTTGTACAGAGTCGGTCACCGTCGCCACATCGCCCAGACGAACCGCGCCGCCTTTGTTGTAATGAATAATCAGCGGCTGATATTCAGCGGCAGTTTTCAGTTCGTCATTGGTCTGGATCTGCCAGCGGTGGGTGCCATCTTCCAGTGCGCCCTGCGGTTTACGCACGTTGGCATTGCTGATGGCAGTGCGTACGTCGTCCAGCGAGACGCCCTGATTAAACAGCGCCTGCGGATTCAGCCCGACGCGTACGGCGGGCAGCGAGCTGCCGCCAACATCGACATCACCGACACCGTCGATTTGCGAAATCGTCGGAGCCAGCTGTGTCGAGGCGAAATCGTACAGTTCACCCTGCGAATAAGTATCGGATGTCAGCGTGAGGATCATAATTGGCACATCCGATGGGTTCGCTTTGCGATAGGTCGGACGGCTGGGCATCCCGCTGGGTAGCAGACTTTGCGCGGCGTTGATCGCCGCCTGCACATCGCGCGCTGCGCCGTTGATATCCCGGTCAAAATCAAACTGCAAAATAATGCGCGTGCTGCCGAGCGAACTGCTGGAGGTCATTTCGCTGACTCCGGCAATGCGCCCAAGTGAGCGCTCCAGCGGCGTGGCAACGGAAGACGCCATTGTTTCTGGTGACGCACCGGGCAGCGAGGCGCTGACCATGATCACCGGAAAATCGACCTGCGGCAGCGGGGCGACTGGCAGCATACGGAAACCCAGTATGCCGCACAGGGTAATGGCGACCGACAGTAAAATCGTCGCCACCGGGCGGTAAATGAAGAGGGCAAAAAACTTCACTTACGCCTCCTCTTCATGACGGGCAAAGCGGCTTTTGGTCCACAATGCCAGACGGTCGAACAGCAGATAAATCACCGGCGTGGTAAACAGCGTCAGCACCTGGCTGACAATCAGACCGCCGACCATGCCGATACCTAACGGACGACGCAGTTCCGCGCCGACCCCGGTACTCAACATCAGCGGCAGCGCACCAAGCAGAGCCGCCAGAGTGGTCATCAGGATCGGACGAAAACGCAACAGACAAGCCTGGTAAATAGCTTCGCGCGGCGACATGCCTTGCTCGCGCTCAGCAGCCAGCGCGAAGTCGATCATCATGATGGCGTTCTTCTTCACGATACCGATCAGCAAAATAATGCCGATAATGGCAATCACATCCAGTTCGCTACCGGCAATCATTAACGCCAGCAGCGCGCCGACCCCTGCGGTGGGTAGCGTCGAGAGAATGGTGATCGGGTGAATAAAGCTCTCGTACAGAATGCCGAGCACGATATACATCGCCACCACCGCCGCGACAATCAGCCAGACAGTGCTGCCCAGCGCCGACTGGAAGGCGAGGGTGCTGCCCTGGAACTGCGTGGTGATATCCACCGGCAGATTCAGCGTCTTCTCTGTGTCCATAATCGCCTGCACCGCATCGCCCAGCGAATAGTTATCCGGCACGTTAAAGGAGATAGTCGTTACCGGGAACTGATCCAGATGGTTGATGGAAAGCGGCGCAAAACGCTGCTCAATTTTGGCAATTGAGCTTAACGGCACCACGCCACCGTCGCTGCTGGTCAGGCGAATGGTATCCAGCGCCGCGAGGCCTGGGGTATTTTCGGTGTTGTGTTCCAGTACCACGCGATACTGGTTAGCCTGAGTATAAATAGTGGAAATCAGTCGCTGACCAAACGCGTTGTACAGGGCGTTATCGACATCCGCCATGCTGATCCCCAGGCGGCTGGCGCTGTCCCTGTCGACATTGACATACGCCACCAGCCCTTTGTCCTGCCAGTCGCTGGAGACATCAGAAAGCTGTGGCAGCTGCTGGAGTTTTTCCATCAACTGTGGCACCCAGGTACTGAGCGCATCCAGTGACGTGGCCTGCAAGGTAAACTGGTACTGGGTGCGGCTGACCTGAGTATCAATAGTCAGGTCCTGCGTTGGTTGCAGGAAGAGATCGACGCCCGGCACTTTATCCACCGCCGTTTGCAGACGGGCGATGACTTTTTGCACCCGGTCATCTCGTTCATCCAGTGGTTTGAGATTGATCTGTAAACGCGCACTGTTCAGCGACGGGTTAGTGCCATCAACGCCAACAAATGAGGTCAAACTTTGCACTGCCGGATCCTGCAAAATCACGTCCGCGACCTGGCGTTGCCGCTGGGCCATATTCGCAAAGGAGCTGGATTGCGGTGCCTGCAAAGTGCCCTGAATAATGCCGTTGTCCTGCACCGGGAAGAAACCTTTCGGAATGAATACCCACAGCAGCACGCTAAGCAGCAGCGTGCTGAGCGCCACGCTTAAGGTCAGCCACGGATGATTCAGCACTTTCGCCAGTCCACGACCATAGGCGGCGATTATCCTGTCGAACATTTTCTCCGAGGCACGGGAGAAGCGGTTCTGTTTACGCAGCGACTCCTGGCTGAGCATCCGCGCGCACATCATCGGTGTCAGGGTCAGCGACACCACCGCCGAGATCAAAATCGCGACTGCCAGGGTAATAGCAAATTCGCGGAACAGTCGCCCGACGATATCGCCCATAAACAGCAGGGGGATCAACACCGCAATCAGCGAGAAGGTCAGCGAGATAATGGTAAAGCCGATTTCACCCGCGCCTTTGAGCGCCGCCGCCAACGGTTTTTCGCCTTTTTCGATATAGCGGGAAATGTTCTCGATCACCACGATGGCGTCATCGACCACAAATCCGGTGGCGATGGTTAGTGCCATCAGCGTCAGGTTATTGATTGAAAAATCGAGAAACACCATGACCGCGAAGGTGCCGATTAACGACAGCGGCACTGCGACGCCGGGAATGATGGTCGCCGGAATATTGCGCAAAAACAGGTAGATAATCATGACTACCAGCGCGATAGCCATCATCAGCTCAAACTGGGTATCGTCGACCGATGCGCGGATATTGGTGGTACGGTCAGAAAGTACCGTCACCTTCACCGATTTCGGCAGACTCTCGGTGAGCTGTGGTAGCATCTGCCGGATGCTGTCGGCGGTGGAGATAATGTTAGCACCGGGCTGGCGCTGAACATTCATCACAATGGCCTGTTCTTTGTTCGCCCACGCGCCGAGCCAGCTGTTTTCTGCTCCTTGCTCTACAGTAGCGACATCGCCAAGACGAATTGGTGCGCCGTTCTGATAAGCGATAATCAACTGACGATACTCTTCTGCCGATTGCATCTGGTCGTTCGCGGAAAGCGTGACCGCGCGAGAAGGGCCGTCAAGGCTCCCTTTCGCTGAGTTAACGTTCGCGCCAGTAATAGCGGTGCGCACACTTTCGCTGGTCAGGCCGAGAGCGGCAATTGCCTGAGCGTTGAGTTTTACGCGTACCGCCGGACGCTGCCCGCCGGAAAGTGTGACCAGCCCTACGCCGGAAATCTGCGAGATTTTCTGCGCGACGCGGGTTTCCACCATATCTTCCACCTGCGTCATCGGCATGGCGGTTGAGGTGACAGCGAGCGTCATGATCGGTGGATCTGCCGGGTTCACTTTGCTGTAAACCGGCGGGTTAGGCAGATCGCTCGGTAGCAGGTTGGTCGCAGCGTTAATCGCGGCCTGCACTTCCTGCTCGGCGACATCCAGCGGCAATGTTAGCTGGAACTGTAAAGTGATAACTGACGCACCGCCGGAACTTTGCGACGACATCTGTTTCAGGCCAGACATCTGCCCGAACTGGCGTTCGAGCGGCGCGGTAACGGCAGAGGTCATGACATCCGGGCTCGCACCTGGATAAAGCGTGACCACCTGAATGGTTGGATAGTCCACTTCCGGCAGCGCCGAAACGGGCAGGGCGCGATAACCGATAATCCCGGCGAGTAAGATCGCCACCATCAGCAGCGTGGTGGCGACAGGACGCATAATAAACAGGCGCGACGGGCCGCCTGTGCTGCTCGGGGGTAACACCTGCATCAGGAGCGTGCTCCTTTTTTCGCGTATTCGCGGCTGGTGGCTTTCTCTTCCGGAGTAGTGGCGCTCTGGGCTTCCACCACTTCCACTTTCGCCCCTTCGGTCAGGCGATCAATGCCGTCCGTCACTACGCGGTCGCCCGCAGAAATACCTGCGCGGATCACCACTTTCTGACTGTCCTGAATGCCCGGTGTCACCAGATGTTTGCTGACTTTGTTTTCGCTATTCAGTACCCAGACAAAATGGCCTTCGTTGCCCATTTGCAGAGCGGCGGTGGGGATCACCACGGCGTTTTGTTCGGTGTCGACTAACATGCGCGCGTTAACAAACTGATTGGGAAACAGCGCATCATCCTGATTATTAAAGCGTGCTTTCACTTTAATCGTACCGGTAGTGGCATCGATTTGGTTATCAAGGCTTAACAGCGTGCCTTCACTTAACTTCTTCGAGTTGGTGCGATCCCAGGCTTCTACCACCAGCGGTTTTCCGGCTTTTTGTGCCTGTACAACGGTGGCGATATCGCTTTCCGGCAGAGTAAAGACCAGATCGATAGGATGTGTTTGGGTGATCACCACAATCCCGGTGGTGTCGCCACTGGAGATTTGGTTACCAACATCAACCTGCTTGAGACCAACGCGACCATCAACTGGTGCGGTGATACGGCTCCAGTCGAGTTGCAATTGCGCGCTGGCGACGCTTGCTTCATCAGCCTTAATGGTACCTTCGGTTTCACTGACCAGCGCTTGTTGGGCATCCAGTTCCTGACGAGATACGAGATTGGTTTTTGCCAGTTGTTGATAACGCGCCAGGTCACGGCGGGCGTTGGCGAGCGTGGCTTTATCTTTTGCCAGTTGGCCCTGGGCTTGTGCTAATGCAACTTTGAACTGGCTTGGGTCAATTTCTGCCAGTAAATCGCCTGCTTTGACCTGCTGGCCTTCCTGGAAATGTAACGCCATCAGTTGACCGTCCACGCGGCTGCGCACCGTAACAGTATTAGCGGCGGTAATGGTGCCAAGCCCGGTGAGGTAACGCGGAACAGCCTGTTCTACTGCGGTCGCCGCCTGAACCGGAGCTAATGGGCCGGCACGCATACCACGGCGACCACCCGCTGGCGATTGCTGCGCTTGTTTCGTCGCCCCTGGGGTTGCACTCTGGGAGTCATTGCGGCCTTGCCAGAACCAGAATGCGGCGATGGCGGCGATAACCACCACGATTACGATTACCCAACGGGATTTATAACTGCCTTTCATCGTTAAGAGTTTCTCTTCCTGAAACGTTTCGCGGAATGATACTAGTGTAGCCAGCCAATAAGGGAGAAAAATGGAGGAATTATGAAACACTGTCGGGAATCGTCTGAATGACGGGCACTTTTGCGAGCACGCATCCAGTAATAACACATGAAACTATTTTATCTACGCGTTAGCGATAGATTGCTTGCATGGCGAAAGGAGATAAGCCGACGATTTCAGCGGGACGCTGAAACGGGAAAGCCCCTCCCGAGGAAGGGGCCTTAAATAAGGAAAGGGTCATGATGAAGATACTCATCATCGTGGTGCTCTTAGTGATTAGCTACCCAGCATACTAAGACTACCAGGGCAGGGGAAACCCCGCTCTACCCTCACTCCTGAAAGTATGCCTTCACGGTCCAATTGTCAATCCGCAGACTTTGCAGTCTGCGATCCTGCCAGCAAATATTCTTTGCGAGTCGTTACGCAATAATCACACTTGAAACTATTTTATCCGCAAGTCAGCGATAGACTGCATACAGGGCGAAAGGAAGTAAGCCGAAGATTTCAGCGGGACGCTGAAACGGGAAAGCCCCTCCCGAGGAAGGGGCCTTAAATAAGGAAAGGGTCATGATGAAGCTACTCATCATCGTGGTGCTCTTAGTCATTAGCTGGCCAGCTTACTAAGACTACCAGGGCGGGGGAAACCCCGCTCTACCCTTACTCCTGAAATTATGTCACTCCGCCCTTAGTGTCAATCGACGGCTCTCCGTTCTTGCGAGGCGAATAGCAAAATTTTCTGCGCCGCCGGGCCTAATTCTGAAAGTTTCTTCGTTTGCTCTTATTTCATTATTGCAATCGGTATGATACCGGACCTCAATAATTCTCTAAGAAAGGATTTCTTATGAGCGAACAAATCACGTTTGCCACCAGCGATTTTGCCAGTAACCCGGAACCACGTTGCCCCTGCATTTTGCTGCTGGATGTTTCTGGTTCTATGAACGGTAGACCCATTAATGAACTTAACGCCGGATTGGTTACCTTTCGCGATGAGCTGCTTGCCGATTCGCTGGCCTTAAAAAGAGTGGAACTCGGCATTGTGACGTTCGGCCCGGTGCATGTGGAACAACCCTTTACCAGCGCCGCTAATTTTTTCCCGCCCATCCTGTTTGCCCAGGGCGATACACCAATGGGCGCTGCCATTACCAAAGCCCTGGATATGGTTGAGGAGCGGAAACGTGAATATCGTGCCAATGGTATTTCCTATTATCGTCCGTGGATTTTCCTGATCACCGATGGCGCACCAACCGATGAGTGGCAGGCTGCCGCCAACAAAGTGTTTCAGGGGGAAGAAGATAAGAAGTTTGCCTTCTTTACCATCGGTGTTCAGGGGGCGGATATGAAGACGCTGGCCCAAATCAGCGTCCGTCAGCCTTTGTCTCTGCAGGGATTACAATTCCGTGAACTGTTTAGCTGGTTATCCAGTTCGCTGCGTTCGGTTTCCCGCTCCACGCCGGGAACGGAAGTTGTGCTGGAAGCGCCAAAAGGCTGGACGTCAGTGTGAGCTGGCGACTGGTCTATGCATCAGCCGTTGGAACGTCGCATATTAGCGCTGATTTGCCTTGCCAGGATGCCTGCCAGATGCAGGTTGCCTGGCTAAATGACCAGCAGCCATTATTGTCGGTATTTGTCGCTGATGGCGCAGGCAGCGTCTCGCAGGGTGGCGAAGGTGCGATGCTCGCCGTCAATGAAGCGATGGCTTATATGTCGCAAAAATTGCAGGGCGGGGAATTGGGGCTTAATGATGTCCTCGCAACGGACATTGTGCTGACCATTCGTCAGCGACTTTTTGCCGAGGCGGAAGCCAAAGAATTAGCGGTTCGCGATTTTGCCTGCACGTTTTTGGGATTGATTTCATCAGCTAATGGCACCTTGATTATGCAGATTGGCGATGGCGGCGTGGTGGTAGATTTGGGGCACGGTTTGCAACTGCCGCTCACGCCGATGGTGGGTGAATATACCAATATGACGCACTTCATTACCGATGAAGATGCCGTTTCCAGACTGGAAACTTTCACCAGCACTGAGCGTGCGCACAAAGTTGCAGCATTTACGGATGGTATTCAGCGACTGGCGTTAAATATGCTGGATAATTCTCCGCATGTGCCTTTCTTTACCCCGTTTTTCAATGGACTGGCGTCAGCAACGCAGGAACAACTCGATTTATTACCTGAATTGTTAAAGCAGTTTTTGTCCAGCCCGGCGGTAAACGAGCGTACGGATGATGATAAAACGTTGGCACTGGCGCTGTGGTTACCATGAAACCCACTTTATATACTGCTACTGGTGAGTGCGTTACGCCAGGCCGTGAACTGGGCAAAGGCGGCGAAGGTGCGGTTTATGATATCGAGGAGTTTGTCGATAGCGTCGCCAAGATTTATCACACGCCGCCACCCGCCTTAAAACAGGACAAACTTGCCTTTATGGCTGCGACAGCTGACGCGCAGTTGTTGAATTATGTCGCCTGGCCGCAGGCAACGCTTCACGGTGGACGAGGCGGAAAAGTTATCGGTTTTATGATGCCAAAAGTTTCTGGTAAAGAACCGATTCATATGATCTATAGCCCGGCACATCGTCGCCAGAGTTACCCTCATTGTGCGTGGGATTTTCTACTCTATGTTGCGCGCAATATTGCTTCATCTTTTGCTACTGTTCATGAGCACGGGCACGTCGTGGGTGACGTAAACCAGAACAGCTTTATGGTAGGTCGCGACAGCAAAGTGGTGTTGATTGATAGCGACTCCTTTCAGATTAATGCCAATGGTACACTGCATTTATGCGAAGTCGGCGTGTCGCATTTTACGCCGCCAGAGCTGCAAACCATGCCATCATTTGTCGGCTTTGAACGCACAGAAAATCACGATAATTTTGGCCTTGCGTTGCTGATATTTCACATCTTGTTTGGTGGGCGGCATCCTTATTCCGGTGTACCGCTTATCTCTGATGCAGGTAATGCGCTGGAGACGGATATTGCCCATTTCCGTTATGCCTACGCCTCAGATAATCAGCGACGTGGTTTAAAACCGCCGCCACGATCGATTCCGCTGTCGATGTTACCGGGCGATGTTGAAGCCATGTTTCAGCAGGCATTCACGGAAAGTGGCGTGGCAACCGGGCGTCCGACGGCAAAAGCGTGGGTAGCGGCACTTGATTTACTACGCCAACAGTTAAAGAAATGTACCGTTTCGGCAATGCATGTTTACCCCGCTCATTTGACTGACTGCCCGTGGTGTGCGCTGGATAATCAAGGCGTTATCTATTTTATTGATCTCGGCGAAGAGGTCATTACCACCGGCGGTGATTTTGTGCTGGCGAGAGTCTGGGCGATGGTGATGGCATCAGTAGCACCGCCAGCATTGCAACTGCCATTACCCGATCATTTCCAACCGACTGGCAGGCCGCTTCCTTCAGGCCTGTTACGGCGCGAATACATCATTCTGATTGAGATCGCACTGTCAGCGTTATCGCTGTTGCTTTGCGGCCTTCAGGCAGAACCGCGTTATATTATTTTGATTCCTGTGCTGGCGGCTATCTGGATTATTGGCAGCCTGACAAGCAAAGCGTACAAAGCAGAAATCCAGCAACGCCGTGAGGCGTTTAATCGCGCGAAAATGGACTATGACCATTTAGTCAGCCAGATCCAGCAGTTGGGCGGGCTGGAAGGTTTTATCGCCAAACGGGCGATGCTCGAAAAAATGAAGGACGAAATTCTCGGGTTACCGGAAGAAGAGAAACGCGCTCTGGTAGCACTTCACGACACCGCAAGGGAACGGCAGAAGCAGAAGTTTCTGGAGGGATTTTTTATTGATGTTGCCTCTATTCCCGGCGTTGGCCCTGCGCGTAAAGCGGCGTTACGGTCCTTTGGTATTGAAACAGCAGCGGATGTTACCCGACGGAGCGTTAAGCAAGTAAAAGGTTTTGGTGATCATCTGACCCAGGCGGTTATCGACTGGAAAGCGAGCTGTGAACGCCGTTTTGTGTTCAGGCCGAACGAAGCGGTAACGCCTGCAGACAGACAAGCGGTAATGGCAAAAATAGCCGCCAAACGACATCGGCTGGAATCGGCGCTGACTGTCGGCGCGACAGAGTTGCAGCGATTCCGCCTTCATGCGCCAGCACGGACCATGCCGTTGATGGAACCGCTACGTCAGGCGGCAGAAAAACTGGCTCAGGCGCAGGCAGATTTAAGCCGTTGCTGAGCCATTTTTCAATTAACGAAACACCACTTCCGCCCAGCGTGCCAGCCCGGCGGTGACGGAGCCAAAGTCATCGCCGCCTGCAACCGGAATGCCCGGCAACTGTTCTGCCAGCGCTTTTTTAATCAGCGGCGAACGGGCGCTACCGCCGGTCAGGTAGATAACGTCCGGTTTTTCCTGGGCGTTATCCAGCGCCAGTTGCACCTGTTCCAGAATCCGCGCCAGTGGCTGGCTGAGGGCGCTTTCCAGCCCTTGCTGGCTAATCAGCGTAGCCAGTTCATCGCTGATAAACGGCAGTGAGGCGCGGGTTTCCGCTACACTTGAAAGGGCGATTTTGCTCTCTTCTGCGCTACGCACCAGGCGATAGCTTAAACGCTGACGCCAGACTTTCTGTAACAGGGCCACTTTTTCCGGTTCACGGGCATCGCGTACCAGATCGTTAAGCAGACGACCGTTAGCACTACTGTAGAAATCACTTTGCGCAGGAACGTCGTTGATCGCAACCGCATTCCACCACGGCAGAATCGGCAGGGCGATGCCTTTTTCGGTTTCGCCACCCATGCCCAGTAACGGCATCAGGTTCTTAAACGCCAGTGCGATATCCAGATCGTTACCACCAATACGGCAACCACTATGACCCAGCAGGCTGGCTTCACGATCGAGACGCGAACGCCATTGCGGCCCCATCAGCAGCAATGAACAGTCAGTCGTACCACCGCCGATATCCACTATCAGCACTCGTTTTTCTTCCTGCAAGGTGGCTTCGTAATCCAGCCCAGCCGCGACCGGCTCGTACTGGAATACCACATCCTTAAACCCGGCACGCTTCGCCGCGCGTTCCAGAATCCCTTGCGCCTGGGTGTTTGCTTCATCACCGCCCAGCCCCTGGAAGTTGATCGGGCGACCAATCACCGCCTGAGTAATTGCCTCCGGCAGCTGCGCCTGCGCCTGTTGGCGAATGTGCAACATCATTGCGCAGACCAGATCCTCAAACAGCGCTACCTGCTGCGGTTTTAAGCCGCTGGCACCGAGGAACGATTTTGGTGATTTCACAAACCACACTTCTTCTGGATCATCAATGTACTGTGCCAGTGAGGAAAGACCGAACTGCACGCTTTTCGCCGTAACATCGATATCTTCTTCGCGGTTATAACGAATCGCCCGACGCAACAGCGCCTGCGTTTCATCGTCGTCTGCCGGAACATCATGATGGCGGTACAGCCATTCGCTTACAGCTTCACGCGTTGGCGCGCAAAGCATTGAAGGCAGCAGCGTGCTGTCGTTTTCCATTTTTAGCAAATGCGGTTTACCGTCGCGCATGACCGCCACTGAACAGTTTGCTGTACCGTAATCAAAACCAATAAACACGAAATAATCCCCATGCCGGTGAAGAAGGGGCGTGACTTTAGCGAAATGTTGCCGTCGCGACAACCGGAATATGAAAGCAAAGCGTAACGTCTGAATAACGTTTATGCTGAAAGCGGATTAACAAGGAGATGCGATGTATACCCTGAACTGGCAGCCGCCGTATGACTGGTCGTGGATGTTGGGATTTCTCGCCGCCCGTGCGGTGAGCGGCGTGGAAACGGTCGCGGACAGTTATTATGCCCGTAGTCTGGCGGTAGGCGAATATCGCGGCGTGGTGACTGCTATTCCGGATATAGCCCGCCATACTCTGCACATAAATTTAAGTGCAGGTTTAGAACCTGTTGCCGCTGAGTGTCTGGCGAAAATGAGCCGCCTGTTTGATCTGCAATGTAACCCGCAGATTGTTAACGGTGCGTTGGGCAAGTTAGGCGCGGCGCGGCCAGGATTGCGTTTACCTGGTTGTGTTGACGCTGTTGAGCAGGGCGTGCGGGCGATTTTAGGCCAACTGGTGAGCGTGGCGATGGCGGCAAAATTGACCTCCAGAGTGGCACAGCTTTATGGCGAACGGCTGGATGATTTTCCGGATTATGTCTGCTTCCCCACGCCTCAGCGGCTGGCAGTAGCCGACCCGCAGGCATTAAAAGCGTTAGGTATGCCGTTGAAACGGGCAGAGGCGCTGATTCATCTGGCAAATTCGGCGCTGGAGGGCACCTTACCAATGACAATACCGGGCGACGTAGAACAAGCGATGAAAACGCTGCAAACCTTTCCGGGTATCGGACGCTGGACGGCAAATTATTTTGCTTTGCGTGGCTGGCAGGCGAAAGATGTTTTTCTGCCGGATGATTATCTGATTAAACAGCGATTTCCGGGAATGACACTGGCACAAATCCGCCGTTATGCCGAACGCTGGAAGCCCTGGCGTTCTTATGCGCTGTTGCATATCTGGTATACGGAAGGCTGGCAACCAGACGAAGCATGACGTTGGTCGCCGGATGCGGTGCGAGCGCCTTATCCGGCCTGGGGAATGAGCGATTTGTAGGCCTGATAAGACGCGTTAGCGTCGCATCAGGCAATGGGCAAACGCTCCCTTAGTTAATCGCGAAATAACTTCTATTCACCAGCAAATCCAGCGGTTGGGCATTGGCAATCACATCACCATAAATCAGATCGACGCCGATGCCCGAAAGCGTATCCATCACTAAGGGTAAAACGACTGGCCCGGCGATGGTTTTCATCCCGAGTCGCTGAGCGTGCCCCTGAATAATCGTAATCAGCATCTCATCCATCAAATTACCCTGCACGTTGGCGCATAACTCACCATCAAGTAGCAGGTAATCTGCCATATTTGCTTTCAGCGAGTTGAAGATTTGCAGATCGCGGCCTACCTGACTGAATACGATCCGACATCCCGCCAGCCGCAGTTTTTGCACGCTTTCTGCGTGATCGAAAATCGCTTCTGCCGGAATAATCAGATGTAATAACCGTGCTGGTAGAGGGCTATTTTCCAGCTGCTCAAGCAGTTCATTCACCAGCGTGGCGCTACTCAAACCAGCAACGGAAAGGGGAAGGGCGATGCTTAAGCCTTTACTGGCAACCGCTTTTGCGGCCTGCTGGAAAAAATCGTGGCATACCCGTTGGTCAAGAGCATGGCTAAGTGCCGGATCGCTGAAGCTACGACGAAATGTTTGTTCATCAATAATCTCGCTTTCGCAACTCCAGAGCTTAAGTGAAATCAGCCACAAATTACTTGCTTCCGGGAGCCGTGGCGAAGCGATGCCGTGGGCGATCATCATCAACTGATTCTCTTTAATCATCCGCCACTGTTCATCAAGCGATATCGCTGCCCGTTCGCTATGTGCGGCAGCTTGCTGCGGTTCGTAAATCGTCACCCGGCCCCGGCCACCATTTTTGGAGGCATAACAGGCGATATCAGCCTGCGACATCACTTCAGCTGCCTGATGATTGTTGTCATCAATCAAGGTAATCCCGGCACTGGCACCTACCCGATGCACACGTCCTTCCCATATAAAGTGATAGTCATTCACGGCACTGATAATGCGTGTAGCGATAAAACGAGCGCTTTCAACATTGCAGTCTGGCAGTAGCAGACCAAATTCATCACCACCGAGCCGCGCCAGCACGTCGCTGGAGCGCAGCATACTCAGCATCAACGACGCCAGTTCGCGCAGTAAAGCGTCGCCCGCCGCATGCCCGGCGCTGTCATTCACCGCTTTAAAGCGATCAAGATCGATAAACACCAGGGCATGTCGCTGATGCGTACTGTTTACCGTTTGCAGCAGGATACGCAGTTGCTTCTCAAAACTGGCGCGATTGGCGAGATGCGTCAGTGCATCATGGGAGGCGCTGTAGCTCAGCTGGCGCAGCATTTTGCGTGATTCGGTAACGTCCTGAATCACCAGTACCGAGCCTATATTGCTGCCGTCCAGAGTACTTAACGGCGTAATACTGTAATGCACGTCGTAACTGCCGCCGCTCCGGCAGTGCAATACCACATCTTGTTCGATCGCGGAACGTGAGGTGTCAGCACTGTAAATGTTCTCCATTAATGGTCCGTTGTCGCCAAAAGTAATATGCAACACCGTCAGGAGCGGAACACCTAACGCTTCTTCCTGCGTCCAGCCGCTCATCTTCTCCGCCACTGGATTCATAAAGGTAATTTTCATTGCCATATCAATACAGACCACGGCTTCGCCGATGGAGTCCAGCGTAATGTGCAGGCGCTCTTTTTCCTGAAACAATGCCTCGTTAAGCTGTTTAACCTCCGTCATATCCATATTAATGCCGAGCAGGCGTTCAACTTCGCCTTCTTTATTCAGTACCCGGTTGGCGAGGGCGCGGATATGGCGGATGCCATCTTTCACGGCAATGCGAAATTCCAGTTTAAAGGGCGAGCGTGATTGCAACGAATCACGAATCACTTTTTCGGCGTGCTGGCGATCTTCCGGCAGCACGCACTCGTACCACACCTGCCAGTTCGGTTTGATATGCGGAGGAATTTCATACAGCTCGAACATCCGCTTATCCCAACTAAAAATATTCGGCTTCAGCTCCCACTCCCAGATGCCAATCCCGCCCGCTTCGTTGGCCAGCGTGATGCGCTCCATCAGTTGTTGATTGACCTGTTCGGTGCGTTTTAGCTCGTTAATGTCTTCAATCTGAGCGATAAAATAGAGCGGCGTGCCATCCGTGTGGCGCACCAGTGAGACGGCAAGCAACGCCCAGACAACATCGCCATTGCGGTTGTAGTAACGTTTTTCCATTGAATAGGTGTTTATTTCACCGCTTATCAGCTTTTCAACCTGTTGGAGATCTTTATTGAGATCCTCCGGCCAGGTCAGTTGCTGAAAGGTGAGTCCGCGCAGCTCTTCCTGACTGTAACCGAGAAACTGGCAGAGCGCTTTGTTGGATTGCAGCCATTGTCCCTCGGTGCCCACTAATGCCATGCCGATGGCGGAATATTCCATGGCGTTCCGAAAGCGGGTTTCGCTTTCGGAAATGTGTTTGCGTTCCGCACGAAAGGCATACATCACCATCGTCATGATGTTGGCGGGCAGCAGGATCAGCAAAAACGGTAGCCACGGCATATGGCTCATCAGGTACGTACGCGGCGTAGCAAGCAGGGAGGGATCCGCGGCCATCATCAGCGACACCATCATCACCGTGGTAAGGAAGATCAAAAAGGCTTCCATTCGTGGCAGGCGCACGGCGCTCCACATCAACAGCACAATAATGAAAGTAAAAGGCCACGGCAGATACAGCATCGAAAGCCAGCTTAACGTCAGCGTGATGGCTAACGTGAGCAGCGACTCAAAAAGCAACCTTGGGTTGCGATGGCGCAGTAGATAGTGTGGTTTAAATAACAATCCCAGCGGCACCAGTGCCAGAGCGCCGATGGATTCTGACAGTACCCATATCAAAAATGCCCTGAGAGGATCGTCTCCGGGCGTCAGCAGGACAACCAGAACACCCCCCAACAGAGGCGGAATAATGGCGCTGCCGAGTGCCAGACGCAGCCAGTCAGCCAGATTTTGCAAGGGGTTATACCACGGCAGCAATTTACGTAGCAGCACTGCCCCGACCACGGCTTCAACAATATTGATGGTCGTCCAGGTCATGTTCAGCGAGCTGGTGGAAAAAAGCAGGATGGATGCGGCGATATTTCCCAGCGAGCAGCTCAGCGCAATTCCCGGCCACATGCGCCCGGCATGGCGATAAAACGCCACCATCATGATGGACGTCGGGAACCACAGTGGGGCGAGTTGGGTGCCAAACTGCGAAAGCTCAAGTGAGAAAAGGGTGAAGATAAACGAGACTAAACCTAAACTGACCAGGTGAAGCAGCGGGTGGGGCAGGGCAATTAATACATGCTGTGATTGTTTGCTCATTACCGCTTTATCCGCAAGGCCAGGTCGCCAGTATTCGTTTCTGTGTTTATGCTAGTACAAAAGTTTTACATTTTATATGCGAATTGCTCATAAAGTGACGTAAAGGCGGATAATTTGCGCAACTGCGTATAACATTTTTTACCTTGTATAAAACTGATCAACGTAATTTGCCACCGGGAATTCTTCGTCAACAATTAACTCTGAGCGCGCGGCAACGCTATTCGACTGGTATCAGGCGGATGAAATCCCTATAATTGCCGCGTTTGGCGCTTCGTCGCCCCCTTCCTAACATCCAGGTTAATCAGGTCGCTAAATATATGACTGATCAGTCTCATCAGTGCGTCATTATCGGTATCGCTGGCGCATCGGCTTCCGGCAAGAGTCTTATTGCCAGTACCCTTTATCGTGAATTACGTGAGCAAGTCGGTGATGAACACATCGGCGTAATTCCCGAAGACTGCTATTACAAAGATCAAAGCCATCTGTCGATGGAAGAACGCGTTAAGACCAACTACGACCATCCCAGCGCGATGGATCACAGCCTGTTGCTTGAGCATTTACAAGCGTTGAAACGCGGCTCGGCAATTGACCTGCCGGTTTACAGCTATGTTGAACATACGCGTATGAAAGAAACGGTGACGGTTGAGCCGAAGAAGGTCATCATTCTCGAAGGCATTTTGTTGCTGACGGATGCGCGTTTACGTGACGAACTTAACTTCTCCATTTTCGTTGATACCCCGCTGGATATCTGCCTGATGCGCCGCATCAAGCGTGACGTTAACGAGCGTGGGCGTTCAATGGATTCAGTGATGGCGCAATATCAAAAAACCGTGCGCCCGATGTTCCTGCAATTCATTGAGCCTTCTAAACAATATGCGGACATTATCGTGCCGCGCGGCGGGAAAAACCGCATCGCGATCGATATATTGAAAGCGAAAATAAGTCAGTTCTTTGAATAAGCTTGATAAATTGTGTACCGTTCAGTGATAACCTGGTATGCCCTTGACGTAATTGGCGTTAAGGGAGTGATGCTCGAAAGGAGAAAATGCCATGCGTCTGTGTGACCGAGATATTGAAGCCTGGCTTGATGAAGGCCGTTTGTCGATCAACCCACGTCCGCCAGTGGAGCGTATTAACGGCGCGACGGTGGATGTGCGCCTGGGCAATAAATTTCGTACCTTCCGTGGTCACACGGCAGCGTTTATCGATCTGAGCGGTCCCAAAGATGAAGTGAGCGCCGCGCTTGACCGCGTGATGAGCGATGAGATCGTTCTCGATGAAAGCGAGGCGTTCTATCTTCACCCAGGAGAGCTGGCGCTGGCGGTGACGCTGGAGTCGGTGACGCTGCCAGCCGATCTGGTGGGATGGCTGGACGGGCGTTCCTCACTGGCGCGTCTGGGGCTGATGGTGCACGTCACCGCGCACCGTATCGATCCGGGCTGGTCTGGCTGCATTGTGCTGGAGTTCTACAACTCCGGTAAGCTGCCGCTGGCGCTGCGTTCGGGCATGTTAATTGGTGCGCTGAGCTTTGAGCCGCTTTCCGGCCCGGCGGCGCGACCTTACAACCGCCGTGAAGATGCGAAATATCGCAACCAGCAGGGCGCGGTAGCCAGCCGAATCGATAAAGACTAATTCAGGCCCATTGAGGATACCATGAGACGATTTCTGACGACGCTGATGATACTCCTGGTCGTGCTGGTGGCCGGGTTATCTGCGTTAGTGTTGCTGGTGAATCCGAATGATTTCCGCGACTATATGGTCAAGCAAGTTGCTGCACGTAGCGGTTATCAATTGCAGCTCGACGGGCCACTGCGTTGGCACGTCTGGCCGCAGCTTAGTATCCTCTCCGGGCGAATGTCTCTCACCGCCCAGGGCGCGAGCCAGCCACTGGTTCGAGCAGACAACATGCGTCTGGACGTGGCGCTTTTACCACTACTGAGCCATCAACTGAGCGTTAAGCAGGTGATGCTAAAAGGGGCAGTGATCCAACTGACGCCGCAGACGGAAGCGGTGCGCAGTGAAGACGCTCCGGTTGCACCGCGCGACAATACCTTGCCGGATCTGTCAGACGATCGCGGATGGTCGTTTGATATATCCAGTCTTAAGGTGGCGGACAGCGTTCTGGTGTTCCAGCATGAAGATGACGAGCAGGTGACAATCCGCAATATCCGCCTGCAAATGGAACAAGATCCCCAACATCGTGGCTCATTTGAGTTTTCCGGGCGGGTTAATCGCGATCAGCGCGATCTCACGATATCCCTTAACGGTACGGTGGATGCTTCTGATTATCCGCATGATTTAATGGCGGCTATTGAACAAATTAACTGGCAGTTGCAGGGTGCCGATTTACCAAAACAAGGTATTCAAGGGCAGGGGAGTTTCCAGGTCCAGTGGCAGGAGTCACATAAACGCCTTTCATTTAACCAAATTAGTTTGACCGCCAATGACAGTACGCTGAGCGGGCAAGCACAGGTCACGTTGACAGAGAAACCGGAATGGCAGCTGAGACTGCAATTCCCGCAACTGAATCTTGACAACCTCATCCCCCTTAATGAAACAGCGAATGGTGAGAACGGTGCCGCGCAGCAAGGGCAGAGCCAATCAACGTTGCCGCGCCCGGTCATTTCTTCGCGTATTGATGAACCGGCCTATCAGGGACTGCAAGGCTTTACGGCTGATATTTTGTTGCAGGCCAGTAACGTGCGCTGGCGCGGAATGAATTTTACAGATGTTGCCACGCAAATGACCAACAAGTCGGGTTTGCTGGAAATTACTCAACTGCAGGGCAAACTTAACGGTGGACAGGTTTCACTGCCGGGCACGTTGGACGCGACATCAATAAATCCGCGGATAAACTTCCAGCCACGGCTGGAAAACGTTGAGATTGGTACCATTCTGAAGGCGTTTAACTATCCGATTTCGTTGACCGGAAAGATGTCACTGGCTGGTGATTTCTCCGGTGCTGACATAGATGCCGACGCATTCCGCCATAACTGGCAAGGACAGGCACATGTCGAAATGACCGACACGCGCATGGAAGGGATGAACTTCCAGCAGATGATTCAGCAAGCGGTAGAACGTAATGGTGGTGATGTGAAGGCCGCTGAAAACTTCGATAACGTAACGCGTCTTGACCGCTTTACCACCGATTTGACGTTGAAGGATGGCGTCGTGACGTTAAACGACATGCAAGGTCAATCGCCTGTGCTGGCGCTGACAGGGGAAGGCATGTTGAATCTGGCGGAGCAAACCTGTGACACCCAGTTTGATATTCGGGTCGTGGGTGGCTGGAACGGGGAAAGCAAACTGATTGATTTCCTGAAAGAAACGCCAGTACCGCTGCGGGTTTATGGCAACTGGCAGCAACTTAATTACAGCCTGCAAGTGGATCAGTTACTGCGTAAACATCTACAGGATGAAGCAAAACGCCGTCTTAACGACTGGGCCGAGCGGAATAAAGATTCCCGCAATGGCAAAGATGTGAAGAAGTTGCTGGAGAAGATGTAGGTTACCAGGTGACCTGTCCTGTAGGCCTGATAAGACGCGTAAAGCGTCGCATCAGGCCTACATGCCATCACACCTCGTACTCCATCTCGCCATCCTTATGCAGCGGAATAATCTGTACCTTCTGCACGCGATGGCTTTCCACCTGCAACGTTTTAAGCAAATAATCCCCCACCTGAACTTCTTCGCCAGGTTTTGGAATACGCTGCAAATATTCCATCAATAGCCCGGCAATGGTGTGATATTCACGTTTTTCATCCAGCGGCAGCGGCACATATTGCACCAGATCTTCCAGCGGCATATGGCCATTCGCCGTCCAGGAACCGTCCGCATTCTTCTGAATATCATGGCGGGCGTCGATCTCTTCCACTTCGTTCGGTAAGTTACCGGCAATGGTTTCAGTGACGTCACTTAATGTCACAATCCCTTCCACCGAGCCAAACTCATCCACCACAAAAGCAAAGTGTGTGCGGGCATTACGGAACTGCTCCAGGGCAGGTAACAACGGCAAGGTTTCCGGGAACACCAGCGGCTGACGAATCAACACCCGCAGGTTGAGCGGTTCGCCGCGCAGTGACTGTTGTAACAGGTCGATAACGTGAACAACACCGAGCAAATCTTCTGCGTCATCGCCATCAGTAACAACAAGCCGCGTATGCTGATTTCGCTCCAGTAACTGGCGGATCTCGTCTTCCGGCGCGTTGAGATCGATATGCTCAATATCGTGGCGCGATGTCATAATGCTGCTGACGGTACGCTGGTTAAGATTAAGTACCCGCTCAATCATCCGCCGTTCCTGCGGATTAAAGATCTGCTGGTTACCATGATCCACCAGCATGGACGCGGTTTCGGCGTCCAGTTCCGCATCTTCTTTTTGCCCGCTAAGCAGGCGCATTACCGCTTCGGTAGTCCGCTGGCGCAGTGTCTGGTTAGCGGAAAGAAAACGTCGTCGGTTAAAGATAGCCAACTGATTGAGTGCCTCGATCATCACCGAGAAACCAATGGCAGCGTACAGGTAGCCTTTCGGAATGACGAAGCCGAAACCTTCCGCCACCAGGCTAAAGCCAATCATCAACAGGAAGCTTAAGCAGAGAATAACGATCGTCGGGTGACTGTTAACGAACTGGGTTAACGGCTTGCTGGCCATCAACATCAGGCTGATAGCGATAACCACGGCGGCCATCATGACCAGTAAATGGTCGACCATCCCGACGGCGGTAATCACCGAGTCGAGTGAGAAGATGGCGTCCAGTACCACAATTTGTGTCACCACCCCCCAGAACTTCGCACCTTTGCGTTGGGTGGGGTTATTGCTGTCTTTCCCTTCCAGCCGTTCGTTCAGCTCCATCGTGGCTTTGAACAACAGGAAGAAACCACCAAACAGCATGATTAAATCGCGGGCGCTAAAGGTAAACGAGCGGAAGCTGAACAGCGGTTGAGTCAGGGTGACCAGCCAGGAGATTGACGCCAGCAGTAACAGGCGCATTAACATCGCCAGCAGGAGCCCGGTAACCCGTGCGCGGTCGCGCTGCTTAGGCGGTAGTTTTTCGGCGAGGATGGCAATAAAGACCAGGTTATCAATGCCGAGGACCAGTTCGATCACAATCAGCGTGATTAACCCAGCCCAGATAGACGGATCGGCAATCCATTCCATAGTAAGTACAAAACCTATTCGTTGTATGACAAATGTCACAATTCGATCATGGATAAATCGGGGCAAAAATGCAATGTTGCAGCACTATTTATCTCATATTATTTGAGGGTTATAACCTCACATTATCCCCGAATTATAAGTGGTAATAATAAAGCGTTATTTAAGAAATATCGCATGTGGAAACGCCATATTAAATATTGTCAACCTAAAGAAACTCCTAAAAACCATATTGAATGACACTTAATATAATTCTTAAAAATAGCCAATTGCCGAATTGTTACCTTGCCTGCTATTCCGTTAGCTGTAACACTTCCTCCTGCATTATTGGAGAGCCAATATTCAATTACCATAATGTCACCTTATATTCGGAAATTAATTTCCGCAATAACCCTTTCTCATCAACGACTGTATGCAGAGAGGGTTTGAAAAATTAAGCTAAATCAGTGTATTGGTAGCTAAAAAGCCAGGGGCGGTAGCGTGTCTGGATGCCTGAGAGACCAGTCTGAATTATTCTGTCAATAGCCTGCGGATGAAATCAATTTTTTTAGGACTGATGCCTGTTAAATTTTTATTCAATTAACTGCAAGGTAAATGTGCATGGCGACATTGCTATTAATAGTGCACAGGATAATTACTCTGCCAAAGTGATAAATAAACAATGATGAAATCCAAAATGAAATTGATGCCATTATTGGTGTCAGTAACCTTGATAAGCGGTTGCACAGTACTTCCGGGCAGCAATATGTCGACGATGGGTAAAGACGTCATCAAACAGCAGGACGCTGATTTCGATCTCGACAAAATGGTGAATGTTTATCCGCTGACCCCGCGCCTGATTGACCAATTACGCCCACGCCCCAACGTAGCGCGCCCCAATATGACGCTGGAAAGCGAGATCGCGAATTACCAGTATCGCGTCGGGCCGGGGGACGTTCTTAATGTCACCGTCTGGGATCACCCGGAGCTCACCACGCCAGCCGGTCAGTACCGCAGCTCCAGCGACACCGGCAACTGGGTACAGCCTGACGGCACCATGTTCTACCCGTATATCGGCAAGGTTCACGTCGTGGGGAAAACGCTCGCTGAAATCCGCAGTGATATTACCGGGCGCTTAGCGACGTACATCGCTGATCCGCAGGTGGACGTTAATATCGCCGCCTTCCGCTCGCAAAAAGCCTATATCTCCGGTCAGGTGAATAAATCCGGTCAACAGGCCATTACCAACGTGCCTCTGACCATTCTCGACGCTATCAACGCCGCAGGTGGCCTGACCGACACCGCTGACTGGCGCAACGTGGTGCTAACACACAATGGTCGTGAAGAGCGCATTTCTTTGCAGGCGCTGATGCAAAACGGCGACCTCAATCAGAACCGACTGCTTTACCCCGGCGATATTCTTTACGTGCCACGTAATGATGATCTGAAAGTGTTTGTGATGGGTGAAGTGAAGAAACAGAGCACCCTGAAAATGGACTTTAGCGGCATGACCCTGACTGAAGCCCTGGGCAATGCTGAAGGTATCGACATGACCACCTCCAACGCCAGCGGCATCTTTGTCATTCGTCCGCTGAAAGGCGAGAGCGGGCGTAACGGCAAGATTGCCAATATCTACCAGCTGGATATGTCCGATGCGACGTCGCTGGTAATGGCGACAGAATTCCGCCTGCAACCTTATGACGTGGTGTATGTCACCACCGCCCCGGTATCCCGCTGGAACCGTCTGATCAATCAGTTGCTGCCAACTATTAGCGGTGTCCGTTACATGACGGATACAGCCAGCGACATTCATAACTGGTAATCGTCATGTTTAACAACATCTTAGTTGTCTGTGTCGGCAATATTTGCCGTTCCCCGACGGCGGAACGCTTACTGCAACGTTATCACCCGGAGCTAAAAGTGGAGTCCGCTGGACTCGGCGCGCTGGTCGGAAAGGGCGCTGATCCTACCGCTATCAGCGTCGCCGCAGAACATCAACTGTCTCTGGAAGGTCATTGCGCACGGCAAATCAGCCGCCGTCTGTGTCGCAACTACGACCTGATTCTGACCATGGAAAAGCGCCATATCGAACGCTTATGCGAGATGGCACCCGAGATGCGCGGCAAAGTGATGCTGTTTGGTCACTGGGATAACGAATGTGAAATCCCCGATCCATATCGCAAAAGCCGGGAAACGTTTGCAGCGGTGTACACATTACTTGAACGGTCTGCCCGCCAGTGGGCGCAGGCATTGAACGCAGAGCAGGTATAAGAATGACAGAAAAAGTAAAACAACATGCCGCTCCGGTAACGGGCAGTGATGAAATCGATATTGGTCGCCTGGTCGGCACCATCATTGAAGCACGCTGGTGGGTGATTGGCATTACCGCCGTATTCGCCCTCTGTGCCGTGGTTTACACCTTCTTCGCTACGCCGATATACAGCGCCGACGCACTGGTACAAATCGAACAAAGCAGCGGCAATTCGTTAGTGCAGGATATCGGATCGGCATTAGCCAACAAACCGCCTGCATCGGACGCCGAGATCCAGTTGATTCGTTCGCGTCTGGTGCTTGGTAAAACGGTGGACGATCTCGACCTTGATATTGCGGTGAGCAAAAACACGTTCCCGATTTTCGGTGCGGGCTGGGATCGCCTGATGGGACGCCAGAACGAGACGGTGAAAGTGACCACCTTTAACCGACCGAAGGAGATGGCGGATCAGGTGTTTACGCTTAATGTGCTGGACAACAAAAACTACACCCTGAGCAGCGATGGCGGCTTTAGCGCCCGTGGGCAAGCGGGCCAGATGCTGAAAAAAGAAGGCGTCACGCTGATGGTTGAAGCCATTCACGCCAGCCCGGGCAGTGAGTTTACCGTCACCAAATACTCCACGCTGGGGATGATCAACCAACTGCAAAACAGCCTGACGGTAACGGAGAACGGCAAAGACGCAGGTGTTCTGAGCCTGACTTACACCGGTGAAGATCGCGAACAGATCCGCGACATTCTTAACAGCATCGCCCGTAACTATCAGGAACAAAATATTGAGCGCAAATCGGCGGAAGCGTCGAAAAGCCTCGCTTTCCTCGCGCAACAGTTACCGGAAGTACGTAGCCGCCTTGATGTTGCCGAAAACAAACTGAATGCCTTCCGTCAGGATAAAGATTCAGTTGATCTGCCGCTGGAAGCGAAAGCGGTGCTCGATTCGATGGTGAACATCGACGCGCAGTTGAACGAACTGACCTTTAAAGAGGCGGAAATCTCCAAGCTGTACACCAAAGTTCACCCGGCGTACCGCACGCTGCTGGAGAAACGGCAGGCGCTGGAAGACGAAAAAGCCAAACTTAATGGTCGCGTAACGGCGATGCCGAAAACCCAGCAGGAAATTGTGCGTCTGACCCGCGATGTCGAGTCTGGTCAGCAGGTCTATATGCAACTGCTGAATAAAGAGCAGGAGCTGAAAATCACCGAAGCCAGCACCGTCGGCGATGTGCGCATTGTCGACCCGGCAATCACCCAGCCAGGTGTACTGAAACCGAAGAAAGGGCTGATTATCCTTGGGGCGATTATCCTTGGCCTGATGCTCTCTATCGTGGGTGTGCTGCTGCGCTCGTTGTTTAATCGCGGTATCGAAAGCCCGCAGGTGCTGGAAGAACACGGTATCAGCGTTTATGCCAGCATCCCGCTGTCGGAGTGGCAGAAAGCGCGCGATAGCGTCAAAACCATCAAAGGGATTAAACGCTATAAACAGAGCCAGCTACTGGCGGTGGGGAATCCAACCGATCTGGCGATTGAAGCCATCCGTAGTCTGCGTACCAGTCTGCACTTCGCGATGATGCAGGCACAGAACAATGTGTTGATGATGACCGGGGTTAGCCCGTCAATCGGTAAAACCTTTGTCTGCGCCAACCTGGCGGCGGTGATTAGCCAGACCAATAAACGGGTGTTGTTGATCGACTGCGATATGCGCAAAGGCTACACCCACGAGCTGTTGGGCACTAATAACGTTAATGGCCTGTCGGAAATTCTGATTGGACAGGGCGATATTACTACCGCTGCTAAACCGACCTCTATTGCCAAATTTGACCTGATCCCGCGCGGTCAGGTACCGCCAAATCCTTCTGAACTGTTAATGAGCGAACGCTTTGCCGAACTGGTGAAGTGGGCGAGTAAAAACTACGACCTGGTGTTGATTGATACGCCGCCGATTCTGGCAGTGACCGATGCGGCAATTGTTGGTCGTCATGTCGGAACCACGTTGATGGTGGCGCGTTATGCGGTCAACACATTGAAAGAAGTGGAAACCAGTCTGAGCCGCTTTGAGCAAAACGGTATTCCGGTGAAAGGGGTGATTCTGAACTCCATCTTCCGCCGCGCCAGCGCGTATCAGGATTATGGCTATTACGAATACGAATATAAGTCGGATGCGAAATAACGAGATCCGCTGTCGGATGCGATGCTGACGCATCTTATCCGACCTACGTTCACGCCGCATCCGGCAACAGAACCTGTAAACCAGCTTATAAACCGGCAGAACATCTCGATACTCCGGGAGAACAACCTATGAAAGACAATCCGCTGATTTCAATCTATATGCCGACCTGGAACCGCCAACAACTGGCGATTCGGGCGATAAAATCGGTCCTGCGCCAGGACTACAACAACTGGGAGATGATCATCGTGGATGATTGCTCCACCTCCTGGGAACAACTACAACAGTACGTCACCGCCCTCAACGATCCGCGTATCACTTACATTCACAACGACATTAACAGCGGGGCGTGCGCGGTACGTAACCAGGCGATTATGCTGGCGCAAGGGGAATACATCACCGGGATCGATGACGACGATGAATGGATACCCAACCGCCTGAGCGTCTTCCTCGCCCATAAACAGCAACTGGTCACACACGCCTTTTTGTACGCTAACGACTACGTTTGCCAGGGCGAAGTTTATTCCCAACCGGCAAGCTTGCCGCTGTATCCCAAATCGCCGTATTCACGCCGCCTGTTTTACAAACGCAATATCATTGGCAATCAGGTCTTTACCTGGGCGTGGCGTTTCAAAGAGTGCTTGTTCGATACCAAACTGAAAGCGGCACAGGATTACGACATCTTCCTGCGGATGGTGGTGGAGTACGGCGAACCGTGGAAAGTGGAAGAGGCGACGCAGATCCTGCATATCAATCATGGTGAAATGCAGATCACCTCGTCACCGAAAAAATTCTCCGGATACTTCCACTTTTACCGCAAGCACAAAGACAAATTCGACCGCGCCAGCAAAAAATATCAGCTGTTTACCCTCTACCAGATCCGCAATAAACGCATGACCTGGCGCACTTTGCTGACGCTGCTGTCGGTGCGTAACGGCAAACGTCTGGCTGATGGTATTCGGGGGCGCTAAAGATGCTGGAAGATCTGCGCGCCAACAGCTGGAGTTTACGTCCGTGCTGCATGGTTCTTGCCTATCGCGTCGCTCATTTTTGTTCGGTGTGGCGCAAAAAGAACGTCCTCAACAATCTGTGGGCGGCCCCGCTGCTGGTGCTGTATCGCATTATCACCGAATGCTTTTTCGGTTATGAAATCCAGGCCGCCGCGACCATAGGTCGACGCTTTACTATCCATCACGGTTACGCCGTAGTGATCAATAAAAACGTGGTCGCGGGGGATGATTTCACCATTCGCCACGGCGTCACTATCGGCAATCGTGGTGCCGATAACATGGCATGTCCACACATTGGCAACGGCGTCGAACTCGGTGCCAACGTCATTATTCTTGGTGATATCACGCTTGGTAACAACGTCACCGTGGGCGCGGGCAGCGTGGTGCTCGACTCTGTCCCGGACAACGCGCTGGTGGTGGGAGAAAAAGCGCGAGTGAAGGTAATTAAATGAATATTCTGCAATTCAATGTGCGACTGGCGGAAGGCGGGGCAGCAGGTGTGGCGTTAGATCTCCACCAGCGTGCGCTGCAACAGGGGCTGGCATCACATTTTGTCTACGGCTACGGCAAAGGCGGCAAAGAGAGCGTCAGTCATCAAAACTATCCGCAGGTCATCAAACATACGCCGCGGATGACCGCGATGGCGAACATTGCGTTGTTTCGTCTGTTTAATCGCGATCTGTTCGGCAATTTCAATGAGTTATATCGCACCATTACTCGCACACCGGGTCCGGTGGTCCTGCATTTTCATGTGCTGCACAGCTACTGGTTGAATCTTAAGAGCGTGGTGCGCTTTTGCGAAAAAGTGAAAAACCATAAACCGGATATCACTCTGGTCTGGACGTTACACGATCACTGGAGCGTTACCGGACGCTGCGCCTTTACCGACGGTTGCGAAGGCTGGAAAACGGGCTGCCAGAAATGCCCGACCTTAAATAACTATCCACCGGTGAAGATTGATCGCGCGCACCAGCTGGTGGCGGGTAAACGCCAGTTATTCCGCGAGATGCTGGCACTGGGCTGTCAGTTTATTTCCCCCAGCCAGCATGTGGCTGATGCTTTCAATAGTCTGTACGGTCCAGGGCGTTGCCGGATTATCAATAACGGTATTGATATGGCAACCGAAGCGATTCTGGCGGACTTGCCTCCGGTGCGCGAAACCCAGGACAAGCCGAAAATCGCGGTGGTGGCGCATGATCTGCGTTACGACGGCAAAACTAACCAGCAACTGGTACGTGAGATGATGGCGCTGGGCGACAAAATTGAACTGCATACCTTTGGTAAGTTCTCGCCGTTCACCGCTGGCAACGTGGTTAATCACGGCTTTGAAACTGACAAGCGCAAGTTGATGAGCGCGCTCAATCAGATGGATGCGCTGGTATTCAGTTCTCGCGTCGATAACTACCCGCTGATTTTGTGTGAGGCGCTATCGATTGGCGTGCCGGTGATTGCCACCCATAGCGACGCGGCGCGGGAAGTGCTGCAAAAATCCGGCGGTAAAACCGTCAGCGAAGAAGACGTGCTGCAACTGGTGCAGTTAAGCAAACCGGAAATCGCGCAGGCGATATTTGGTACCACGCTGGCTGAGTTCAGCCAACGCAGCCGCGCCGCCTACAGTGGACAACAGATGCTGGAGGAGTATGTCAACTTCTATCAGAATCTGTAGCTACCTGCTGCTGCCGCTGATTTACCTGTTGGTTAATGTCAAAATCGCCCAGCTTGGCGAAAGTTTCCCCATCACCATCGTCACTTTTTTACCTGTCTTGTTACTGCTGTTTTTAGAACGCATCAGCGTTAAAAAATTGATGATTACCTTAGGGATTGGCGCGGGACTCACGGCGTTTAACTACCTGTTTGGTCAGTCGTTGGATGCCGGTAAATACGTCACTTCAACCATGCTGTTTGTCTATATTGTGATCATTATTGGCATGGTGTGGAGTATTCGCTTTAAAACGATTTCGCCACACAACCATCGCAAGATATTACGTTTCTTTTATCTGGTGGTCGGGCTGGTGGTGGCGCTGGCGGCAGTGGAGATGGCGCAAATTATCCTCACCGGCGGCAGCAGTATTATGGAGTCGATTTCGAAATATCTGATTTACAGCAACAGCTATGTGCTGAATTTCATCAAATTCGGCGGCAAGCGCACGACAGCACTTTATTTCGAACCGGCATTTTTCGCTCTGGCATTAATCTCAATTTGGCTCAGCATCAAACAGTTTGGTATCAAAACGCCTAAAACCGATGCTATGATTCTCGCAGGGATAATATTATCCGGATCGTTTTCAGGGGTTATGACCTTTATCCTGTTTTATTTGCTGGAGTGGGCATTTCAATATCTGAATAAAGAGGCGATTAAGAAAAAGTTACCGTTAGCATTGATTTCTCTGGCTGTATTCCTGGTTGGTGTGGTAATCGCGTTTCCTTATATTTCCACCCGTCTGGGCGATTTAGGTACAGAAGGATCGTCATCGTATTATCGTATTGTCGGTCCGCTGGTGATGGTCGGTTATTCTTTGACCCATATTGACGGTGTAGTCAGATTTGGCTCACTTTATGAATATGTCGCATCATTCGGAATATTTAACGGTGCGGATGTCGGAAAAACCATAGACAATGGTTTGTATCTGCTGATTATTTATTTTTCCTGGTTCGCAGTGTTTTTATCGCTGTGGTACATGGGGAAAGTGATAAAAATGATGATCAACGCTTTTGGTGATAACCGCAATTTTCGCGTGCAATTATATCTTTTTACTCCGGTATCGCTGTTTTTTACCGGTTCGATATTTAGCCCAGAATATGCATTTTTAATCGTCTGTCCGTTTATTTTGCGAAAAGCGTTAAATATTACGAGGTAAGAATAAGAACATGTTGCTTAGCATAATCACTGTCGCGTTTCGTAACCTCGAAGGGATAGTCAAAACACATGCCTCGCTGGCGCATCTGGCGCAGGCGGACGATATCAGCTTCGAATGGATTGTTGTCGATGGCGGTTCCAATGACGGCACCCGTGAGTATCTGGAAAATCTCAATGGTATCTATAACCTACGCTTTGTCAGCGAGCCAGATAACGGTATCTACGACGCTATGAACAAAGGCATTGCGATGGCGCAAGGCAAGTTCGCGCTGTTTCTCAATTCAGGCGATATTTTTCATCAGGATGCCGCAAATTTTGTCCGTAAGTTAAAAGTGCAAAAAGATAACATGATGATCACCGGCGATGCGCTGCTGGATTTTGGCGACGGGCATAAGATTAAACGTAGCGCCAAACCGGGGTGGTATATTTATCACAGCCTGCCCGCCAGTCATCAGGCGATATTTTTTCCAGTATCCGGCTTGAAAAAATGGCGTTATGACCTGGAATATAAAGTTTCTTCCGACTACGCGCTGGCAGCCAAAATGTATAAAGCCGGTTATGTATTTAAAAAACTCAATGGCCTGGTGTCTGAATTTTCCATGGGTGGGGTATCTACCACCAATAATATGGAATTGTGTGCTGACGCGAAAAAAGTCCAACGGCAAATATTACATGTACCTGGCTTCTGGGCAGAATTATCCTGGCATTTACGCCAGCGTACTACCTCAAAGACGAAAGCCTTATATAACAAAAGCTGAATATAAGGGAAAACGATGCAGGATTTAAGCGGTTTCTCGGTGCCGAAAGGGTTCCGGGGCAGCAATGCTATTAAAGTGCAATTGTGGTGGGCGGTACAGGCAACAATATTTGCCTGGTCGCCACAAGTATTGTATCGCTGGCGGGCATTTTTATTACGTTTATTCGGCGCAAAAATAGGAAAAAACGTAGTTATTCGTCCGTCAGTAAAAATTACCTATCCGTGGAAATTAACCTTAGGTGATTACGCGTGGGTCGGCGATGAGGTCAATTTATATACCCTCGGTGAAATAACCATTGGCGCACATTCGGTGATATCGCAAAAAAGTTATTTATGCACCGGGAGCCACGACCATGCAAGTCAACATTTCACCATTAACGCCACGCCTATTGTGATTGGCGAGAAATGCTGGCTGGCAACCGATGTCTTTGTTGCCCCAGGCGTCACGATCGGCAACGGCACCGTCGTGGGTGCGCGAAGCAGTGTTTTTAAATCGCTTCCGGCAAATGTGGTTTGCCGGGGGAACCCCGCAGTGGTGATACGCAAACGCGTTGAAACTGAATAAATTCAAAAAATACAGAGGAATAAGACATGTCAAAAGTCGCTCTCATCACCGGTGTAACCGGACAAGACGGTTCTTACCTGGCAGAGTTTCTGCTGGAAAAAGGTTACGAGGTGCATGGTATTAAGCGTCGTGCATCGTCATTCAACACCGAGCGCGTGGATCACATTTATCAGGATCCGCACACCTGCAACCCGAAATTCCATCTGCATTATGGCGACCTGAGTGATACCTCCAACCTGACGCGCATTTTGCGTGAAGTGCAGCCGGATGAAGTGTACAACCTGGGCGCAATGAGCCACGTTGCGGTTTCTTTTGAGTCACCGGAATATACCGCAGACGTTGATGCGATGGGGACGCTGCGCCTGCTCGAGGCGATCCGCTTCCTCGGTCTGGAAAAGAAAACCCGTTTCTATCAGGCTTCTACTTCTGAACTGTACGGTCTGGTGCAGGAAATTCCGCAGAAAGAGACCACGCCGTTCTACCCGCGATCTCCGTATGCGGTTGCCAAACTGTACGCCTACTGGATAACCGTTAACTACCGCGAATCCTACGGCATGTACGCCTGTAACGGTATTCTCTTCAACCATGAATCCCCGCGCCGTGGCGAGACTTTCGTTACCCGCAAAATCACCCGCGCAATCGCCAACATCGCCCAGGGGCTGGAGTCGTGCCTGTATCTCGGCAATATGGATTCCCTGCGTGACTGGGGCCATGCCAAAGACTACGTAAAAATGCAGTGGATGATGCTGCAACAGGAACAACCGGAAGATTTCGTTATCGCGACCGGCGTTCAGTACTCCGTACGTCAGTTCGTGGAAATGGCGGCAGCACAACTGGGCATCAAACTGCGCTTTGAAGGCACGGGTGTTGAAGAGAAGGGCATTGTGGTTTCCGTCACCGGGCATGACGCGCCGGGCGTTAAACCGGGCGATGTGATTATCGCCGTTGACCCGCGTTACTTCCGTCCGGCGGAAGTTGAAACGCTGCTCGGCGACCCGACCAAAGCGCACGAAAAACTGGGCTGGAAACCGGAAATCACCCTCAGAGAGATGGTGTCTGAAATGGTGGCTAATGACCTCGAAGCGGCGAAAAAACACTCTCTGCTGAAATCTCACGGCTACGACGTGGCGATCGCGCTGGAGTCATAAGCATGAGTAAACAACGCATTTTTATCGCTGGCCATCGCGGAATGGTCGGTTCCGCCATCAGGCGACAGCTCGAACAGCGCGGTGATGTGGAGCTGGTATTACGCACCCGCGATGAACTGAACCTGCTGGACAGCCGCGCGGTGCATGATTTCTTTGCCAGCGAACGTATTGACCAGGTCTATCTGGCGGCGGCGAAAGTGGGCGGCATTGTTGCCAACAACACCTATCCGGCGGATTTCATCTACCAGAACATGATGATTGAGAGCAACATCATTCACGCCGCGCATCAGAACGACGTGAACAAACTGCTGTTTCTCGGATCGTCCTGTATCTACCCGAAACTGGCAAAACAGCCGATGGCAGAAAGCGAGTTGTTGCAGGGTACGCTGGAGCCGACCAACGAGCCTTATGCCATTGCCAAAATCGCCGGGATCAAACTGTGTGAATCTTACAACCGCCAGTACGGACGGGATTACCGCTCAGTCATGCCAACCAACCTGTACGGGCCACACGACAACTTCCACCCGAGTAATTCGCATGTGATCCCAGCATTGCTGCGTCGCTTCCATGAGGCGACGGCACAGAATGCGCCGGACGTGGTGGTGTGGGGCAGCGGTACGCCGATGCGCGAATTTCTACACGTTGATGATATGGCAGCGGCGAGCATTCATGTCATGGAGCTGGCGCACGAAGTCTGGCAGGAGAACACCCGGCCGATGCTGTCGCACATTAACGTCGGCACGGGCGTTGACTGCACTATCCGCGAGCTGGCGCAAACCATCGCCAAAGTGGTGGGTTACAAAGGTCGGGTGGTTTTTGATGCCAGTAAACCGGATGGCACACCGCGCAAACTGCTGGATGTGACGCGCCTGCATCAGCTTGGCTGGTATCACGAAATCTCACTGGAAGCGGGGCTTGCCAGCACTTACCAGTGGTTCCTTGAGAATCAAGACCGCTTTCGGGGGTAATGATGTTTTTACGTCAGGAAGACTTTGCCACGGTAGTGCGCTCCACTCCGCTTGTCTCTCTCGATTTTATAGTCGAGAACAGTCGCGGCGAGTTTCTGCTTGGCAAAAGAACCAACCGCCCGGCGCAGGGTTACTGGTTTGTGCCGGGAGGGCGCGTGCAGAAAGACGAAACGCTGGAGGCCGCATTTGAGCGGCTGACGATGGCGGAACTTGGGTTGCGTCTGCCGATAACAGCAGGCCAGTTTTACGGTGTCTGGCAGCACTTTTATGACGATAACTTCTCCGGCACGGATTTCACTACTCACTATGTGGTGCTCGGTTTTCGCTTCAGAGTCGCGGAAGAAGAACTGTTACTGCCGGATGAGCAGCATGACGATTACCGCTGGCTGACGCCGGACACGTTGCTTGCCAGTGACAATGTTCACGCTAACAGCCGCGCCTATTTTCTCGCTGAGAAGCGTGCCGGAGTACCCGGATTATGAAAATACTGGTCTACGGCATTAACTACTCGCCGGAGTTAACCGGCATCGGCAAGTACACCGGCGAGATGGTGGAATGGCTGGCGGCACAAGGTCATGAGGTGCGGGTTATTACCGCACCGCCTTACTACCCGCAATGGCAGGTGGGCGAGAACTATTCCGCCTGGCGGTACAAACGGGAAGAGGGGGCCGCCACGGTGTGGCGCTGCCCGCTGTACGTGCCAAAACAGCCGAGCACCCTGAAACGCCTGTTGCATCTCGGCAGTTTTGCCGCCAGCAGTTTCTTTCCGCTGATGGCGCAACGTCGCTGGAAGCCGGATCGCATTATCGGCGTGGTGCCAACGCTGTTTTGCACGCCAGGAATGCGCCTGCTGGCGAAACTGTCTGGTGCGCGCACGGTGCTCCATATTCAGGATTACGAAGTGGACGCCATGCTGGGGCTGGGCCTTGCCGGAAAAGGTAAAGGCGGCAAAGTGGCACAGCTGGCAACGGCGTTCGAACGTAGCGGACTGCATAACGTCGATAACGTCTCCACGATTTCGCGTTCGATGATGAATAGAGCTATCGAGAAAGGCGTGGCGGCGGAAAACGTCATCTTCTTCCCCAACTGGTCAGAAATTGCCCGTTTTCAGCATGTCGCAGACGCCGATGTTGATGCCCTTCGTAACCAGCTTGGCCTGCCGGATAACAAAAAAATCATTCTTTACTCCGGCAATATTGGTGAAAAGCAGGGGCTGGAAAACGTTATTGAAGCTGCCGATCGCCTGCGCGATGAACCGCTTATTTTTGCCATTGTCGGGCAGGGCGGCGGCAAAGCGCGGCTGGAAAAAATGGCGCAGCAGCGTGGACTGCGCAACATGCAATTTTTTCCGCTGCAATCGTATGACGCTTTACCCGCACTGCTGAAGATGGGGGATTGCCATCTGGTGGTGCAAAAACGCGGCGCGGCAGATGCCGTATTGCCGTCGAAACTGACCAATATTCTGGCGGTAGGCGGTAACGCGGTGATTACCGCAGAAGCCCACACCGAACTGGGGCAGCTTTGCGAAACCTTTCCGGGCATTGCGGTTTGCGTGGAACCGGAATCGGTCGAGGCGCTGGTGGCAGGGATTCGTCAGGCGCTCCTGCTGCCCAAACACAACACGGTGGCACGTGAATATGCCGAACGCACGCTCGATAAAGAGAACGTGTTACGTCAATTTATAAATGATATTCGGGGATAATTATGGCGCAGTCGAAACTCTATCCAGTTGTGATGGCAGGTGGCTCCGGTAGCCGCTTATGGCCGCTTTCCCGCGTACTTTACCCCAAGCAGTTTTTATGCCTGAAAGGCGATCTCACCATGCTGCAAACCACCATCTGCCGCCTGAATGGCGTGGAGTGCGAAAGCCCGGTGGTGATTTGCAATGAGCAGCACCGCTTTATTGTCGCGGAACAGCTGCGTCAACTGAACAAACTCACCGAGAACATTATTCTCGAACCGGCAGGGCGTAACACTGCACCGGCCATTGCGCTGGCGGCGCTGGCGGCAAAACGTCATAGCCCGGAGAACGACCCATTAATGCTGGTGCTGGCGGCGGATCATGTGATTGCCGACGAAGATGCGTTCCGCGCCGCCGTGCGTAACGCCATGCCGTATGCTGAAGCGGGCAAGCTGGTGACCTTCGGCATTGTGCCGGATCTACCAGAAACCGGTTATGGCTATATTCGTCGCGGTGAAGTGTCGGCGGGTGAGCAGGATACGGTGGCCTTTGAAGTGGCGCAGTTTGTCGAAAAACCGAATCTGGAAACCGCGCAGGCCTATGTGGCAAGTGGCGAATATTACTGGAACAGCGGTATGTTCCTGTTCCGTGCCGGACGTTATCTCGAAGAACTGAAAAAGTATCGTCCGGATATTCTCGATGCCTGTGAAAAAGCGATGAGCGCCGTCGATCCGGATCTCGATTTTATTCGTGTGGATGAAGAGGCGTTTCTCGCCTGTCCGGAAGAGTCGGTAGATTACGCGGTCATGGAACGCACGGCAGATGCCGTTGTGGTGCCGATGGATGCGGGCTGGAGCGATGTCGGTTCCTGGTCCTCTTTATGGGAGATCAGTGCCCACACCGCCGAGGGCAACGTTTGCCATGGCGATGTGATTAATCACAAAACTGAAAACAGCTATGTGTATGCCGAATCTGGCCTGGTCACCACCGTCGGGGTGAAAGATTTGGTGGTAGTGCAGACCAAAGATGCAGTGCTGATTGCCGACCGTAACGCGGTGCAGGATGTGAAAAAAGTGGTCGAGCAGATCAAAGCTGATGGTCGCCATGAGCATCGGGTGCATCGCGAAGTGTATCGTCCGTGGGGCAAATATGACTCTATCGACGCGGGCGACCGCTACCAGGTGAAACGCATCACCGTGAAACCGGGCGAAGGCTTGTCGGTACAGATGCACCATCACCGCGCGGAACACTGGGTGGTTGTCGCGGGAACGGCAAAAGTCACTATCGACGGTGATATCAAACTGCTTGGTGAAAACGAGTCCATTTATATTCCGCTGGGGGCGACGCATTGCCTGGAAAACCCGGGGATAATTCCGCTCGATTTAATTGAAGTGCGCTCCGGCTCTTATCTCGAAGAGGATGATGTGGTGCGCTTCGCGGATCGCTACGGACGGGTGTAAACGTCGCATCAGGCGCTGTTTGTCGGATGCGGCGTGAACGCCTTATCCGACCTACGGTTCGGGTTTGTAGGCCTGATAAGACGCGGCAGCGTCGCATCAGGCAATGAATGCGAAACCGCGATGTAAATAACGACAAAAACAAAATTGGCCGTTTCGGTCAGGGCCAACTATTGCCTGAAAAAGGGTAACGATATGAAAAAATTAACCTGCTTTAAAGCCTATGATATTCGCGGGAAATTAGGCGAAGAACTGAATGAAGATATTGCCTGGCGCATTGGTCGCGCCTATGGCGAATTTCTCAAACCGAAAACCATTGTGTTAGGCGGTGATGTCCGCCTCACCAGCGAAACCTTAAAACTGGCGCTGGCGAAAGGTTTACAGGATGCGGGCGTCGATGTGCTGGATATTGGCATGTCCGGCACCGAAGAGATTTATTTCGCCACGTTCCATCTCGGCGTGGATGGCGGCATCGAAGTTACTGCCAGCCATAACCCGATGGATTATAACGGCATGAAGCTGGTGCGCGAGGGGGCTCGCCCGATCAGCGGCGATACCGGACTGCGCGATGTCCAGCGTCTGGCAGAAGCCAACGACTTTCCCCCCGTCGATGAAACCAAACGCGGTCGCTATCAGCAAATCAACCTGCGTGATGCATACGTTGATCACCTGTTCGGTTATATCAACGTCAAAAACCTCACGCCGCTCAAGCTGGTGATCAACTCCGGGAATGGCGCAGCGGGTCCGGTGGTGGACGCCATTGAAGCCCGCTTTAAAGCCCTCGGCGCACCAGTGGAATTGATCAAAGTGCACAACACGCCGGACGGCAATTTCCCCAACGGAATTCCTAACCCGCTGCTGCCGGAATGCCGCGACGACACCCGCAATGCGGTCATCAAACACGGCGCGGATATGGGTATTGCCTTTGATGGCGATTTTGACCGCTGCTTCCTGTTTGACGAAAAAGGGCAGTTTATTGAAGGCTACTACATTGTCGGTTTGCTGGCAGAAGCGTTCCTCGAAAAAAATCCCGGCGCGAAGATCATCCACGATCCGCGTCTCTCCTGGAACACCGTTGATGTGGTGACTGCCGCAGGTGGCACGCCGGTAATGTCGAAAACCGGACACGCCTTTATTAAAGAACGTATGCGCAAGGAAGACGCCATCTACGGTGGCGAAATGAGCGCTCACCATTACTTCCGTGATTTCGCTTACTGCGACAGCGGCATGATCCCGTGGCTGCTGGTCGCCGAACTGGTGTGCCTGAAAGGGAAAACGCTGGGCGAACTGGTGCGCGACCGGATGGCTGCGTTTCCGGCAAGCGGTGAGATCAACAGCAAACTGGCGCACCCCGTTGAGGCGATTAACCGCGTCGAACAGCATTTTAGCCGCGAGGCACTGGCGGTGGATCGTACCGATGGCATCAGCATGACCTTTGCCGACTGGCGCTTTAACCTGCGCTCCTCCAACACCGAGCCGGTGGTGCGGTTGAATGTGGAATCACGCGGTGATGTGCCGCTGATGGAAGCGCGAACGCGAACTCTGCTGACGTTGCTGAACGAGTAATGTCGGATCTTCCCTTACCCCACTTGCGGGTAAGGGGCTAAAAACAGGAACAACGATGACAAATCTAAAAAAGCGCGAGCGAGCGAAAACCAATGCATCGTTAATCTCTATGGTGCAACGCTTTTCAGATATCACCATCATGTTTGCCGGACTATGGCTGGTTTGCGAAGTCAGCGGACTGTCATTCCTCTACATGCACCTGTTGGTGGCGCTGATTACGCTGGTGGTGTTCCAGATGCTGGGCGGCATCACCGATTTTTATCGCTCATGGCGCGGTGTTCGGGCAGCGACAGAATTTGCCCTGTTGCTACAAAACTGGACGTTAAGCGTGATTTTCAGCGCCGGACTGGTGGCGTTCAACAATGATTTCGACACGCAATTGAAAATCTGGCTGGCGTGGTATGGGCTGACCAGCATCGGACTGGTGGTTTGCCGTTCATGTATTCGTATTGGGGCGGGCTGGCTGCGTAATCATGGCTATAACAAGCGTATGGTCGCGGTGGCGGGGGATTTAGCCGCCGGACAAATGCTGATGGAGAGCTTCCGTAATCAGCCGTGGTTAGGGTTTGAAGTGGTGGGCGTTTACCACGACCCGAAACCGGGCGGCGTTTCTAACGACTGGGCGGGTAATCTGCAACAGCTGGTCGAGGATGCGAAAGCGGGCAAGATTCATAACGTCTATATCGCGATGCAGATGTGCGACGGCGCGCGAGTGAAAAAACTGGTCCATCAACTGGCGGACACCACCTGTTCGGTGCTGCTGATCCCCGATGTCTTTACCTTCAACATTCTCCATTCCCGTATCGAAGAGATGAACGGCGTACCGGTGGTGCCGCTGTATGACACGCCGCTTTCCGGGGTTAACCGCCTGCTCAAACGTGCGGAAGATATTGTGCTGGCGACGCTTATTCTGCTGCTGATCTCCCCGGTGCTGTGCTGCATTGCGCTGGCGGTGAAACTGAGCTCACCGGGGCCGGTTATTTTCCGCCAGACTCGCTACGGCATGGATGGCAAGCCGATCAAAGTGTGGAAGTTCCGTTCCATGAAAGTGATGGAGAACGACAAAGTGGTGACTCAGGCGACGCAGAACGATCCGCGCGTCACCAAAGTGGGGAACTTTCTGCGGCGCACTTCGCTGGATGAACTGCCGCAGTTTATCAATGTGCTGACTGGCGGGATGTCGATTGTGGGTCCCCGTCCGCATGCGGTGGCGCATAACGAACAGTATCGCCAGCTCATTGAAGGCTACATGCTGCGCCATAAAGTGAAACCGGGCATTACCGGCTGGGCGCAGATTAACGGCTGGCGCGGCGAAACCGACACGCTGGAGAAAATGGAAAAACGCGTCGAGTTCGACCTTGAGTACATCCGCGAATGGAGCGTCTGGTTCGATATCAAAATCGTTTTCCTGACGGTATTCAAGGGCTTCGTTAACAAAGCGGCATATTAATATGAGCTTACGTGAAAAAACCATCAGCGGCGCGAAGTGGTCGGCGATTGCCACGGTGATCATCATCGGCCTCGGTCTGGTGCAAATGACTGTGCTGGCGCGGATTATAGATAACCACCAGTTCGGTTTGCTGACTGTGTCGCTGGTGATCATCGCGCTGGCAGATACGCTTTCTGACTTCGGTATCGCTAACTCGATTATTCAGCGAAAAGAAATCAGCCACCTTGAACTCACCACGCTGTACTGGCTGAACGTTGGGCTGGGGCTTGTGGTGTGTGTGGCGGTGTTTTTGTTGAGTGATCTCATCGGCGACTTGCTGAATAACCCGGACCTGGCACCGTTGATTAAAACATTGTCGCTGGCGTTTGTGGTGATCCCCCACGGGCAACAGTTCCGCGCGTTGATGCAAAAAGAGCTGGAGTTCAACAAAATCGGCATGATCGAAACCAGCGCGGTGCTGGCGGGCTTTACTTTTACGGTGGTTAGCGCCCATTTCTGGCCGCTGGCGATGACCGCGATTCTTGGTTATCTGGTCAATAGTGCGGTGAGAACGCTGCTGTTTGGCTACTTTGGCCGCAAAATTTATCGCCCCGGTCTGCATTTCTCGCTGGCGTCGGTGGCACCGAACTTACGCTTTGGTGCCTGGCTGACGGCGGACGGCATCATCAACTATCTCAATACCAACCTTTCAACGCTGGTGCTGGCGCGTATTCTCGGCGCGGGCGTGGCTGGGGGATACAACCTGGCGTACAACGTGGCCGTTGTGCCGCCGATGAAACTGAACCCGATCATCACCCGCGTGTTGTTTCCGGCGTTCGCCAAAATTCAGGACGATACAGAAAAGCTGCGCGTCAACTTCTACAAGCTGCTGTCGGTGGTGGGGATTATCAACTTTCCGGCGCTGCTGGGGCTGATGGTGGTGTCGAATAACTTTGTACCGCTGGTCTTTGGTGAGAAGTGGAACAGCATTATTCCGGTGCTGCAATTGCTGTGTGTGGTGGGGCTGCTGCGTTCCGTGGGTAACCCGATTGGTTCGCTGCTGATGGCGAAAGCGCGGGTCGATATCAGCTTTAAATTCAACGTATTCAAAACCTTTCTGTTTATTCCGGCGATTGTTATTGGTGGGCAGATGGCGGGCGCAATCGGCGTCACGCTTGGCTTCCTGCTGGTGCAGATTATCAACACCATTCTGAGCTATTTCGTGATGATTAAACCGGTGCTCGGTTCCAGTTATCGCCAGTACATCCTGAGTTTGTGGCTGCCGTTTTATCTCTCGCTGCCGACGCTGGTGGTTAGTTCTGCGCTAGGCATTGTGCTGAAAGGGCAACTGGCGCTGGGGATGCTGCTGGCGGTGCAAATAGCCGCAGGCGTGCTGGCGTTTGTGGTGATGATTGTGCTGTCGCGCCATTCGCTGGTGGTGGAAGTGAAGCGTCAGTTTTGTCGCAGCGAAAAAATGAAAATGCTTTTACGGGCGGGGTGAATGGTTGTTTTCGGTTCCGGCAACGGTTGCCGGATGCGGCGTGAACGCCTTATCCGTCCTGGGGGGCTGGGCTTGGATCTTGTAGGCCTGATAAGACGCGTTAGCGTAGCATCAGGCACTGAATGCCGGATGCGGCGTAAAACGCCTTATCCGGCCTACGGTTCTGTGCTCGGATCTTGTAGGCCTGATAAGGCGCGTCAGCGTCGCATCAGGCACTGAATGCCGGATGCGGCGTGAACGCCTTATCCGGCCTACGGTTCTGTGCTCGGATCTTGTAGGCCTGATAAGGCGCGTCAGCGTCGCATCAGGCACTGAATGCCGGATGCGGCGTAAAACGCCTTATCCGTCCTACGGTTCTGTGCTCGGATCTTGTAGGCCTGATAAGACGCGTCAGCGTCGCATCAGGCACTGAATGCCGGATGCGGCGTGAACGCCTTATCCGGCCTACGGTTCTGTGCTCGGGACTTGTAGGTCTGATAAGACGCGTTAGCGTCGCATCAGGCAAAAAACGGCAACGAACACAACAAACATAGCCTCACCTGGCATCAAATTTATGAGGAAAAAATGAAATTACTTATTCTGGGCAACCACACTTGCGGCAATCGTGGCGACAGCGCCATCTTGCGCGGCTTACTTGATGCCATCAATATCCTCAATCCACATGCCGAAGTGGACGTGATGAGCCGCTATCCGGTCAGTTCTTCCTGGCTGCTCAACCGCCCGGTAATGGGCGATCCGCTGTTCCTGCAAATGAAACAACACAACAGCGCAGCGGGCGTGGTTGGGCGCGTTAAAAAAGTCCTCCGTCGCCGCTACCAGCACCAGGTATTGCTCTCACGCGTCACCGACACTGGCAAGTTGCGTAATATCGCCATCGCCCAGGGATTCACTGACTTCGTGCGACTGCTGTCAGGTTACGACGCCATTATTCAGGTCGGCGGATCGTTTTTTGTCGATCTCTATGGCGTGCCGCAGTTTGAACATGCGCTTTGCACGTTTATGGCGAAAAAGCCGCTGTTTATGATTGGTCACAGCGTCGGCCCGTTCCAGGATGAGCAATTTAACCAACTGGCGAACTACGTTTTTGGTCACTGCGACGCGCTGATCCTGCGCGAATCGGTCAGCCTTGAACTGATGAAACGCAGCAATATCACCACCGCAAAAGTTGAACATGGCGTCGATACCGCGTGGCTGGTCGATCACCACACCGAAGACTTCACCGCCAGCTATGCCGTTCAACACTGGCTGGACGTTGCCGCACAACAGAAAACGGTGGCCATTACCCTGCGCGAACTGGCACCGTTCGACAAACGTCTCGGCACCACTCAACAAGCGTATGAAAAAGCCTTTGCCGGGGTGGTCAATCGCATTCTCGATGAAGGGTATCAGGTGATTGCGCTCTCCACCTGTACGGGCATCGACAGCTATAACAAAGACGACCGCATGGTGGCGCTCAATCTGCGCCAGCACATCAGCGATCCTGCCCGTTACCACGTGGTGATGGATGAACTCAATGATCTGGAAATGGGCAAAATTCTGGGGGCCTGTGAACTCACCGTCGGTACGCGCCTGCACTCCGCCATTATCTCAATGAACTTTGCCACCCCGGCGATTGCCATCAACTATGAACATAAATCCGCCGGGATCATGCAACAACTGGGGCTACCAGAAATGGCGATTGATATCCGTCATTTATTAGACGGCAGCCTGCAAGCGATGGTTGCGGATACCTTAGGCCAGCTTCCGGCACTGAACACGCGACTTAACGAAGCCGTCAGTCGCGAACGTCAGACGGGAATGCAGATGGTGCAATCTGTGCTTGAACGCATCGGGGAGGTGAAATGAAGGTCGGCTTCTTTTTACTGAAATTTCCGCTGTCGTCGGAAACCTTCGTTCTTAACCAAATCACTGCGTTTATTGATATGGGCTTTGAGGTGGAGATTGTCGCGTTGCAAAAAGGCGATACAGAGAACACCCACGCGGCATGGACGAAATACAACCTTGCCGCCAGAACCCGCTGGTTACAGGACGAACCTACGGGCAAAGTGGCGAAGCTGCGCCACCGCGCCAGCCAGACCTTACGCGGCATTCATCGTAAAAATACCTGGCAGGCGCTCAACCTCAAACGCTATGGTGCCGAGTCGCGGAACCTGATTTTGTCTGCCATTTGTGGCCAGGTCGCAACACCGTTTCATGCCGATGTCTTTATCGCTCATTTTGGCCCGGCGGGGGTAACCGCAGCAAAACTACGCGAACTGGGTGTCATTCGCGGCAAAATTGCCACTATCTTCCACGGTATTGATATCTCCAGTCGGGACGTTCTCAACCACTACACTCCCGAATATCAGCAACTGTTCCGCCGTGGCGACCTGATGCTACCGATCAGCGATCTCTGGGCCGGAAGGCTGCAAAAAATGGGCTGTCCGAGGGAAAAAATCGCCGTATCGCGCATGGGCGTGGACATGACGCGCTTTAGCCCGCGTCCGGTGAAAGCGCCCGCAACGCCGCTGGAAATCATTTCCGTCGCACGCTTAACCGAAAAAAAAGGCCTGCATGTGGCGATCGAAGCCTGCCGTCAGTTGAAAGAGCAGGGCGTGGCATTTCGCTATCGCATCCTCGGCATTGGCCCGTGGGAACGACGCCTGCGCACCCTCATCGAACAATATCAACTGGAAGATGTGGTGGAGATGCCGGGCTTTAAACCGAGCCATGAAGTGAAAGCGATGCTAGACGACGCGGATGTCTTCCTGTTGCCATCGGTTACAGGTGCGGATGGCGATATGGAAGGTATTCCGGTGGCGCTGATGGAAGCGATGGCGGTCGGCATTCCGGTGGTTTCTACTCTGCATAGCGGAATACCTGAACTGGTGGAGGCCGATAAATCCGGCTGGCTGGTGCCTGAGAACGATGCTCGCGCACTGGCGCAACGACTGGCGGCGTTTAGCCAACTGGACAGCGACGAACTGGCTCCTGTCGTCAAACGTGCGCGCGAAAAAGTCGAACACGATTTTAACCAGCAGGTGATCAATCGAGAACTCGCCAGCTTGCTGCAGGCTTTATAGAGGAGAACGCATGCCATTTAAAAAACTCTCCCGACGCACCTTCCTGACGGCAAGCTCGGCGCTTGCCTTCCTCCATACCCCTTTCGCTCGCGCACTTCCCGCTCAACAAAGCGTTAACATTAACGACTACAACCCTCACGACTGGATCGCCTCATTTAAACAAGCCTTCAGCGAAGGGCAAACGGTCGTCGTGCCCGCCGGATTGATTTGTGACAATATCAACACCGGCATCTTCATTCCTCCTGGCAAAACGTTACACATCCTTGGAAGCCTGCGCGGCAACGGCAGAGGGCGATTTGTCTTACAGGATGGCAGCCAGGTGACAGGGGAGGGGGGCGGCAGTATGCATAACATCACCCTGGATGTGCGCGGCTCTGACTGCACCATCAAAGGGCTGGCGATGAGCGGCTTTGGTCCGGTAACGCAGATTTATATCGGCGGCAAAAACAAACGGGTCATGCACAACCTGACCATCGATAACCTGACCGTTAGCCACGCTAATTATGCCATCTTACGCCAGGGATTTCATAACCAGATTATCGGTGCCAACATCACCAACTGTAAGTTCAGCGACTTACAGGGGGACGCTATTGAATGGAACGTGGCGATTAACGACAGTGATATTTTGATATCTGACCATGTCATCGAGCGCATCAACTGTACTAACGGCAAAATCAACTGGGGCATCGGCATAGGCCTTGCGGGAAGTACCTACGATAATAATTATCCGGAAAACCAGGCAGTGAAAAACTTTGTCGTGGCGAATATCACGGGATCAGATTGTCGGCAACTGATCCATGTTGAAAATGGTAAACATTTTGTTATTCGTAATATCAAAGCCCGCAATATCACACCGGATTTCAGTAAGAAAGCAGGTATTGATAACGCCACAGTTGCTATTTATGGTTGTGACAACTTTGTGATTGATAATATTGAAATGATTAATAGTGCCGGGATGTTAATCGGCTATGGGGTAATTAAAGGCAAATATCTCTCGATACCGCAGAATTTCCGAGTGAATGATATTCAACTGGATAATACTCATCTTGCTTATAAATTGCGCGGCATCCAAATCTCCGCCGGGAATGCTGTCTCCTTTGTGGCGCTGACTAACATTGAGATGAAGCCTGCGTCGCTTGAGCTACACAATAAACCGCAACACCTTTTTATGAGAAATATCAATGTGATGCAGGAATCCTCTGTTGGACCCGCATTGAGCATGAACTTCGACATGCGCAAAGACGTACGCGGTGTCTTTATGGCGAAAAAAGAAACACTGCTGTCACTTGCAAATGTTCATGCGATGAATGAAAAAGGACAAAGCTCCGTCGATATCGACAGGATTAATCACCATATTGTTAATGTGGAAAAGATTAACTTTAGATTGCCGGAACGGAGAGAGTAGATTTGCGACCATTCCTGGAAAAATGGAGCCATACTTAGGAACAATGCTACTGCAATCCACAACGAAGCGGCGTAACATCACAAGTAATTCAGTAATCAATTCAGGGTAATTGATGCTGGCGAAAAAAATCGAACAAGCTATAATTCAGCAACCATTTTACAGGTGGATGAAATAATGACGAATTTAAAAGCAGTTATTCCTGTAGCGGGTCTTGGGATGCATATGTTGCCTGCCACTAAGGCGATTCCCAAAGAGATGCTACCGATCGTCGACAAGCCAATGATTCAGTACATCGTTGACGAGATTGTGGCTGCAGGGATCAAAGAAATCCTCCTGGTAACTCACGCTTCCAAGAACGCGGTCGAAAACCACTTCGACACCTCTTATGAATTAGAATCTCTCCTTGAACAGCGCGTGAAGCGTCAACTGCTTGCGGAAGTGCAGTCCATCTGTCCACCGGGCGTGACCATTATGAACGTGCGTCAGGGCGAACCTTTAGGTTTGGGCCACTCCATTTTATGTGCACGACCTGCTATTGGTGACAACCCATTTGTCGTGGTACTGCCAGACGTTGTTATCGATGACGCCAGCGCCGACCCGCTGCGTTACAACCTTGCTGCCATGATTGCTCGTTTCAACGAAACGGGCCGCAGCCAGGTGCTGGCAAAACGTATGCCGGGTGACCTCTCTGAATACTCCGTTATTCAGACCAAAGAACCACTGGATCGTGAAGGTAAAGTCAGCCGCATTGTTGAATTTATCGAAAAACCGGATCAGCCGCAGATGCTGGACTCAGACATCATGGCCGTGGGCCGTTATGTGCTTTCTGCCGATATTTGGCCGGAACTGGAACGTACTCAGCCTGGTGCATGGGGACGTATTCAGCTGACTGATGCCATTGCTGAGTTGGCAAAAAAACAAGCAGTTGACGCAATGCTGATGACTGGGGACAGTTACGACTGCGGAAAGAAAATGGGTTATATGCAAGCGTTTGTGAAGTATGGGCTGCGTAACCTGAAGGAGGGCGCTAAGTTCCGCAAAGGCATTGAGAAGTTGTTAAGCGAGTAACAAATTCCTGACTGGAAGTGTCGGTCAGTAAGTAATTAAAAACGGCAGTGAAGATTCATAGCATAAGTTTTGCTCATTGAATCTCACTGCCGTTGTCTTTTTTATAAGTACAATAAAAACAGCATGTTAGCTTGCAATCATAGTTCAAATTTTTCCAGGATTTTCCTTGTTTCTACAGCTGTTTGGTAAGACAATTAGCGTTTGAATTTTTCGGATTTGGCACGAGTGGGTTACGCTCGTCACATCGTGGAAATGTACGCAGTGCTCTGGTAGCTGTTAAGCCAGGGGCGGTAGCGTGCATTAATGCATCTATTAATCAAATCTGGAGCAGTCTATTTCACAGCATGCTCTCTGGCTATATGGAATAAAAAAGTGAAGATACTTGTTACTGGTGGCGCAGGATTTATTGGTTCTGCTGTTGTTCGTCACATAATAAATAATACGCAAGATAGTGTTGTTAATGTCGATAAATTAACATACGCCGGAAACCTGGAATCGCTCGCTGAAATTTCTGATTCTGAACGTTATTCATTTGAGCATGCAGATATCTGCGATGCCGAAGCGATGGCTCGTATTTTCGCACAGCACCAGCCAGACGCGGTGATGCACCTGGCAGCAGAGAGCCACGTTGACCGCTCAATAACTGGCCCTGCGGCATTTATTGAAACCAATATTGTGGGTACTTATGTTCTTTTAGAAGCGGCGCGCAATTATTGGTCTGGTCTGGATGATGAAAAGAAAAAAAACTTCCGCTTTCATCATATTTCTACTGATGAGGTGTATGGTGACTTACCCCATCCGGATGAAGTAAATAGCAATGAAACGTTGCCGCTATTTACGGAAATGACAGCATACGCGCCAAGTAGTCCATATTCTGCTTCTAAAGCTTCCAGCGATCATTTGGTTCGCGCATGGAAACGTACTTATGGTTTACCGACCATTGTGACTAATTGCTCGAACAACTATGGTCCTTATCATTTCCCGGAAAAGCTTATTCCACTGGTTATTCTTAATGCACTGGAAGGTAAGGCATTACCTATTTATGGCAAAGGAGATCAGATCCGCGACTGGTTGTATGTAGAGGATCATGCTCGAGCGTTATATACCGTCGTAACCGAAGGTAAAGCGGGCGAAACTTATAACATTGGTGGACACAACGAAAAGAAAAACATCGACGTAGTGTTCACTATTTGTGATTTGTTGGATGAGATAGTCCCGAAAGAGAAATCTTATCGTGAGCAAATTACCTATGTTGCTGATCGCCCAGGGCATGATCGCCGTTATGCAATTGATGCCGATAAAATTAGCCGCGAATTGGGCTGGAAACCACAGGAAACGTTTGAGAGCGGGATTCGTAAAACTGTGGAATGGTATCTGTCCAATACAAAATGGGTTGATAATGTGAAAAGTGGTGCCTATCAATCGTGGATTGAACAGAACTATGAGGGCCGCCACTAATGAATATCCTCCTTTTTGGCAAAACAGGGCAGGTTGGTTGGGAACTACAGCGTGCTCTGGCACCTCTGGGTAATTTGATTGCTCTTGATGTTCACTCCACTGATTACTGTGGTGATTTTAGTAACCCTGAAGGTGTGGCTGAAACCGTTAGAAGCATTCGGCCTGATATTATTGTCAACGCAGCCGCTCACACCGCAGTAGACAAAGCAGAATCAGAACCGGAGTTTGCACAATTACTGAACGCGACGAGTGTCGAAGCGATCGCGAAAGCAGCCAATGAAGTCGGCGCTTGGGTTATTCACTACTCTACTGACTACGTATTTCCGGGGACCGGTGAAATACCATGGCAGGAGGAGGATGCAACCGCACCGCTAAATGTTTACGGTGAAACCAAGTTAGCAGGAGAAAAAGCATTACAAGAGCATTGTGCGAAGCACCTTATTTTCCGGACCAGCTGGGTCTATGCAGGTAAAGGAAATAACTTCGCCAAAACGATGTTGCGTCTGGCAAAAGAGCGTGAAGAATTAGCCGTTATTAATGATCAGTTTGGTGCGCCAACTGGCGCAGAGTTGCTGGCTGATTGTACGGCACATGCCATTCGTGTGGCACTGAATAAACCGGAAGTCGCAGGTTTGTACCATCTGGTAGCCAGTGGTACCACAACCTGGCACGATTATGCTGCGCTGGTTTTTGAAGAGGCGCGCAAAGCAGGCATTCCCCTTGCACTCAACAAGCTCAACGCAGTACCAACAACAGTCTATCCTACACCAGCTCGTCGTCCACATAACTCTCGCCTTAATACAGAAAAATTTCAGCAGAACTTTGCGCTTGTCTTGCCTGACTGGCAGGTTGGTGTGAAACGCATGCTCAACGAATTATTTACGACTACAGCAATTTAATAGTTTTTGCATCTTGTTCGTGATGGTGGAACAAGATGAATTAAAAGGAATGATGGAATGAATACGCGTAAAGGTATTATTTTAGCGGGTGGTTCTGGTACACGTCTTTATCCTGTGACTATGGCTGTCAGTAAACAGCTGTTACCGATTTATGATAAACCGATGATCTATTACCCGCTCTCTACACTGATGTTGGCGGGTATTCGCGATATTTTGATTATCAGCACGCCACAGGATACTCCTCGTTTTCAACAACTGCTGGGTGATGGGAGCCAGTGGGGGCTAAATCTTCACTACAAAGTGCAACCGAGTCCGGATGGTCTTGCGCAGGCATTTATCATCGGTGAAGAGTTTATCGGTGGTGATGATTGTGCTTTGGTACTTGGTGATAATATCTTCTACGGTCACGACCTGCCTAAGTTAATGGATGCCGCTGTTAACAAAGAAAGTGGTGCAACGGTATTTGCCTATCACGTTAATGATCCTGAACGCTATGGTGTCGTTGAGTTTGATAAAAACGGTACTGCAATCAGCCTGGAAGAAAAACCGTTACAACCAAAAAGTAATTATGCGGTAACCGGGCTTTATTTCTATGATAACTACGTTGTGGAAATGGCGAAAAATCTTAAGCCTTCTGCCCGCGGTGAACTGGAAATTACCGATATTAACCGTATCTATATGGAACAGGGGCATTTATCTGTTGCCATGATGGGACGTGGATATGCCTGGCTGGACACGGGGACACATCAAAGTCTTATTGAAGCAAGCAACTTCATTGCCACCATTGAAGAGCGCCAGGGCTTGAAAGTTTCCTGCCCGGAAGAAATTGCTTACCGTAAAGGGTTTATTGATGCTGAGCAGGTGAAAGTATTAGCTAAACCGCTGAAAAAAAATGCTTATGGTCAGTATCTGCTAAAAATGATTAAAGGTTATTAATAAAATGAATGTTATTAAAACAGAAATTCCAGATGTACTGATTTTTGAACCGAAAGTTTTTGGTGATGAGCGTGGTTTCTTTATGGAAAGCTTTAATCAGAAAGTTTTCGAAGAGGCTGTAGGGCGGAAGGTTGAATTTGTTCAGGATAATCATTCTAAATCGTGTAAAGGTGTACTTAGAGGTTTACACTTTCAGCTTCCTCCCTTTGAGCAGGCAAAATTAGTAAGGTGTATAGTTGGCGAGGTATTTGATGTTGCAGTAGACATTAGACCTAATTCTGAAACATTTGGTTCATGGGTTGGAGTAACTCTTTCGTCAGAAAATAAAAGGCAGCTATGGATTCCAGAAGGATTCGCCCATGGTTTTTTAACTTTAAGTGATATTGCAGAGTTTGTTTATAAAACTAACAACTATTATTCTTTAAATCATGAAAGGGGAGTCATTTGGAACGATGAGGAAATTAACATTGCCTGGCCCTCTCAATCAGAGAAGATTCTGTCACAGAAAGATATTAATTTACCATCATTTAGATTTGTTCAAATGTTTAGCAAGTAGTGTTATCTTTACACTGCACATAGTCATCATTTTTTATGCTTTAAGTAAATTATATTGCACATCTATAACACAAAGCGCAATAATATTTCGACCTGATGAAGGTTTGTGGTTATTTATCTTTCTAGGCGTTTTTTATGACTAAAATAGTTGTGGTTTCTACAGCTCCAATATTCCCGACAAATAATGGGTACAAAAGTTCTGTATTAGGAAGAATTGATGAGTTATTAAATGAGGATAATGAGGTCGTTTTGATTGAAATAAACCTTGAAAATGTTACGGAAAAGAAAGATGAATTAATACCAACAAGATTTAATAATATTCAAAGATATGAAGTAAAAAAAATATCTAGATCATTTATTGCCGAGTTACAAATATTATTTGATATCAGAACTCGGTATGAACAATTATTTTCTTCTGCTGACATTAGAGATAACATAAAAAAGATAATTGATTTAGAAAAACCTTCTATTATTATTGCTGAGTCTATATGGGCGTTGCAAGCATTGCCTATTGAAATTAGTGCGAGAATACACTGTGTTATTCATGATGTGGCAACTGATTTCTTTAAAGAAATGTTTGTATCTCATAATGAGGTTGTACGAAAAATTTTGTTTTTTAATGATTACCTAAAGTTGAAAATTACTGAAGAAAATATTATCAAACGTTTGAGAGTTGAGCAATTTATCTTTCTGACAGAAGAAGATAAATGTTGGTATAAAACAAGATACAATATTGATGAGGGTTGTTGTTCCTTAGCGAGCAATCATCTTTATGTAGAAAAGATTAAGAGAACTATCAATTTCCAAACCCCTTTCCTGCTTATTCCCGGTAGCATTGAATTTTCACAAAATTTTTACGGCTTAAATTGGTTTATAAAAAATATATATCCTGGATTAAATAGGAAAATAAGAATAGTTGTAACAGGAAAGGCATCAGATAAAAAAATAAAGATGTTAAACTGTGGAGAGGAAATTACCTTTACGGGAGAGCTTGACTTTTCCACATATAATAAACTTAGCTCAACATGCTTGTGTGTTATTGCACCGATTACAACGGGCACTGGAATTAAAATAAAAATATTAGAAGCTGTACAAAAAGGTATTCCTGTACTTACAACAAAATTTGCTTCAAAAGGAATATGTTCCGATTTATGTTTTTATTGCGAGGAGGATACTGACACAAACTTTGTCAATTTAATTAACAGTTTTCTTGAAACGACATTAAGAGTCCAAGAATGAATTTATTGCTTTTTTCAGTCCTTGCGTTTGGTTTAATATTGGCTTTGGCCCATAATAATAAAAGTGGAGATATTAACGCATACTTAATGTTTTTTCTCGTGGTCCTAATGGTATTAATATCAGGGCTGCGTATGAATGATAGTGATTATATCGAATACAGGAAAATGTATAATGAAGTGCCTATTTTATGTGACTTTAGTCTCGCATCTATAAGAGATATACATGGGGAGGTAGGCTATCTATTCTTATCATCAATCTTTAAAACTTTATGCTTGCCATTTCAATTATTTCTTTTTTTTATTGCTTTTTTATCACTCCTGCTTACATATTTTTCATTCAGAAAAATAAGTTTAATACCGATACTATCGTTAGTTTTTTATTTAAGCCATGCTTTTATAGTTAGAGATTTGATTCAAATTAGGGCAGGATTAGCTGTTAGCATATCATTATATTCAATAATTAAATTTAAAGGAAATAAAAGTATAATTACAGGAGTTTTATTTGCTTCTTTGATTCATTCTGGGGCGCTTATTATTGCTCTTTGTTATCCTTTTTTCAAAAAAAAATACATAACATTAAAAATGATGTTGTTTTTATTTTTAGTGTCAATTATTTTTTCTTATTTGAATGGGCTTAATTTATCGATACAACTCTTATCTCAATATAGTTTGCTTCCAACTGCAATTTCGAATTATGTTGGTTGGGAAGAATATGATTATCGGGTGAGTATATTTACTAATCCGGTTTTTATTAAAGGTGTTTTTTTAATTGTCTTAATGCACAAATATGTACTTTCAGATATTAAAAATGAGAAAATTATAGTGCTTTATAACTTATATGTTTTAGGTGTATTAGCTATGGTTGCATTGAGTGGGATGGCTATTCTTTCAGGCCGTCTTTCATCCTTTCTGACACTAGGTGAAAGCATTTTAATTGTATATGCTCTGTTCTACAAAAGAAATACACCTCTGGCGTTTCTAATTTTTTCTTTTTTAACAATTGTGCAATTAGGATATGATCTATTTATTTCTAATGTGCATCCTGAGCTTACTCTGATTATATTTGGGTGAATCTAAGTGAAAAATAATAAAATAGGCATACTTATCTCTAAAATACAAAATCTTGGACCTGTGAATGTAGTACGAGGATTGATAAAAGAAAATAAAAAATATGCTTTTACTGTTTTTTGTTTAACAAATAGCGTAGATAAAAATATATATGATGAGTTATGCTGTTTAGGAGCCAAGGTTATATTAATACCAGATGGTACTTGGTTCAGCAAAATTTTATTTGTGAGAAGTTTTTTAAAGGAACATCCACATAATATCTTACATTCACATGGGATCACGGCCGATATGTTTTCTTACTTTCTGAATGGCGTGAAAATATCTACTATTCACAATAGACTAGATGAGGATTATATCCCATTATTTGGCGCGGTTAAAGGGAATGCTATATATTATCTTCATCGTTTTATATTACGAAGATTTAATCATATCGTTGCTTGCTCAGCAGCGGTCCAATCAAAACTGAAACAATCGAAAGTAAAAACTAAAATAACCACCATCCAGAATGGGATTGATATAACTAGGTTTAAGACACTTGAGTCTGATAAAAAAAAATTATTGAGGGAAAAACACGGATTTGATAGTGAAAAAAGAATATTTATATATTGTGGCTCGTTATCATTAAGGAAAAATATTGCTTACCTCTTGGAACACTTAGCCATCGAAGAAAATGATATATTTTTAATTCTAGGTGATGGTGAACTTTTTAGATATTGTAAGGATAAATATTCTAAAGATTTACGGTATATATTTATGGGGAAAGTTGAATGCCCTCTTGAATATTATCAATTATCAGATATTTTTGTTTCCGCTTCTTTATCGGAAGGGCTCCCCTTGGCACTATTAGAAGCTGCCTCTACTGGGTGCTATTTATATGTTAGCGATATAGAGCCCCATAGAGAAATTGCATCTCTATTAGGAGAGGAAAATATTTCTATGTTTAAAATTAAGGATGGATCATATAATTATTTGCAACCTAAAATAAAAAAAGCTGACTATAACGCTCTTTCTGACGATAAACTTTACAATATATCCGATAAAAAAATGTCAAATCTTTATGACAAACTTTTTGTTTCTTTATTAGAGCAGAGGCACTAATATAATGATTTATGTTTCGGTAATTTCTCATGGTCATTTCAAAACTCTTAAGGAATTAGGAGCAGTATCAAAATTAAATAATCACAGCAGAATTAAAGTTATCATCAAAGATAATTTAGGAGAGAGCGAGCTTTTGGATTTTTGTCAGGAAAACAAAATAACTTATTTAAGGTCTAAAGAGAAAAAAGGATTTGGAGAGAATAATAATGAAGTTTTTTCCTCTATATCCTCCTTAATTACTAAGGAAGATTTTTTTGTGGTTATGAATCCTGATATATATATTGAGTGCTCTGATCTATTAGATGTCGTAGATGAGTGTGGTTCAGCGAATGTTAATCTAGCAACGATAAATTTATACAGGGATTTTGATAAAAAAACATATGATAACTCAGTAAGGAAATTTCCCTCGGCAATTGATTTTTTTATGTCATTTTTATTTAAGAAAAATGACTGTGTAGTAAATAAGAACAAAATAACGAAACCAACATATGTTGATTGGGCTGCAGGTTCTTTTCTAATATTTAATGCCTTCTTTTATTCAAAACTCAACGGATTCAACGAAAAGTATTTTATGTATTGCGAAGATATTGATATATGTTGGCGAGCTAAAAAACACTTCAATACTTCAGTTTTATACTATCCATGCTATGCAGCAATTCATTTGGCACAATTTAACAATCGTAGGATTTTTAGTAGACATTTCATTTGGCATATAAAAAGTATTATCCTTTTTTTATTATATAAAAATGGTATGCTGCGTTCTAGTAAGTTGCTTTAATGCTAATATTCTTTTAAGAGGTGAGAATGATACCTGTTATTTTGGCTGGTGGTTCGGGAAGTCGCTTGTGGCCACTTTCACGAGAAAAGTTCCCCAAGCAGTTTTTAAAGTTGACTGGCAGTTTGACAATGTTGCAGTCAACATTATCACGTCTTAATAATTTAAATGCTGATGATTCAATAGTTATATGCAACGAAGAGCATAGATTTATTGTTGCAGAACAATTAAGAGAGTTAGGCAAACTTTCAAATAACATTATTCTTGAACCCAAAGGTCGTAATACAGCCCCTGCTATAACACTCGCAGCATTAGCAGCAAAAAGAAAATTCGCTGATGAAGATCCATTGATTCTTATTTTAGCTGCAGATCACAACATCCAAGACGAACATGTTTTCTGTGAGGCAATTAATAAGGCGTCATCTTTAGCTAGTTATGGAAAACTAGTGACTTTTGGTATCGTTCCATTCAAACCTGAAACTGGGTATGGCTATATTCGTCGCGGTGATGAAGTGCCTGTAGATGAGCAGCATGCGGTGGCCTTTGAAGTGGCGCAGTTTGTCGAAAAACCGAATCTGGAAACCGCGCAGGCCTATGTGGCAAGCGGCGAATATTACTGGAACAGCGGTATGTTCCTGTTCCGTGCCGGACGCTATCTCGAAGAACTGAAAAAGTATCGTCCGGATATTCTCGATGCCTGTGAAAAAGCGATGAGCGCCGTCGATCCGGATCTCGATTTTATTCGTGTGGATGAAGAGGCGTTTCTCGCTTGTCCGGAAGAGTCGGTGGATTACGCGGTCATGGAATGCACGGCAGATGCCGTTGTGGTGCCGATGGATGCGGGCTGGAGCGATGTCGGTTCCTGGTCTTCATTATGGGAGATCAGCGCCCACACCGCCGAGGGCAACGTTTGCCACGGCGATGTGATTAATCACAAAACTGAAAACAGCTATGTGTACGCCGAATCTGGCCTGGTCACCACCGTCGGGGTGAAAGATTTGGTGGTAGTGCAGACCAAAGATGCAGTGCTGATTGCCGACCGTAATGCGGTGCAGGATGTGAAGAAAGTGGTCGAGCAGATCAAAGCTGATGGTCGCCATGAGCATCGGGTGCATCGCGAAGTGTATCGTCCGTGGGGCAAATATGACTCTATCGACGCGGGCGACCGCTACCAGGTGAAACGCATCACCGTGAAACCGGGCGAAGG